>JAFGVN010000075.1 GCA_016937975.1 Clostridia bacterium
AACTTGAGATTTTCTTGCAGCATCAGCAACAGCTTTTGCAACATTTGGACCTACTCGCGGATCAAAAGCCTTTGGTAGTATCAACTCTTCATGAACTTCTTCATCCGTTAAGGTATTGGCAATGGCATATGCAGCTGCAAGCTTCATGTCTTCATTGATATCCTTCGCACGTACATCTAATGCACCTCTGAAAATACCTGGAAAAGCCAATACATTGTTCACTTGGTTAGGAAAATCAGAGCGACCAGTACCAATAATATAAGCACCACCAGCTTTTGCATCTTCTGGATAGATCTCTGGAACAGGATTAGCCATTGCTAAAACAATACTGTCAGGATTCATTGATGCAATCATTTCGGTTGTTACACAATTTGGAGCGGATACACCGATAAAAATATCTTTATTTTTAATGACATCTGATAAAGTGCCTGATTCATTTCTTATATTCGTTATAGCAGCCATTTCCTTCTTAGCAGCATTCATATTGTCTACATCGTTATGAATGGTTCCATTCCTATCACAGAGTACAATATTCTTGATACCAACTGAAATTAAAAGTTTTGCAATGGCAATGCCCGCTGAACCAGCACCATTTATAACCGCTTCAACTTCATGAAAACCTTTTTTCTTTAACTTAAGGGCATTGATTAAAGCAGCCACGACGACAATCGCAGTACCATGTTGGTCATCATGAAAAACTGGGATATCTAAAACTTCTTTGAGTTTTCTTTCAATTTCAAAACATCTCGGTGCAGCAATGTCCTCTAAATTAATACCGCCAAAACCAGGTTCTAGCAATTGAACCGTTCTTACGATTTCATCTACATCTTTTGTTCTTAAGCAGATTGGAAAGGCATCTACATTACCAAATTCTTTAAATAAAACCGCTTTACCTTCCATCACCGGAAGTGCTGCTTCAGGACCGATATCCCCTAAACCTAGTACAGCAGTACCATCTGTTACGACAGCAACCATGTTGCCCTTTGCCGTATAGTCATAAACCGTATTCACATCCTTATGAATTTCTCTACAAGGCTCAGCAACACCAGGTGTATAAGCAGTAGACAGATCATCCTTTGTTTCTACAGCTACTTTTGAAGTAACACTTATTTTACCCTTGTACTTCTTATGCATTTCCAAAGCAAGTTTATTATAATCCATATTATTTCCTTTCATACTTTTGTCTTTCAGTTTCATACATATTTTCACCGTAACAATCAATTACAACGATACACGGGAAATCCTTCACTTCTAATTTTCTTATGGCTTCAGCACCTAAATCTTCATAGGCAATGATCTCACTTGAAATGACGCTATTGGCAATTAAAGCACCTGCTCCACCAATGGCAGCAAAATACACAGCTTTGTTTTGCTTCATGGATTCTATGACTTTTAAATCTCTTTTTCCTTTTCCAACCATGCCTTTTAAACCTAAGTCTAAAAGAGGTGTCGTTAAATCATCCATTCTGTAACTGGTAGTTGGACCGCAAGAACCAATGGCTTCACCAGGTTTTGAAGGTGCAGGACCAACATAATAAAGGATGCTCCCTTCAATGTCAAAAGGCAGAGGTTCATTGTTTTTTAAACATTCTATGAGTCTAGCATGTGCTGCATCACGACCTGTATAAATAGTACCTGATAACAAAATTTGATCCCCTGCTTTAAGAGATTCAACGATTTCATTGGTTAATGGTGTTTGAATTTTCTTTTTCATGAGGCCTCCTATAAAGTTCTCGATACATGTCTAGCCGCATGACAGTTGATATTGACAACAACTGGCAATCCTGCAATGTGCGTTGGGAAGGTTTCAATGTTTACACCGATGGCAGTAGTCAAGCCTCCTAAACCTTGTGGTCCAATACCTAATTTATTAATTGAATCCAACAATTCAATTTCCAACGCTTTAATGTGCTCATCTGGATGATGTGCATCCAGTGGGCGCATCAAACTTTTCTTAGCGATATATGCTGCCTTCTCAATAGTACCACCGATACCTACACCAACAACAATTGGCGGACAAGGATTTGGTCCTGCTTCCGAAACCGTTTCTAAAACAAATGCTTTTACACCTTCTATGCCATCAGAAGGTTTTAACATTTTCATTCTGCTCATATTTTCACTGCCAAAACCTTTTGGTGCCACAGTGATTTTAAAGTGTTCACCCTCTACCATTTCATAGTGGATGATGCCAGGTGTATTATCATTCGTATTCACTCGAATAAGCGGATCTTTTACCACTGATTTTCTTAAATAGCCCGTTCCATAGCCTATGGCAATCCCATCATTAATGGCATCTTCAATGAAGCCATCCACTACGACAGTTTCAGATCCTATTTCTACATAAACAACTGTCATCCCAGTATCTTGGCACATGGGTACTCTCTTAACAGTTGCTAGCTCAGCATTTTCTAATATATCTTCAAGTATACTTTTCCCAATGGGAGAAACTTCTTTTTCTTTAAAATGAATTAATGCTTCTTTCACATCGCCGCACAAATCAAAATTAGCTTCTTGGCACATTTCCGCAACGGCTTTTGTAATATTAAACGCAGATACCTCTTTCATATCTTCATCCTCCTTATTTCCTTGATAATCATATTATTTTACTCACATAAAAACAAGGTCAATACAACACAATTTGTTTTTTTGAGTTTATAAAAACAACACAAGCCATTGATGCTTCTTCACTTCATATCCATGTTTTAACTTCATTTTACAAAAAAAGAGCTGGATAAAAACTTATCCAACTCCTCGTTTATACGCTATTAGGCAAAGGGCATTTACCTAAAATACAAACTTCATTAAATACCTAACTCTATTGAAAACCATTTTAATGGATTTGTAAAGACTATTCTTTATGATCACCCAAAATTGCTTCAAATTCTTTTTCAGCTAACTTATTTTTTTCCTTTAACATTTTTTCCACTGCAGCTTGTTCTTCTTTTGCTCTGATTTCTTGTGCTTCCTTGTCTTTCTCAAGTTTTTCAACAAGCATTGCACGACGCTCAACTAATGCGTCGTAGCCTTCTTCAAGTAAAGTAATAAAGTCTGTGCCATCAATGGTTTCATATTCAAGAAGCGCTTTTGCAATATCATGTAACTTTTCAATGTTATCTTTTAACAATTGTTCTGCTTCGTTATAAGCATCATCCACTAATCTTCTGATTTCACGATCAATTTCACTTGCCACATGTTCTGAATAATGCTGCTTAGAGGTCATATCACGACCTAAGAAAACTTCATCATTGGTATCAAAAGCCATGGATGCTAAATTATCACTAAATGCAAATTTCTCAATCATCGCTCTAGCAATAGAAGTTACACGTTTCAAGTCACCACTGGCACCAGTTGATACATCATCTAGCACTAATTTCTCTGCAACACGACCACCTAATGATATAATAATGTCATTGAACATTGTATTCTTAGTTTGGAATTGTCCATCATCCTCAGGTAATTGAAGAGTAAATCCACCTGCTCTACCTCTTGGAATAATAGTCACTTGATGTACAGGATCTGTATTTGGCAATAAATAAGCCAACAAGGCATGACCACCTTCATGGTACGCCGTTAATTTCTTTTCTTTTTCTGAAACCACACGAGATTTCTTCTCAACACCAATCAAAACTTTGATTTTTGCTTCTTCAATGGTTTCCATACGAATGGTACGTTCCTTCTTACGACCAGTTAAAAGAGCCGCTTCGTTCATAAGGTTTTCTAAGTCTGCTGGTGTAAAGCCAGTTGTTCCTTTTGCAATAACTCTTAAATCCACATCGTCAGAAAGTGGTTTATTCTTTGTATGTACTTGTAAAATATCATGACGTTCATTAACATCTGGACGACCAATCGTAATTTCTCTATCAAAACGACCTGCTCTCAATAAAGCCGGGTCTAAGATATCTGGTCTGTTTGTAGCAGCGATTACAATAACGCCTTCATTTTCACTGAAACCATCCATCTCAATCAACAACTGGTTTAAAGTTTGCTCACGCTCATCGTGACCACCACCTAATCCAGCACCTCTTCTTCTACCCACTGCATCGATTTCATCGACAAAGATAATACAAGGTGCATTTTTCTTTGCTGTTTCAAACAAGTCTCTTACACGTGATGCACCAACACCTACGAACATTTCAACGAAATCAGAACCACTCATGTTATAAAAAGGTACGCCTGCTTCACCGGCAACAGCTCTTGATAAATATGTCTTACCAGTACCTGGAGGGCCAACCATTAAAATACCAGTTGGGATTCTAGCACCTATTTCAACAAACTTACGAGGATTCTTTAAGAATTCTACAACTTCTTGCATTTCTTCTTTTTCTTCCGTTAAACCTGCAACATCTGCAAACATAATTTTTTTCATTTCTTCAGGTTTAACTAATTTTGCCTTGCTCTTACCAAAATTCATCACACGGTTACCACCGCCTTGAGAATTTTGCATAAATAGCATCCAGACAATGATAATCACTGCAAATACAATTAAATATAAGAATATATTAATGAAACCTGACAAAGGTGACATTGGAATCCCTTCCAATCGGAAAGAACCGTCTTCTTCTATTAATTTGTGAGTTTCAATTGCCAACTGATCTAAATGTTGTAAAGGTATATAAACTTCAAAAGACTCACCTGTACTTTTTAATTTACCATTTGCATAGCCTTCATCATTTATAGTCATTTCTGCTACATCTTGATTGTTTAGCGCTCTTACCAATTGATCATATGACAACTCCTGGGAAGTCGTGCCACTGATATTTCTAAAAGCAACTAAAGCAAATATTGTTATAGCAACAACTATGACTATATTTTTTACTTTGTTCTTCATTTAAGCCTCCTGAATATATATCAAAAAATTATACCGAGATTAAGATACCTGTTCATTTTAACATAATTGAAACTGAGTCACAATTATGTTTATAAACTTCTAATATTTCAATTAGATTTCTAAGAAATGTCTAAATTTCTTGCTTTCATATCATAAAAACACTTATTTCATCCTTTGTATTATAACATACAATTCAATATTTTTTATGCATCATTCACATTTCTGCCATTTAATTGTAAGGCTTTCCAAAGTCGATGCATCAATTTTGTAAAGTTCACTCATACGATAACCCACAACCCAAATGATATGCTCATCATCGCAAAGAAGTAAAACATCGTCTCGGTCTTTCGCTGGAATCTTTTCATCAATCATGAAATCCTTCAACTTTTTGGTGCCTTTCATCCCTAATGGTGCAAATCGATCTCCTGGCAGACGTGTTCTAATTTTCAATTCACCTACAATCTTCTCAACATCGATTGTAATCACATGTTTTGTTGCTTTTAAGTCTTCTAAATTAATCACTTTTAAACATTGATTCTTATAGATAAAGGTTTCCCCTGGTTTAAAAGGAGTTTCAATCAAACCTTTCGTATCCTCCTTGTAAATCAGTAAATTGTCATAACTAATCTCAAAGTAAATTCCTTTAACGAGAAGCTTTGTGCCATGACTTTTCTTCTGAATTAACTCAATGAGTTGATTCAGCTGAATGCCACTGAAATCTTTTAAAGAACCAGATTGTTTTAAAACAACTTTTCTTAACAATCTTTTTTGCACCGCAATATGTAAAGTACACCATAAGTTCAAATTCACTTGATCTTGATTATGAACAAAATCTCTGTAGGTATTTTCAACAGTTTGATCTATGAAATCAGCATCTTCCTGTAATTGCATCGTGGTTTCATATAATCTTTTAATGATATTTTCATTAAAATTTTCTTTGATGTAAGGAATGACTTCCAAACGTATTTTATTTCTCGAATAATCTGTTTCAAGATTGGTTTTATCTAAACAGGTTTTGATATTGTGTTGAAGGACATACGCTTCAATTTCATCTCTATTTATGCCAAGCAAAGGTCTAATAACATGATCCCTCTTATATTTAATGGCGGTTAAGCCCTCTAAACCAGCGCCTCTATAGAGTCGCATCAAAAGGGTTTCCGCCTGATCATTCATATTCTGACCTACAGCGATTTTATTTGCACCTGTTTTTTCTAACACATAATCAAATAACTTATACCTTACATCTCTGGCGGCTTCTTCAAATCCCATTTGATTGACCTTTGCGTATGCCTCTATATCCCGACTAAAAATATACGATTCAATGTGTAAATCATCACAGAAGGCTTTTACAGTTCTAGCATCTTCATCTGCATCTTCACCTCTTAGCATATGATTCAAATGACAAACATATAATTTTAAAAAATAAGTTTTTGATAAGGTATGCAAACTATGTAACAATGCCATTGAATCCGGTCCACCTGAAACAGCAACAACGATTTTGTCACCTGGTTCAATGAGCTTATATGTTTCAATTGCTAATTCTACTTTTTCAATCATAAGGACCTCCAAAATTAGTTTATCATCTGGAATGGCCTCCTTCAAGATTTCATGCATAACCTGTTTGTTAAAGGGTATATTTTTTTAAAGGAGGTTTATATGTTTATAAGTTCACATGTCAAATGGGTTGGGATCTCTGAAGAAGATTTCACTAGTAATAGTTTATCAGTTACCCGTAAACCTGTTCAATTTAACAGTTATCTTATACAAGGCAAGAAAAATTATCTCATCGATACAGTCCCTGAAGCATATGCTGAAAAATTTATAGAAAACCTAAAAAGTATGATTGACATTACATCACTGTCAGGACTTATTGTTTTACATGGCGAAATGGATCACTCCGGTGCAATTTTACGTCTCCTAGAAGAAGTTCCTCATTTAGAAATCTATTGCACTGAAGAAGGAAAAGATTCCTTAACAGGACATTTTCACAGTAATTTTAATCTGAATCTCGTAAAAACTGATGAGATGCTTGAAATTGATGAACAAATTAAACTCACTTTTATTGAGATGAAAATGTTACACTGGCCAGACAACATGTCCGCATATTTAAGTCCAGATAATATTTTGTTTTCCAGTGATGCTTTTGGTCAATACCATTCCAAATCCCTCATAGAAGCGAATGAATCCACCTTATTAGATTCAGCAAGACTTTATTATGCCAATGTCTTTACGCCTTTTAGTAAAATGATGGAGTCCTATCTCAATCATTTAACCTATGGCAATTACCAAATAGATTGCATCGCCCCTGCCCATGGATCCATTTGGAGAAATCCTGATATCATTCTTAATGCCTATTTGAAATGGTGTCATCATGAAACAACTTTAAAAATTCCAATTTTTTACGATAGCAAATGGGCAGGTACAAAAAAACTCGCTCAAACGATTGGTGAAGGATTGGCAAAAGTATGTAATGACTATGAAATTATGATTTTTAATATTAGAGAACATCCCATTGAAGATTTAATGTACTACATTGCAATAAGTCCAGGATTTCTCATCGGAACACCTACCATACACAATAGTTACTCTGATCAAGTTGCTGCTTTTCTGTGGCGTTTAAAAGGTCTTAGATTTCCTTCAAAAAAAATTGGTGTTTTTGGATGTCACGGTTGGACTGGGGAAGGAACACTTCAGCTGAAGCTGGATTTAAGCCAAATTGGTATGTCTGTGATGAAAGAAACGTTAAATGTTAACTGGCAACCTGATTCAGAAGCGCTAAAACAAGCTTTGCAATTCACTCAAAGGTACTGGGATTTTTTAAATTTATAAAAGAAAGAGCCATACAAATAACCCTATAAATACCAATGTGTTTATAGGGTTATTTATCCATACCTATTAAAAATTTTTAACGTTAAAATTTTATTTTTTCATTGTGCGATATAAAAAAACAATTTGTAATAGTTTTATTTTTCTGACGACTTCAATATTTTTTTATGTATGAGTTGTCCACAGTTTATCCACAGATCAAAAAAGAAAAAAGTGAATGCAATATTTGCATTCACTTCATGGTGCCGAGGACCGGAATCGAACCGGTACGATCGCAATGATCGCAGGATTTTAAGTCCTGTGCGTCTGCCAGTTCCGCCACCTCG
>JAFGVN010000076.1 GCA_016937975.1 Clostridia bacterium
AAAGCGACTGCTTGATATAGTTTTTATTTGTCGTGTATTGAATTTTCAATGTTCATAGATATATTTTATGTGCGAAGTTTGAGTTAATAATATATACTTTGATATTTTAACCCTTAGAATGACGTAATTTATAATCAGAATCGATTTCTGCTTTCCAATTACAACTGACCGCGTTGTATTTTCTGACATGACTTACAGCTTCAGATAATGCTTTGTAATTTAATTCTGTTCCCTTTTCATCATTATGATAAGTTACAGCATGTTCTTCGGCAATACCAACAGTTTCTGCTAACTTTATAGCATCCATATTTGCACCTAAAAATAGAAATTCCCACTGATTGCTCTGCTTTTCTTCGATCATCCTTTTGACTTTGCCATATGAATATTCATGACTTGCATTTTCCATACCATCTGTAATAATCACAAACAAAACTTTATGATCTTTTCCTTTTATTGTTTTCAAGGTATGCTCCATTTTCACGATGGTTCTTCCAACAGCATCTAACATTGCTGTCATTCCCCTTACATAATACTCTTTTTCACTTAACTCTTCTAAATCATTAATTAAGAACCGATCGTGTATCATTTCATAATGATTGTCAAAAAGCACTGTCGTTACATAAGCTAAACCTTCTTCTTTCTTTTGTTTTTCAATGAGGCTATTGAAACCTCCAATTGTATCTTTTTCCAACCCTCTCATAGAACCACTTCTATCTAAAATAAATACCAATTCCGTAACAATTTGATTCATAACTACCTCCCTTTTTTATTTATCTTATCAAATTCAAATAAAAAAAAGGTCGCTTACAAAGCGACATTTATGCACCTAAGGTTTTCTCATTTAGATCAAATAAGAGCATATTTATATCATAAATATTGTAATGCTCATTTTCAATAAAATATTGAATCACCACATCAAATTTTTGACTTTGTGATAAGGTATAACCGGCTCTGGCTAGAAAATCTAAGGTATCTTCCAAGGACAATTCTAAAGCGATTGCAAAGGATATCGCGGTTTCTTTTTTAGGTTGATAATGTTTTTGACTTCTAATTTTGGAAAATAATCTTCTATCGATATTTGCCTTCTTATAAACAATTGAATCCTTTAGCTGTCTTTCATCAATTAATCTTAACAACATTTCGCTAAAGGTCTCCTCCATTTCCTGAAACAACTCTTCAATGGAAGCACTTTGCATATAGGTATCAGAAAAGGCAATGGATTTTTCAAATATTTGTTCATGAGCATTGGTGATATGACAATTCATGTAATCTATAACATCTTCAAATAAACTTTGTGAAGTTAAAAAAACTTCTTCATCATATAAAACTAAATCAATTATCATGTCCTCAAACGCCAAAAAATTTTGGATCGTTTTAGTAGCAATCATCAAACTTTCTTTCACTGGAAAGCCAAAGGTACCTGTACTGATTAATGGAATAGCTATATGATTGTAAAGACGTCTTTTACTTTCTGTAAGCACATTCATATAAGTACTTTCAAGTAACTCACTTTCATCATATTGCCCATCTACATAAACAGGACCTCTTGCATGAATTATATTTTTAGAAAGCAAATTGAAACCTGATGTGACATGAACTTCGCTGATTCTAAGTGGTGGCATACTCATCACGGCATTCTTATATGCTTCATTGCCAGAGTCAAAGAGCAATTTTTCTACCCCACCTATAAAATTTCTACTTTGTCCTGTTGGACTGACGATTGCATCAACATCTATTTTACGAATATCTTGTCGAATGATATTTAATGGCATACTTACTCCTCATTTAATTTGTTATGTTACTATTATTCTATCATAAAATCATTTAGGGTTACTAATTTTAATTTATTTCAAGTCTTGTTAAACAACTGAAAACATGTCAAAATTAAATTGGAAAGAAAAGGAGATGCTTATGTCAAAAAGATTATTAAGAAAAGATGTACCTGTAGAAAAAACATGGGATCTTAACGCATTATTTACTTCAGATGAACACTTCAAGGAAAGTTTAAAGGCTTTGAACGATGATATGTCAACAATCATGGCTCTAAAAGGCACTTTACATGAAAGTGGTAAACAACTTTACAAAGCAGTTGTTGCAATTGAAGAAATTTCTGTTAAGATCAGTGCATTGGACACTTATACAGGGTTAAAGGAATCTGTTGATGCAACTGATTCGTCAACACAAAGCCTATCAATGGAATTTATCTCGGCTGTCACTGAAATCGAAACTAATTTAACTTTCTATGATAACGAAATCATGAATTTATCGGAAGAATTCTTTAAAAGAGCTTTTGATGAAGCGCCAGAATTAGAAGAATATCGTGGATATTTGGAAGATATTTACGAGCAAAAGAAATACAAGTTAAGCGATGATACAGAAGAAGCCTTAGCAGCACTTGGAGAAGTAACGGGAGCACCTTACCGTACATATTCAATCAGTAAAGCAGCAGATATGATTTTTGAGGACATCACTGATCAAGAAGGTAAAGTCCTACCGAATTCCTTTGCTTTATTTGAAGGAAAATATGAATATTCAGAAGATCCAATTTTAAGAAAGAATGCTTATGAATCTTTTAACAAGACCTTATCTCAGTACAAAAATACATATGCTGCAGTTTATAGTACTCAAGTAAAAAAAGAAGTGGCTATGGCTCGTTTAAGAGGTTATGATTCAGTATTTGATATGTTGTTGGAAAGACAAAAAGTAACGAAAGATATGTATCATAGACAAATAAATGTCATTTATAAAGAGTTAGCACCACATATGAGAAAGTTTGCTGAATTATTGAAAAAGGAATTAAACTTGGATCAACTTCATTTTTATGATTTGAAGGCACCTATTGATTCTACTTATAACCCACCATCTACTTATGAAGAAACAAAAGATGTGGTATTAAAAGCTTTATCAATTATGGGTGATGGGTATGTTCAAATCATGAATAAAGCCTTTGATGAAAGATGGATTGATTATGCTGATAATATTGGTAAATCAACAGGTGCTTTCTGTGCTTCTCCTTATGCAGCACACCCTTATATTTTGGTAACCTTCCAAGATAATATGAGAGATGCCTTTACCTTGGCACATGAATTAGGACATGCTGGTCATTTCCATATAGCAAATAACAAACAAAAATTCTTTAATACTTCACCATCTATGTATAATGTTGAAGCACCATCTACTATGAATGAGATGTTATTGGGACGTTACTTATTGAATAATAGCAATGATCCAAAAATGAAAAAATGGGTTATACTTCAGTTCATGGGTACTTACTACCACAATTTTGTAACACATTTATTGGAAGCTGCTTATCAAAGAAAAGTATATGAGTATGCAGAAAACGGAACTCCTTTAACTGCACAACTTCTATGTGAAACAAAATTGGAAGTACTCAGAGGCTTTTGGGGTGATGCTGTTGAAATTGATGATGATGCAGGTATGACTTGGATGAGACAACCTCATTATTATATGGGTTTATATCCATATACCTATTCAGCAGGTCTTACAGCTTCGACTGCCGTTTCTGAAATGATTTTTACTGAAGGACAACCAGCAGTAGATCGATGGTTAAAGATGCTTGAAACCGGTGGAAAGCTAAGACCTCTTGAACTGTTAAAAGTTGCAGGCATGGACTTCTCCTCTGATGAGCCAGTTCAAAAGGCTGTCGCTTTTGTTGGTTCACTTATTGATCAACTAAGGGATTTATGCCAATAAAGTGAAAGAGAAAACAAATTTTGTTTTCTCTTTTTTTTATAATTCATTGATAATTTTTTTAATTCTATTATGTTGAGCACTTGATCAATAAGGCAAACGCTCTTCTAAGATTAATTTGAATTCCTTTTGATCTTCTGTATCTAGAATTGATTATATAGATCCTGCTCTTTTGGCAAAATCAAGGGTCTAAATGTTTTTTGAAGCTGGAACAATTCAGGTTTCAAAATTTTATATGAACCATTAGCTGCTAAATGAATTAAGGTATAACTTCGAAGCAATGCGATAAATTGTTTAAGATGACCTTTAATTAGGGTTGGATTTAAATAACCTATTTCATACAGCTCTTTTAAACAATCACTTGGAATAGATTTGTTTTTATCTTCCATATATGAGGCAATTTCTCCAATACCATCTAAATCCTCTTACTTCGCTATTAAGGCTGCCAATTCTTGATTTGGAACCTCATCACTTCGATTTAAATGATCAGCAATCTTCTCAATATACATAGAACTTCCCCTGTACAATTTATTGTATCACATAGGAATATGAATGATCTACCAAACTAACTTCTGTAATCTTAATGGTAGTTCTAAAGAAGAATTTTTTAGCAATGCTTCATCGGTTAAGATATTTTTTGTGAGATCATCTGCAATAATTTCTCCGTTTTTAATGACAATTGTTCTTTGACATAAATCTGCTATTAGATCCAAATCATGGGAAGCAATAATCTGTGTTTGTTTTAATCCTTTGAGTAAATTAATCATCATTCTACGAGATTGAGGATCCAATGAAGCCGATGGTTCATCTAAAATGATGGTATGTGGTGATTGAGTAAGAACAGATGCAATGGCAACTTGCTTTTTTTTACCGCCGGAAAGTTCATGGGTAAAATCATTTATTAAATTGATTGCATTTACAGAGTTTAATGATTTTTCTACGATAACTTTCACTTGAGATTCATCCATCTTTTTTTGTCTAGAATAAAAAGCAACTTCATCATAAACCATAGGCATAAACAACTGATGATCTGAATTTTGAAAAACATACCCTATTTTTTCATAAAATAAATGCCTGTTCTTTTTATCCATTACCTGATGATGAATGGTTACACTACCACTTTCAGGTATAATTAGTCCTATTATCGTTTTTAATAAAGTCGATTTTCCTGCACCATTAGCGCCAATAATGCCAATAGTTTATTTGTAAATTAATATTTCTAAGAACTAATTTATCCTGTTTATAACCATAATTAACCTGTTTTAAAGTAATCATGACTCTCCTTACTGAATATTTAATATGAAATAAAAAATTGCAACAAAAGCAAGGGAAATCACTCCCATTTGCCATTTCATTCTTTCTTGTTGAGGAAAATGTATTGCCTGACTCATTCCTCTTAACAACATTGCATCGGTTAAATGTTCACCTTGCAAATGAACCTTTCTAAGCATTTGACTTAAAATTTTAGCAAAATCTTTATAGTGAAATCTTTTATTACCGGTGCGGATTTGATAAGCATCCAAAGTGATAGAAAATTCCTTTTCAAACAAAAACAAGTATCGATAGATCATCATCATAAGTAAAATCATTCAATTTGGTATTTTGACTTTTTTTAAACTCATCATGAGTGCAAATAATTCTGTGGTTTCAAAAAGCACAATGACCAATGAGACAATACTTATACCTTTTAAAGTAAGAAATATGAATAAATACCAACCAATAGATAGATGAAAAGAACCTACGATAACCTTCCCATGATACACTAATGGCATGAATATCCAGATACTTAAAGTAAAGCTAAGTGGTATAAACATCTTTTTTAAATATTTACTGAAACTAATCCTGATAAGATCACCATGCTGAAAGAAAAAGTAAATAACAGTATTAATGCAATCAGTTGAGATTCTCTTAAAAATGTCATTGTCAAAATATACAACAATAAAATGAGCCACTTGAAATCAGAAGATAAACCTTCTAATAACGTAAGATTTTTCTTTTCATTACGACTCATTTCGAATACACTTCCTTTTAATCATCACACCAAGGGATAAGGTCATGAGTAATAATAAAGATGAACCAACAATTACAGATAAAGTATTATCATTCACCAATTCCTGAGATGAAGCATAATCAGGCATAAGTTCAAAGTTTGTGTCGTCACTCTTTTCAACAAAACCGGTCCTTTCAAGTGACCGTTCCAATCCGTCAGGCTGTTCTGAAGCTATATTAACGACAAACATTTCCATAATAACAATAACAATTGCAAACAATAACAGACCTTTTTTAAAATGGAAGTGTTCCGGTGTAAAGATTTGTTTTTTTAATTGAGAAATTACTAAGTAGGTCACGATACCTTCTACTAAACCAATAAGAGAATGAATACCTACCATTAAAGTAAAAAATTCTTTGAATGGCAACTGTAAATGGCCAGAAAAACTTGTTTCAATAACAACTGCAACGGCACCCATAACCATAATCAAAACCCCTGAAAGAATCGTTGGCAATATCATATTTTTCTTGAAGAATTTTGTTAAAGGCAAATATATACCTGGATAGACGATAAATGAAGCAATAAAAGCCATATTAAAAATATTACAACCCATGGCCAATATCCCACCATCGGCAAAGACCAAAGCTTGAATCATCAATATTGCAGAAAGGGTTATAAAACCAGCATATGGTCCAAGAAGTATAGCTAACAACAAACCACCAGCCATATGTCCACTAGAGCCTGTCATAGGGATTGTAAAATTAACCATTTGTGCTGCAAACACAAAGGTACCTGCCATTGCGAACATGGATAATTTCTTTATTTCAAAATTTTCATTTACTTTTTTATCAGCATAACTTAATCCAATTCCACTTACACCAATCATTGTTGCACCAGCAGTTGGTGAAAGTATTCATCTGACATATGCATATTTTTCCCTTAATAAATTTATCTCGATACACAAATTTATTTCATATCAATTACTTTACCAATAATTTAAGTTAAATCGAGAGTAACTCCTTAGAAAACATCCATTTTTTGCTTTAGATTCTTAAATATAGGTATAAATAAAAAAAAGGAGGCCATATATGACTTTTAACAGAGAACAAATGATATTTTCATTAATCAGAAAAATTTTAGCTGTTTTTTCAGCACTTGTATTTGCATTTATTATACTTGATTTAGTTGCAGGTACAACATTTAGCAATAAACACCTCATAGCAATAATAGGCGTTATTTTAATCCAAATAGGTCTATTTTTTCTGAACAAATTGAAGGAAAATTATTTTTTAAAGAATACATTGACAACATTTATTTTGTTTATATTCATTGCACTCGCTGTCTTTAATCTATTGGGGACGTCTGTTGTTTTTGGTTGGGCACTTATATTTATGCCTATTATGATTTCAATTTTATTTGTAGACACTATTTTATACTATGGGACTAATATTTTAAGTATCATTCTTTTTTTAATATTGATTTTCACAAAGACTGAAATCTTTACAACCGATAAGGAAGTTTTAATTGTTCTATACTTTATGGTTGCATTTTCTGCCTTTATCATACGTAATACCAATAAAAAAGTCTTAATGCATCTCGAAGATCAAATTAATTTGGTGAACAAAGAGAAAGAAAACAATGAAAAAGTATCTGCAAGAATTCGAGATGGTGCTGAAAACATTTATAAGGAGCTTACATTGTTAAGTGAACAAGCTTCTACTTTCAGTGCATCTTCAAGTGAACTTAAATTTGCTGTTGAAGATATTGCAAGAGGCGCTACTGATCAAGAACTCAATATGAAAACCACCCATCAAAATCTAAGTGAGCTCGGTGAAGTTATAGAAAAAATCAAGAATACCCTACTAACGTTCCAAAAGGATTTCGAAATTACAAATTATGCAAATAACACCAATATTCAATTAATGAATCAGTTAAATGAAGCCAATAAGGAAAATATTGAAAAAAACGAATATGTTGTTGAAGCTATTGATAAACTTAAAAAAGCGGTTTCCAACATTATAAGTATTACTGCAACAATACATAGTTTTGCAGAACAAACTAATTTATTGGCTTTAAATGCATCCATAGAAAGTGCTAGAGCTGGAGAAGCTGGAAGAGGTTTTGCTGTTGTCGCAGATGAAATAAGAAAGTTAGCTGAAGAAACCTCTGCTTCGGCAAGAAATATTGAAGATACAATTGAAGGTGTAAAAGTACAAATTAATACAACTGTAACTTTAGTAGATAATGTTAAAATTCAAACCCATACACTCAGCACTCTCAGCAATCAAGTCCTTGATGCCTCATATAGTTTAAATGATGTCATTCTGAAAAACGTTGAAGAAGTTAAAGTCCTTGCAGAACAGATTCATCATGTTAACGAAACAAAAAATCATACCATTGATTCCATAAATTATCTTTCTGGAATCACGAAGGAATTTGCTGCAAATTCTGAAGAAGCATCTGCCTCATTAATTAATCAGTTAGAAAAAACTGAAATTATTTCAAAATCAATTGAAAGTATTAGAGATGTCAATGAAGCACTTTTAGGTGAACACTAAATAAAGCTATCTAAGTCACGAATGGCTTAGATAGCTTTTTATTTACTTTTCAACTAATTTTGTCAGAAGTTCTATGGCTGCATGCACATCTTTCTTCGAACACATTTCATTACTGGAATGTGCATGCCGTGTTGGGATTGAAAGTGCTGCAGATTTAATACCTGTTTTGACAGATTGAAAAGCCCCTGCATCTGTACCACCACGCTTCATAACCTCAAACTGATAAGGTATATCAAAGGTCTTTGCGGTTTCTTCCAACATAACTTTTAACTCTGGATGAATAATTAAACCTGGATCCATTAATTTAATGCCTACACCCTCACCCATTTTTGAAGTTGAATTTTTAATACTTGGTATATCTCCCGCCGGGGTGATATCTACTGAAATACCATATTCAGGCTCTATGGTATAAGCTGCTGAGAAAGCACCTCTTGTACCTATTTCTTCTTGAGATGAAAACACAAAATAAAGATCATATTTTGAATCTTTAATCTTTTCTATGACTTCCATCAAAATATAACACCCAATACGATCATCTAAAGCTGGAGAAATTATGATATCATCAGTTTCATAGTATTCACTGTAAAAATTACCAAAGTCACCAACGGAAACTTTTTTTTCAGCATCTTCCTTATGCTTTGCACCAATATCAATAAACATTTGGTCCGTATTAAGGTTGGACATGTCAGCTCCTGAATTTAATCCAATAATTCCTATAGTCTCATTTATAATGACCTTTTGACTAATCAATGTAAAAGGAATTAAACCGCCAACTGGCGTAAATTTCAAGCAACCATTTGCATCGATTTCATGTATAAGGAAACCAATTTGATCAACATGCGCTGATAAAAGTAATTTAGGACCATCTCCTTTTTTTCTACATATCAAATTCCCAAAGTTATCCGTAAAAACTTCATCAACATAAGGTGTAATCACTTCTTTAATATAACGATGAACTAAATATTCCTGTGTTGCTACTGCATTCGTATGGGTTAAAACCATTAATTTTTTATATGACATAAAGACTCCTAACCTATCTACCTATTATTCATATCATAACAAATATTTTGCATTTTGCAAAATGCAAAGTTAATTCTATACATTTTAGAAACCCTTCGTTATAATAGTTATATTGGAGGCCATATGACTATTTTAAAAGAAAATCTTTCTGAACAAGTCTACAAAATTCTCAAAGAGGAAATCATCAATCAACGTATACCAAGTGGTACAAAAATCACACTTAAAATGTTACAAAATAAATTTAATCTCAGTACTACCCCATTACGAGAAGCCATGAATTTACTCATTAATGAAGGTTTACTTGTACATAAAAACCATATAGGCACTGAAGTTGTTAAACTAGAAGAAAAAGATATCGTTGAACTTTATTACCTTTGTAATATCCTCGACAAAGCTGCTCTTGAAGCAGCATACTTAAAAGACTTTGATGCTTTGATCATGGAGATGGCAATTACAATGGATGCACAGAAAAATGCACTCCTAGATATTGGAAGTCCTTTGTTTTTAACTGCATCTGATGAGTTCCATAATTTAATTTATATCCTTGCAGATAATGCTAGGCTTTATGAGTCATCAAAACGATATCGCAACCAAATTACAATTTTGGTCAATCAGTTTCTTGATTCAAACACTGAAAGAGAAATAACATTTAAAGAACACCTTAGTATCTTTGAAGCTTTATGTCAAAGCAATATTCAATTAGCTTTATCCCTATTAGATGAACACTTTATCAATGGTAGAGACAAAGTACTTAAAGGGTACCATGAACATAAAAAAAATCAAATTCTGTACTAAGTACAAAATTTGATTTTTTTAATCTAATATTTTCATTTTCTTTTTATGTGCATACATCATGTTATCTGCCCGAATACCTACAGTTTCCAGATTTTCATTGGCATCATATCTCACATCATACCCTACAGCAACATCAATCTTTTCTAGACGTATATCTTCAAATTCTACAATAGCGTTCTCACAGGCTTGGGTTAAATCTTGAATAATGTTTTCTGCACAAATTGCATCACAATCTACAATTAAAATCAAAAATTCATCTCCACCCATTCTAAAAACAGATGCTTCCTTTGGTAATGTTCTTAAAATCTCACCATATTTACGGATATATGCATCACCAATATGATGACCTAAAGTATCATTAATTTTTTTCAAGTCATTTAAGTCACTGATGATAACCGTCTGAGGGAAAGCCTGAAGATTCGCCTCTTTTTCTTTTAAATTATAGGACAATCTATTACTCAATCCTGTAAGCGGATCCAAATACATCAATTGTTCTCTTTCTTTCATCATGGCTTTTTCAGCTTTTTCATTTATATTGCTTTGTATCACATTGTATAATATAAAGCCTACAATGCTGATGATAATCATTAGAATACCAACAATCCATACCAACAAAGTTACGCTTTTAGGAACAAGTGATGGTACTGTACTTAAGCCAGTTTGTTTAATTTTTTCATAATCTATAAGTTGTAAAGTTTTGTCTATTATAGCAGCTAATTCAGGCTCGCTTTTATTAATTCCAAAATATAAGAAAGAATCTCGAGAGGTTTCACCTTTTGAAACAATATCCCAATATCCCATTCCTGAAATGTAAAATTCAGCAACCGTTGGATTTTCTATAAAATAGTCTACTTCCCCTTTATCAATTAATTTTAAAGTTTCCAAGATATTTTCAGTAATTACAATATCAACATTTCTTAAATTCTTTTTCAAAAATTCTTCATGCCAAAATCCCTTAATAACTGCAACTCGCTTATTTTCTAAGCCATATATATCTTGTACATATGATGATTTCTTTAAACCATAAATTTCATCTCTTTCTTCACTAAATGCTCTTGGGAAAATAAATTTTTCCAAACGATCTGTTGTTTTTGCAATATTAATAATATCTACACTGCCTTCAAGGGCTTTCTGGTAAATCGTATCAAAATCACCATAGTCATAATCAAAAGTAATACCGACTAAATTGGATATCTCATGAATTAGAGTACCAGTGATTCCTTTATATTCCCCATATTCATAATAATCAAAAGGTAAATAATCCTTTGAAATACCAACAACTGGATGAATGTTTTGATCTAACCAATTTAATTCATCTTCACTTAAGTTAAGAATTTTTCTGTTAAATTGAATTTCTGCCTCATGTACATAACCGTCAATCTCATTTATATTGTGATCAATGACTTTAGATAAAATTCGATTAAATACATCATCTTTATTCAAAGTTGCCAAGGTCATGTCTGAAGTAATATCATTTAAGTCTGTCAAAAAAGAAATTCCTGGGTAATTATAAATAAAGTCATATACAATTCCACCACCAGAAGTAATAAAACCCTCTATATGACCATGTTCAAGTGCTTCTAGACCCACTACTTGATCTTTAAACTCAATAATTTCAAATTTTAATTGAGGATATGCCTTCTGAAATAATTCTATTGCAATATCACCTTCAATAAAGCCCACTTTTTGCGTATCCAAGTCCCCTAAATTTCTAATGGAACCGTAAGCAGAAACAAATATTGCATAAGGATATTTATGTATTGCATTAGTAAAATTCATGATTTTTTGCCGTTCTTCAGTTACATTGGCACCAAAAAGAATATCAATGTCACCTTTTATAAAATCATCATAAACATTTCCCCAAGTTGAATCACCAATAATTTCAATGTTTATTCCCAAATCATCTTCAATGATTTTTACAACTTCGAGTATATAACCCATTTGCTGATTTCGAAAAGTAAAATAATCCATACCTGAATAGGGATCTAATCCCAATGTGAATGTATCACCTTGATGCTCCTGTATCCAATTTGTTTCTTCCACTGTAAAATCATATTCTTCTGCATATGAAAAAGTGAGTAAGAAAAACAAAATAAGTATGAAACTCAGTATTTTTTTCATAAAGTTCCTCCAACACTATTATAAACAGAAATCAAGATAAAAACTATATTATTTGAAGAATAGCCAATAAAATAATAAGCTTTTTTTTATGTTAAAATTTGAATTTTATCAGCTCGTTTGTCCGCAATCGAAAGACAAAAGCCTGTTTTTTCAATGTTTTTAACTTTTTTATAGAAGAGCTGTTGACTTGAAATACTCTTTATGTATAATTGTATACAATCATACACTATACAAATAAAGGGGGCTTTATGAACGATAGTTTAACTTACAAAATTCTTAGATCTCATCTTCTTGAAGGTGAGCTAATACCTGGTGCTGATATTCGAATAAAAGTGGATCAAACCTTAACACAAGATACCACAGGAACTATGGCATACCTACAACTTGAGGCTTTAAATCCTGAGAAGAAGGCAACAGAACTTTCTGTTGCCTATGTAGACCATAACACTTTACAACTTGGTTTTGAAAATGCAGATGATCATGAATATATACGCTCTGTCTGTGAAAAGTATGGCTTAATTTACTCTAAGGCAGGTAATGGCATATGTCATCAACTTCATCTCGAATACTTTATCGCACCCAATAAAATATTGATTGGATCCGATTCTCATACACCAACTGGAGGTGCTATGGGTGCAATTGCCATAGGATCTGGCGGTTTGGATATCGCCATTGCCATCTCAAAAGGCTATTATTATATGACGGTGCCAAAAGTAATGAATATATATCTTGATAATGCTCTTACAAAAAATACAAGCGCAAAAGATATTATTCTTTATCTTCTCAAAATACTTACCGTCAAAGGTGGTGTAGGATATATACTGGAATACACTGGACCAGGTGTTAAAAGCCTTACGATTTCTGAAAGAGCAACTATAACCAACATGGGGGCTGAACTAGGAGCAACCACATCTATCTTTGTATCCGATGAAATGACAAGATCTTATTTGGAAATGCAAGATAGAGTTGATGCTTATATCCCCTTGTCCCCAGATGAAAATCCTTATTATGATGCGGTTCTAAAAGTAGATTTGTCTCAAATAGAGCCTCTTGTAGCTTGTCCACACAGTCCTGACAATGTTACAACAGTTGCCTCTATTGGCCATAAAAAAGTTGATCAAATTGCTATTGGCAGTTGTACAAATGGCTCATTTGAAGACTTAATGCAAGTTGCTCAGATACTAAAAGGGAAAAAAATCCATGATAACGTAGATTTAGTTATTAGCCCTGGTTCTAGCAATGTGTTACGTATGCTCATTGAGAATCACGGTCTAAAGGATCTGGTTGATGCAGGTGCTAGAATTTTGGAACCTTCATGTGGTCCCTGTATCGGTATGGGTCAGGCACCTAAATCAGAAGGTATTTCACTTAGAACCTTTAACAGGAATTTTAAGGGCCGATGCGGTACCTTATCAGCAGAAGTTTATTTGGTCAGTCCAGAAACGGCTGCCTATAGCGCTTTAACAGGAGAACTTTCTTCACCACAAGCTTTAATTGACATCAAAAGAACACAACCTCAAAACTATTTAAAAGGACAACAATTTTTTAAATATTATGCTGGTGATTCATCACTTCAAACCGTTAAAGGACCTAACATAAAGGCCTTTCCAGAAGCATTGGAAACCAAATCGAAATTAGAGGGCAAAGTCTTATTGAAAGCTTCTGATAATATGACAACAGATGATATTATTCCATCAAACGCAAACATGTTGCCACTGCGCTCTAACATTCCAAAGCTCTCTGAATTTGTCTTTCATCATTTAGACCCTGAGTTTTATAAAAAAGCGCGAAATGAAAACGGCGGTTTCATTGTTGGTGGGGAAAACTATGGTCAAGGTTCGTCAAGAGAACACGCTGCCTTAGTGCCTTTAGCCCTAAAAATAACCTGTGTTGTGGCAAAATCTTTTTCTAGAATTCACAAGAAAAATCTTATTAATGCAGGCATTTATCCTTTCCAATTTGAATATGAAGAGGATTATCATAAGATTGTTGAAGGTGAAAACTATGAAATTCAATTAGAGGAGGGATATAAAATGATACACCTTGAAAGCAAAACCTCCCTTTCCATTTTGTTGAAATGTAGTCAAAGAGAAAAAGACATTTTAAAAGCTGGTGGTGCATTAAAATACGAGGAGGCACAATGAATAATATTACGGTTATCCCAGGTGATGGTATAGGTCCTGAAATAATGGATGCAACCCTAAATGTGCTAAATGCATTTGGACTTGATCTTAATTTTGAAATGCATCTTGCTGGACAACAGGCTTTAAATAAGGGCTTAAGTCTTATACCCGATATACTTTTATCCAATATTAAATGTAATCAAAAAGTGCTTAAAGGACCCCTTATGACTCCTATAGGAGAAGGTTTTTCAAGTGTAAATGTTGCCTTAAGGAAAGCATTTGACTTGTATATTAATTTTAGGCCTATTCAATCCATTGATGGGAAAATTGACTTGATCATTTTCAGAGAAAATACTGAGGGTTTATATATCGGAAAAGAATTGGAAATCAATGAGGATGAATATCATAGTATTAAGGTGATTACAAGAAAAAATAGTGAGCGTATTATAAAGGCTGCTTTTTCTTATGCTGAACAACATAACAGAAAAAAAGTGACGTTAGTACATAAAGCCAATATTTTGAAAAAAACAGATGGCCTCTTCTTGAAGATTGGTAATGAAATTTCAAAGCTCTATCCCAATATTACTTATGAAACACTGATTATAGACAACATGTGTATGCAAATGGTCATGAACCCTACACAATTTGATGTGATCGTCACCATGAATTTATATGGCGATATACTTTCTGATCTTGGAGCTGGACTTGTTGGAGGACTCGGTGTGGTTCCTGGGGTCAATAAAAATAATCATATTTCCATTTATGAAGCTGTACACGGTACTGCACCTGATTTAGCTGGAAAGAACCTTGCGAATCCTATCAGTTTATTATTAACTTCATGCTTTATGCTAGAAGATCTCCATTATACAAATGAAGCTTCGATTTTAAGGCGTTTGATTTATACAAGTATGTTGGAAAAAAAAACAACCCATGATTTGGGAGGACACTTTTCAACATCGGAGTATGCAACTTATCTCGTACAAAAGATTAAGGAGGTATAACATGTCAACCTATGCTTCAATGCTAAACCAATTAAAAACCAACAATTCAATATCCCCTTCTCTTTTTCAAGAACATAATGTAAAAAGCGGATTGAGAAATAGTGATGGTACTGGTGTTTTAGTCGGTTTAACTAAAATTGGCTCTGTCGAAGGCTACTTAAGAACAGATGAAGGCATTAAGCCTTCTGAAGGAAGATTACTCTATAGAGGCATTGAGATTACAGATATTGTTAAACGTTATGAAAATAGAACTGGATTTGAAGAGACAGCCTATTTACTCCTTTTCGGAAATTTCCCCAATGAGGATGAGCTCAAGGTCTTTAATAGACTCATTGATGATGCTAGAACGCTACCAAAGGATTTTACAGAAAATATGATATTAAAAAACCCAAGTTCTAGCATTATGAACAAAATTCAAAGATCAATCCTGGTGCTATATTCCTATGATGAGAATCCAGAAGATATGACTTTAGACAATCAATTGAAACAATGCATACGTCTTATTGGTGCTTTACCGACTATCTTAGCTTATGGATATCATGCAAAATCACATTATTTTGATCAAAAGAGTTTATACATTCATATGCCTATAGGTCAGAAAAGTACTGCAGCAAACATTTTGCATATGCTTAGACCAGATAATTCTTATACACCATTGGAAGAGCAAGTTCTAGACATGCTTTTACTTCTACACGCAGAACATGGTGGTGGAAATAATTCAACTTTCACTACTGCTGTTGTGACAACAACAGGTACAGATACTTATTCTGCCCTTGCTGCAGCCGTTGGTTCCTTAAAAGGACCTAAACATGGTGGTGCCAATGAACTTGTTGGTCAAATGATTGATTATATATTAGAAAGAATTCATGATCAAAGTGACAAAGAAATCAAGAACATTCTCATACAAATCCTAGAAACGGGAGGATTTGATCAAAGAGGTCTTATTTACGGTCTTGGTCACGCCGTCTATACTCTGACAGATCCAAGAGCTGAAATCTTAAAGGTTAAAGCAAAAGCACTTGCATATGAAAAGAACAGAATGGCTCTTTATGATCTCTATGAAAAAATCGAAACCATCGGTAAAGAAATATTAATACTTAAAAAGAATAAGCCAATCGCTACCAATACAGACTTTTATGCAAATCTGGTTTATAGGCTTTTAGAGATACCTGAAGATTTGTATACACCTTTATTTGCCACCGGTAGAATGGTTGGATGGTGCGCTCATAGAATAGAAACCATGCTTTCTAACCCTAAGATTTTACGACCAGCCTATCAATATGTAAAGTAGAAGGATTACCTTCTACTTTTTCTTCAAAAGTCCTTTAAATCTTCATTGAAAATGTCATTCATCGTTAAAACCTTCAACTTTTTTGTTAAAGCATCAAGATTTAATTTATAACCTTTTGATACCTTTTCAATGAGACCTTCGTCAAGTAAACATTTAAATGTAAAAAGCAAGTGTCTATAGCTTACACCTAAATAAGCTGCTGTCTCTACATGCTTTTCTTTATATAATGAATCATGTTGCGAAACCAGCATGTAGGCACACCGCCTTTTTTTAAATTCATAATTTTGATTTTTTAAATAGAAATGTGTTCGATGCAACAGTTTTTTACCTACAGTTTGACCTAAGGCATACAAAAAAATTGGGTCATTTTTAAGTTCATCTGCATCTTTCATAGCAAGGGTTCTAAATGTACAAGGACTAATGGCATCGACATTTTTATGTAAATCTTCAATATCTAAAAAAGTTAACTCACCTAAATATTCTTTAGGTTGTACAAAATCCACAATAGACTCTTTACCATCTTCATGGACCAAGGTAATTTTTGCTTTTCCCTTAATCAAATACCTTAAATAGATAAGGGGTTGTGAAGATGATATAATTTTTTCTCCTGGTTGAAAAGTTTCAACAAATGATTTTTCTGTCATGTGACCAAATTCTTTAAACATTTTACCTCCAAATGTGAGATATCTCATATTATATTCATCATATATCGATTACAATGGTTTTACAACGAGGAGGACAAAATGAATCATTTTAAAAAATATCTATTATCTTATGTTTTCTATACCATAGCTGCATTTGGAGTCAGTTTAAGTATAATGGCCAATGTTGGTGTAAGCAGCTATAACGCCATGAATCTTGCTGTGGCCTCTGTTTTTCATGTTAAAATTGGCACCATGACCATTATCTTTAATATGAGTTTTTTACTACTTTATATGATACTCACCAAGTTCAGAATGCCCTTGATGTATTTCATACAAACAATCTCTGTATTTATGTTTGGTTATCTCATTAATTTTTATGTATATTTCCTGTTCAAGTCATATGTAGTAGACCAATACTTGATTGGGTTACTATTAATTACAGTTGGAACCCTTATTGGTGGAACTTCCATTGGTGTCATTGTCCATTTAAATAAAATTATTTTTCTGTGGAAAGTCTTTGCTTAAAACTTTCAGAATTCACGCGATTCTCCTTTATACAGCTACGATATGCTGTTGACATCATTGGCATTACAGTTGCACTATCCCTATTTTTCTTTAAAGGAATCCCTCTATTTGTAAGAGAAGGGACTATGATAAGTATGATGCTACTCAGCTATGCCATGAATTTTAGTAAAAGTCATCTGGAAAAAAGAGATGCAATTAGCCAGACAAAAGATCAAACCATTTAGAAAGCGTATCCTTTGATACGCTTTTATCCATAGATATGAAAGGATTTCATTTTAGAAGTTAAAGTTTCTTTTAGAATCGTTTTAAATGGTTCATCAAAGTCTTCAAAACCAGAAAAAACCAATCTATGTCTTCTTCAATTGAATCTTTTATTTTTAAAGCCTTTAAACCATATAAAGGGACACCCAATAGATGATCAGCCATATGTGCCGTACCAATCCCATGACCTACAGCACGATATATATCTTTTTCAAAACCATTTAAGGTTTTCGCAACTTGATGAACCTCTCTTGATGCAATCATGGCTTCTCCTGTAGTCGCTTCTCTTTTGACCCATTTGTTTAATACTTCCACATGTTCCATCAAAAATTCATGAGGTTCATAGTGACAACGTTCAAACACGTATTGAATAGCCTTCAAACTATAAAGCCCACATTTGATATGATTACTTTCAGTTAATAGTCCACCACGGTGTTCTCTTTTAAAATAATTATTTCTCATAATAGATACTCTCATAGGTGAAATCAGTATTTGAGTTTTCAAGGATTAAACATAAAGCATCTTTTAAATCATCATATGCCAAAGCCATGATATTCTTTGATGCATCACCTCCATCATACAGTTGAAAGAGTTCACGCATCCTTTCCAAATCATCAATCATTGCCTGAAGTGCTTCATCATTAGGGTGTATATTTTCCTTTTCATAAACATAAAGCCAATCATTGATTCTATAGACATAATAATTGATAAATTCAGTAACCGCTGGGTTACCAATGATTTTCTCATGCTTTAGTTGACGATTATAATAACTTCCTGTCAATCTCATGAACGCCTTTGCATCTTCTAGATGCTCTTTTGCAGACATTAAATCATGATACAAATTACTTTCATGCTCTAACCCATCCATTAAATCCTCTTGACTCATCATTATCTTATAATAGGTATTCTCAAGAATAGCTTGCTGATTCATTTTTATAAACAACTCACCTTTGACCATTTGATAAAGAAAGAACACAACTAAAATTAAAAGTAAAGCGATAGTTACTATTAGCCATTTTATTTTATTTTTAAAGATCTGATTCGGTATTTCCATCGTTTCATTTGAAAGGTATTCACTCATGACTTTTCGTCGAGTAGACAACGCTCGACATTCCCCCTCTCTATTTTCATAGTGAGGGAAATAGTCTAGTTGCCCCTCACAGAACCCAACGT
>JAFGVN010000077.1 GCA_016937975.1 Clostridia bacterium
AAAGCGACTGCTTGATATAGTTTTTATTTGTCGTGTATTGAATTTTCAATGTTCATAGATATATTTTATGTGCGAAGTTTGAGTTAAATACTTTGAAGCGAAAATGAATACCACTACAATTGGTACAATAGAAATTGCAAAGCCTAAATAAATAGCACCTTGATTTTGATACCAGATTTTAAGCGCCTTCAAAGAAGAAATTACCATTGGTAATGTTTCGTTTTCCTTTGAACTTAGAATTACCCTTGCACTTAAGTAATTGTTCCATGAACCAATAAAAGTAAAGATCGACATGGTTGCTACACCTGGTGCCATAAGGGGTAAACCAATTCTATGGAAAATATAAAATTCTCCTGCACCATCCATACGCGCCGATTCAATGATTTCGGTACTAAAAGCAGAACTGATATAGGCTCTTAAGAAGAATACTGTGCCTATAGATGCAACAGCTGGTATGATTAATGCCGCATGAGTATCCATTAAGCCCAACTGAGTCATCCATTTTACATAGCCTAGAAAAGCCAATTGACTTGGAATCATCATGAAAACTAAAATTAATCCAAATAAGAAGTTCTTACCTTTAAACTTATACAAATGAAAACCATAAGCTGTTAGTGCTGAAAAATAACCTGACAACACCGTCACCAGTGTAGAGATTTTCAATGAGTTAAAAAATGCTCTTACAATATCTACGTTATCTACTAAAATTCTGTAGTTAGCCGCTAAACTCTTTCCTGGTATTAAAGTAATTCCTTTTGTGGCGATGTCCATGCCATCACGTGTCGCATTAATAATTACAATCCAGAATGGAATTATGGCAACAACAACTAGAAAAGCCAATCCAAGATAAATTAAACTATATACAAAAAAACTTTTTCTCTTACGTTTTTTCTCGTCGGCTTTTCTCTTTTGTATAATTGCATCATTAGTTTGATCTTTACGCGTTGTATTATTCATCTTTTGCACTTCCCTTCACGTTAGCAATTTCTTTTTTACGTTCTTTGCTCACTTTACGTTTATGAAGAAATTCTTTAATTTCTGTTCTATTAGTTAGCAATGTGAAGATTACTGTAAAAGTCATGATCACAAGAAATAAAACAAAAGATAATGCAGAAGCGTATCCGTAATTCTTATAAACAAATGCCATGTTGTAAATATAAACAATCATGGTATTTAAACTGCCTTCTGGGAAGCCTTTACCATCTGTAATTAAAAATGGAATATCAAATAATTGAAGACCACCAATTAAGCCAGTTACCATAACATACATTAAAATCGGTTTAATAGAAGGTATGGTGATATTCTTAAGAATCTGTAGTCTTCCTGCACCATCAATCGATGCGGCTTCAAAGGTTTCCTTACTTACCGCTTGTACAGAAGCCATAAATAAGATAAAGGAATTTCCAAACCACATCCAGGTCTGTATCCCTGAAACACTCATTTGTGCCAGTATAGGATTTGTTAACCAGCCAATAGGCTTATCAATCCAACCAATACTAAACAGCAACTGATTCACCACACCATAGTCCTTATCTAATAACTTAACAAAAATCAAGGCAATGGATGCAGCTGCGATTAAATTAGGCAAATAAAAGACAACTCTAAAGAATCCCAAGCCTTTTACTTTGTATTTAATATCTGAAAATACTAAGACTAGGAGTAAAGCCAAAAAGATTTGAAAGAATATATTGACACCCCAAATTTTTATGGTATTCATAAAGGCATCCACAAGATTGGGATCCTTGAAAATTAATTTAAAATTATCTGCACCAATAAAGGTTTTAGCACCATATCCTTTGTATCTTGTCATTGATAAATAGACTGTAAATAAAATGGGATATGCATTAAACAAGAAGAATACTAAGAAGAAGGGTGAAATAAAGACATATCCAATTTTATCTTTAAGTTTGTTCATATTGTCCTCCATATGCAAAAGTAGACATAAAGTCTACTTTTGTATTATAGTTATTTTTTATTCTGTTGGCAGTCCTTCAACGTAAATTTCAGGGAAAGTTACTTGAACATCTGCATAGAATGCTTTCAATACATCTGAAACTGAATTGTAACCATCAGCACCTTGTTTGTAATTTGTAATGTGGATACCGAGTAAGTCATTAAGACCTCTATCATATACGGTTACATTTGAAAGGTTGATTTTTGCAGCTTCTTCGTTGAATACTTTTAAGTGGTTCATACCACCTAATGATTCACGACCATCGTACTGAGCAATTACTGGTGCCATTACTGATTCTACTGAGTACATGTCGCCATCAGCAGCTTGACGTTCAGCTAATCTTTCTTTATCAAATAACATTGATTTTAAGAATGCGAATGCAGGTTCAGACAATTTACTGTCAGCATTGATTCCTAAATAAGTACCACCCCAGAAATATGAGTTAGGACCAGAAGCCATACCCCAGTTACCTTTAAAGTGAGCAGCTGCATATGCATCTTTTTCTGCTTGGTCTGCATCTTCAGCAGGTTTAGTTACTGTATTACCACTTTCATCAACTAATTCCATGTTTGGTTCAATGATATATTTTAAGCCCCATGTTGGCATAGAATATGCCATAACTTGCCATGTATTGCCTTCTGCGTCAACTAAGTCTTTGTCCATAGCATCAAACCAAGGACCACTCCACTCACCTGCATTAGCAGTTAATGAACTATCAATTGTATCACCATACATTTCTTTTACTAAGTTAATGTAAGGAATTTGCTCTTTGATTTTTTCTGGGTTTAACTTGCCATTTGCATCAATCCACATTGCAGGATCATTTGTACCTGCAGCAAAGTGTCTTACGGATTGATCATCTGGGAATAAACGCCAGTTTGCATTGTAAGCTTTTACTTCTTTTTGAGCTTCCAATAAATTGTCAATTGTGTTGAACTTGTTGTCGTTCATCCAGTTAGTTACAGCTGTATTATAGTCTGCTGTACCTTCTGCTGGGAAACCTGGCTCAGTACCCCATACTTCTGCTGCCATATCAACTTTAAAGAAGATAGCACCAGGTGTTACTTGCCAAGACAATGCTGCTAATTTACCAGTTGCAGGATCAATACCTGATTGCCAGATATAATCTTTGTAGTCTGCTTTTTCAGCTGCTAAATCTACATCTTTATCTTTGTCCATCATAGTTTCTATATCAGCATAATATCCAGCTTCAATAAATTGCTTGATATGATCCAATTCGCCAGTAAAGATATCTGGACCATTGCCAGCTTCTAATGCTGGTAAAATCTTATCCATATAACCATCTTGGATTGATACTGCTACAAATTCTACTTCCATACCTTCATAAGGTTTACCTTCAGCTGTGAACATTTCCTTGAAGTGTTCAATATCACCTGCAGTATCTAATTCATCTGTAAATGACCAGATCACTAGTTTCTCTTTTGAGTAGTCTGTGCTACATGCTGTGAAAACTAATAGCGCTGACAATGAGAGCACTAAAAGTACCAATAATTTCTTCATGGTTTCCTCCCTTAAATAACATTTATGTAATCTTATATTTGGTTACAGGAATAATATATCAAGAAACGAAACCGATTTCAATACTTTTTTAAGAAATCGTTTTCGTAAATTAATCGCATTATTTGAACACCAGTTTTTTCAAAGGTTCTAAGCTCAAATAAATTTAATGCTACTTTTGATTATTACACCATGTAATATTTTTAGAAGTGTTGCAAAATAAAGACTTTTCTGTAAGACAATCATAGTTTTTTCAAATGCTGAAAGCTATTTCGCAAGTTTCGAAACCGCTTTCTTAAATTTTTCCTAAGTTATCATACTTATTCCTAGACAACGGGTACTTTAAACAAAATCCTTCTGAAACATACGCGTACTATAACTTCACTTTTACTAAATTAAAGAAAATATTTTTTACTTTCTAAAAATTAAGAAAGTATTTTTACTTTCTAAAAATAAAGAAAGTATTTTTTACTTTCTAAAAATTAAGAAAGTATTTTTACTTTCTAAAAATAAAGAAAGTGTTTTTTTACTTTCTAAAAAATAAAGAAAGAAAGTACCTACTTCGTACTTTCTCTAATAATAAATTCAACAGGTACACGCTTGATTACATCTCTCTCAATTTGTGCTTCCTTATTAATTAATGCAATCAAATGTTTGGCTGCTTCTGTTCCAATTAAATCTTTCTGCTGTGAAACCGTTGTTAACGATGGGGATGTATATCCCGAAAGCTCAATATTATCAAAACCTACAACTGCAACATCTTCAGGCACTTTATAACCATGCTCTTTTAAAGCAACTATTGCACCAATGGCAATATCATCACTGGCTGCATAAATAGCATCTGCCATTTTCTCACTTTGCTTAAGCAGTTGATCAATTGCTCGTTTACCGCTCATAAAATCATAGTTGTCAGCTTCAACGATTAGATTATCGTCCACTTGAACCGATGCTTTAATCAAAGTATCCTTATAGGCATCCAAGCGCTCCACTGCAGCAAAGGATCTTTGTGGACCAGCTATATGAGCAATTCGATTTGCACCTTTATTCATCAAATATTCAATGGCCATTCTTGTGCCTTGTAGGTTGTCAGAAATAATAGTCGGTACATTCAAAAGTCCATTATCTACAGATACAATAGGAATTCCACTATGGGTTAATTCATTTAAATTTTCATCATCTCTGTCTACTGTAACAATAAAAACACCATCAACATTTTTGTATTTACACCATTCCAAATAAGTCAAAGATTGTACGCCAACCTTTTTTGTTACAAAAGTAACTTCATAACCCAGATCTTCTACATAGGCCTTAAAAGATTGTAAAATCCCAGCGAACAAGTGATGTTCCAATCCAATGTTTAAGTCTTCACTGAACAATACACCAATTGACCAACTGTTTTTAGTTGCCAAGCTTCTGGCACTTGCATTTGGAACATACCCCATTTTTTTTGCAACGGCTAGAATCTCCTGTTTTCGCTTTTCACTGACTTCCTTAGAATTATTCAAAGCCTTAGAAACTGTACTAGAAGCACATCCTACTGCTTTTGCGATATCATAAATGGTTACCATAATGTTTCTCCTCTTCCACAAAAGTATACTATAAGTTATCTGTGAAATATACCTTTTTTAAGAGAATTCAACAAAGCTACTTTATTAGGATTATATAAAAGATATCGCTTTAGTTCTTTATTTGGCAACTGCTGTTCTAGGCTTACATTGACTGCAAACCCAATTGCACTTGGAATCCTTCTTAAAACTTCCTTTACAATAGCAACCATCCTCAGCAAAGCATAAATCGCTACCACATACAGGGCAAAATGCCGTACATTCTTTTTTATTCTCAGTCATATTTTTCTCCTTATTCATTAGTTTTAACTTTGTTAAAATTATAACAATAATTGGTTTTTATATCAATTCATTCTTCAATATTTATAGTTTTTTAATGAATGAAAAAAAGAACAGAATGATCTGCTCTTAATCCTCCAAATATGTAGATTGACCTGGATATTTTGCCACTGCAGTTTTATGTCTTTTAAAGCCTAACTTCTCATAAAATTCCTGTGCAACAAAAGATGATGTCAGTCCAAATAGAAGATGTTCATCTTTCATCAGATGATCCATAATACCTTTTCCAATACCCTGCTTTTGATAAGATGGTAACACGCCCATATCATGAATCCATCCATAACATTCGCCATCTGAAATCATTCTGCCAGCACCAACAATTCTGTTGCCTTCCCATGCAGTAACAACTTTGTAAGTATTCTCAAAAGATTTCTTAATAATCTCTTTTTCGCCTTTTTTAGCCAACCCAATTACGCCATCCACTTCTTTGTACATCTCAATCAATGAATCCCAATCAATGACAGTAACACCTAATTTATACTCAATCATAAAACCTCCCTATTTCTATCAATTTAATCATAATCCATATGCGCTCTTATTATTAGGGCAAGTACATCTTTATTTATTTTTAAACCTTACCTCCTGTGGTATAATCCAATAAGAGCAAATTGGAGGTCATATGAAATATAAAGGAATCATCTTTGACATGGATGGGGTTCTCATTGAAACAGAACATTTACATTATAAAGCATATCAAAAGGCATTAAAGAACTATGGATTTGATTTAACGCAAAGTCTATATAATGAAAAGATCAGAAGTCGTGGCAGATCCATAGGCCTAAGAGATTTGATTTCTGAGATTCCTGATGAAGCCATAAAAAGCATAGGAAAAGAAAAGGATACTTTTTTTTCACAGCTTGTAGATGAAGGGACTGACTTACTTTATGAAGATGCTCAAGTGCTAATTCGTTATCTTAAAGAAGCTCATTTCAAACTGGGACTAGCAACAGCATCCCATAACGGTACGACTATGTTGAAAAAATATAATTTATTTGAGTTATTTGATGTAGTTGTAACAGCAAAAGATGTGAAAAACAATAAGCCCAATCCTGAAATCTACAATCTCTGTAAAAGTCATTTGGGCCTTGAAGACCATGAGCTTCTTGTGATAGAAGATTCCAATGCCGGAATTCAAGCCGCATTAGATGCTCAACTTAAAGTAATTTATATAAAAAGAGAGGATGCGCCACCTCTTCATTCACAATTTTCAAAGCATCCAAAAGTGCTGACCTATGTTAACTTAGAAAAGGTCATAAGTGATTTAAACAAAAGGATAATTTAAAAACAAAACTTCCACAAATGTGGAAGTTTCCTTATATTTTTGTTATTTTTTGTGACTGCCTTTTAAAGTAACAATTCTTTGAATCAAATCCTTTGAAGGCATATAATAGTAACCTTGTCTTATAAATTGGAATCTCTTGTGTCCTTTATCAAACAGTTCATCCATGAAATTTTCAACTCGACTGTTATACACTTTTTTTGAATCTGGATTAACCGATTCAATGAGATGATCATCATCAGGTGCTTCTAAAAACAAATCTTCATAAGCTCTTGTTTCAATGGATCTGCTATAAGATGAAACCCAGTGGATGGTCCCTTTTACTTTTCTACCCGCGAAGCCTGAACCACTTTTAGTTTCAGGATCATAGGTACAATGGAGTTCCAATATCTCACCATTTTCATCTTTGATGACATCATGGCAATGAATAAAGAAACCATGTTTCAGTCGCACTTCACCACCTAAAGTCAAACGCTTGTATTTCAGTGGAGGGTTCTCAGAAAAGTCCTCTCTTTCAATGTAAATCTCTTTGGTTAAGAACAATGGTCTTTTTCCAAAAGTCTCATCTTCAAAGTGATTTTCAGCTTCTAGTGATTCTTCTTGTTCTAAATTTGTAATAATCACCTTCAGAGGATCAATCACCGTCATTAAACATGGTGCTGTTGGTTTTAACTCTTCTCTTACAAAATACTCAAGCATTTTATAATCAATGGTGCTTTCATTCTTAGGTACGCCGATTTCATTTAAGAAACTGAAAATAGCACTTGGTGTAATGCCTCTTTCCTTCAAGCCCATTAAAGTCGGCAGTCTAGGATCGTTCCAGCCATCTAAAACGCCACTTGCAACCAATTGCTTTAAATACCTTTTTGACGTGACAACACCGGTCATATTTAAACGACCAAACTCGATTTGTCTAGGCAGTTGGTTTGGTAAATCCAAATGATTTAATACCCATTCATAAAGTGGTCGATGGTTTACAAATTCATTGGAACACAAGGAATGTGTAACCCCTTCAATGTAATCTTGAATTGGATGTGCGAAATCATACATGGGATAAATGCACCAAGCATCTAACGTGCGATAATGAGACTCATGAATAATACGATAAATAACGGGATCTCGCATGACAAGATTCGGATCCTTCATATCTATTTTTGCTCTTAATACACACGCACCCGCTGGTAGCTCCCCTGATTTCATTTTCTCAAACCACATGAGATTCTCTTCTACAGAACGCTCGCGATAAGGACTGTTTTTCCCCTTCTCTGTTAAAGTACCTCTATAGTTTCGCATTTCATCTTGGTTTAAATGACATACATAAGCCAAACCTTTTTCAATTAAAGTGATAGCATAACCATAGATTTGTTCCGAGTAATCAGACCCATAATAAGCTTTCTCACCATAATCAAAACCCATCCATTTGAAATCTTCTTCAATGGCTTTCACAAAACTCAAATCTTCTTTTAAAGGATTGGTGTCATCAAATCTCAAGTTAAACTTTCCGTTGAATTTCTTAGCAACTTGGTAACTGATGTTAATGGCAAATGCACTGCCTATATGCAAATATCCATTGGGTTCTGGTGGAAATCTAGTCACAATCTTGTTATAAGTCTTGTTTTCCAATTCTTTTTTAATCATCTTTTCAATAAAATTCATGTTAAACTCCTTTGTCTATACAGTATCATCCTTTAGCAGCTACGCTGGTAGATCTGCATGACCAGTTCAACATCATATACATTTAAAAGCTTTGTCCCATCTTTCATCAACTCCTTTTTTGTATTAGAACCAGTATATAAGACAATCTCATTTCTTTCAACATAAAAATCAAAGACTTTAAATTGAAAAGAAAATAACTGCCTAGGCAGTTATAACGATAAAATCATTTGCTTTACATCTTTTAAGTCTTTGTTTCTTATAAGTTCTCTAAAAGTTTCTATTAATTCCTCATTGTTGATTTTTCTAGAGTGTTCAATTATGGCATCCAATTGAGGATCTTCATAAAACACCAAATTTAAAACATCATCCAACAAATCTATTTGACCCGCCAAACGCCCTTCAGTATGAGCCTGGTCTAAAGCTGCCTTCATATAAAGTCTCTCCTTCCATCACCAACTAACCTAAGCTTAATATACCACGATGAATATCTGTTAAGCAGAATATTTTGTTTAATGACCGTTAAGACATAAGAAAATGCTTCAACTGGTTTCTGGCATGCTCATAGGCATCCATATAGTGATTCTTGAAATAAAACCGCATCGCATCCAACAGGTAGATTAAACGCATATTCAAAAGTCTTTTTTCATAATGGGGTTCATGCATATAAGGAGAGACAACTTCTGGATTTTCAAGGTATAACCAGTCATAAAGCTTGTCGAAGTACATAACCTTATCCCAATCCAAAATGCCAGTGACACGATTATTTTCAAACAAGATATGTTTATAATGAAAATCACCATGGACCAATGAACGAAAGGGCTCACTGTATGAGAGATTCTCTAAAATACTTTTGTAGCATTTTTCATACAGGTTTCGATCCAACCCCAACTGAAACAACTGATGAAAGTCCTTCCAGTATCCTTTTGTCTCGCACCACAGAAAATCTTCTATAAAAGCTTCTGCCGTTTCATAAATACCATTTCCTTGTTTATCTAGAAACCCATAGCCATAAGTTTTTTTACAAGAAACTTCATGTAACTTTTTCATCACTTCTACTTTTTCTTCATGATTGTTTTCACGACAGCAGCCTTCTATAAAGCTTGTGACTTCAATGTTTTTTAAACCATATGTTCCCTGTTGGTAAACGCTCTTCACTGGAATGTCGGAGTTTTTAAGGTGTTCCAGCAGCCATTTGTTTTCAAAGAGTTCATGGCTTTTTTCACTGACACTGACCAGATACTTTTGATGTTCTTTTGTAAACATATAGCATTTTTTCATATGCCCCTGATCAAAAACATCTACACAGACCTCACCATAGCGTTCGTTAATCCATTTGTAATGACCGTGAGAGTTTTCAAGATCATTGTCACTGTCCCATAGAATAACATAGTAATAAGGTTGATTTAATCTCAACAAAGCTTCATGTCGATGATTACCATCGTTTAATTCATAAGCCCCCTTTTCATATTTCACAATTAAAGGCGGCATTTCTTTGCCATTTTCAATAGCTTTCATAATACCATCAATGCGTCTGTTAAAGTTTTCTTCAGGTTCATAATAAGCCATCTCAGGTTCCGGTCCACAGCATCGCTTGATTTTTCGTAAATCCATTAAAACAGGACCAAGCCAATATCTTTTGCAGAGTTTCAAACCTTCTGAAAATCCTTGATTATTGCCGTCTTGGTTTAAAAAATCATGTACCCAGTTTTCTATTGTTCCATTTTTTTTAGCTTCTAACGCTTCATGCAATCTATTTAACATATATTTTCCTTTCTCTTCAGTTGAACACGACAAAAAGCCCTATTGGGCATACTTTTTAGTTTTCAATTGAATTACAGAAAAATAGCAAACATCATCATTACACGTCACCTCTTTATAAAAATACCATAATTCACCATGTGACGCATCTGTGAAAACAACTTAAAAAATGTTTACATAGAACATATGTTCGTATATAATAAAGGTATATTCCACTATGAGTTAAGAAAGGAAATACCATGCAATACAACTATAAAGACATTTCACTGTATTATGAAATACACGGTACAGGAACACCTATACTGATGCTCCATGGCTTTATGCCAGATCACAGATTAATGAAAGGATGTATGGAACTGTCCAATCTTGAAGGCTACCAGCGTATATATGTGGACTTGCCTGGCATGGGTCAATCTACAACAGGAAAATGGCTGCAAAAGGCAGATGACATGCTAGATATACTTTTGTCTTTTATCAATCACATTTTTAATAAGTCATCTTTTCTGCTTTGCGGAGAATCTTATGGCGGTTATTTGGCAAGAGGAATTTTATCTCATCTCAAAGGCCAAGTAATCGGTTTAATGTTGATTTGTCCTGTTATAGAGCCTGATAGTAAAAATAGAAATTTGCCGCCACACCGTATTCTTGTGAAAGATGAAACCTTACTTGCACAACTTGAACCAGAAGACGCTGAAGGATTTAGCGCCATGTCCGTCATTCAAAACAAGGTCATCTACAATCGTTATGTTCAGGAAATTGTTGCAGGTGTTAAAATTGCTCAAGAATCATTTTTAGAGACTTACCAAGCTAAAGGATACAGCTTTTCCTTTGACGTTGACAAACGTGTAGGGGGTTTTGAAAAACCTACCTTGGTTTTAGTTGGCAGACAAGATGCTGTGGTCGGTTATGTCGATGCACTTAATTTACTCGAAAAATATCCAAGAAGCACCTTTGCCATTCTAGATGCTGCAGGACACAATCTTCAAATCGAGCAAAGCGAGTTGTTTAACACTTTGACTTTGGAATGGTTAAAAAGAACGGAGTGGTCACATGAGTCGTTTTAAATGTCCTGTAGCCGTTCATTTGTTTCTTGTCAAAAACGAGGAAATCCTTTTATTGAGACGTTTTAATACCGGTTATGAAGACGGCAATTACAGTGTCATCGCCGGTCATCTCGATGGTGATGAAACCTATTTAAGTGCAATGATTCGTGAAGCAAAGGAAGAAGCTAATATCACGCTCTCTACAGAAGACCTTGTACCAATACATGTGATGCATCGTAGCAGCATAGATGAACGCATTGATTACTTTTTTATGGCAAGTTCATGGCATGGCAATTTAAAAAACAACGAGCCGAACAAATGCGATGACTTAAGTTGGTATCCCATCGATGATTTACCCTTCAACATGGTCCCTTATGTCAAAGCGGCAATTCAACACTATAGAAATAACGAAGTGTTTTCTCACTTCGGTTGGGAGGAAAAAAAGTAATATGTCTATAAAACATTATGATATCCATGAGGAATATGCTTATTCGGGTGTAGTGGAAGCCGGCGATTTTGTTTACACTTCATTTTGTGTTGGCAATGTTGGAAAATCCGTGGTGGAGCAAATTGAAGGCGCTTTTGATAATATGTCAAAAAGAATGGTATTGGTGGGTTTGACCTTGGATGACGTTGTTAAAATCGATGTGCTTTTCAGAGATGTTTGGGATATTCCCCTTTTGGAAAAAGTGATCAAGAAAAGATTCAAGGTACCCCCTGCAAGAAAGACGATTTCTACAGATTTCGCTCATGTGGGAGGTCTTGAAGGTTTGAAAGTGCAAATAGATGGTATCGCCTACAAAGGAAAGTTGTGATTTATTATGAAAGTCGTTTGCAAACCCATTGATATGATTGCATGGTTTGAGAAAGATGGAAAAATTCATCCCATTAAATTTCGGATACACGAAGATGACTATAACAAAGTCATTGTCATTCAAAAAATACGTGTTGTAAAAACAGAAAAACTCGCAGGCAATCTTATGTATGTTTTTGAATGTGAAAGTGAAATCAATGGTACACTGAAGATTTATGAAATTAAATATGAAATGGCTACCTGTAAATGGATTCTCTTTAAAATATAAGACATAGCTTGGCTATGTCTTTATGTTTTTTCTTCAAATTTTTTTTCAATCGCCCAAATATAAGGAGGATTATTTTTTTGATTCATAAAAGCCATTTTCAAGACACTGTAGTTTTTTTGTTCAAAACCAGACAAGTAATTGGACAAGGCTTCACTTTCCTCTTGCCCAGCTTCGTGACCCGGATAAACCACAATCCATAAGATCCCATGACATTTGAGAAGTTTCAGCGCTTCATCAATTGCAACTAATGTGCTTTCTTTTTTAGTAGTTATGGATTTATCTGCCTTCGGCAAATAGCCTAAATTAAAAACCACAAAATCCACAGGTTCATGAATATACTGAGTCATCAATGCATGACTGTCCAAAATAACCTTGTGATTCAAATACGGGCTCTCTTCTAGTAATTTTTCAGTCGCCTCTACCGCTGCTTCTTGAATATCAAAAGCATATACAAAGCCATGCGCTCCTACTTGATTAGACAGAAACAAGGTATCATAACCATTCCCGGCCGTTGCATCAATACATCGCATGCCAGGTTTTATCATATTGGGTAACATCCACTGAGATAGCAGTGTTACGTTTTCAATTAGTTTTCCTCTCATATCTACACCTCGTGTTCATTATACACATCATGCAAGAAATATGCTATATCATACTCCGCATATTGGGATATTCATCGTCGCCAACACCACCAGTCATGGATGAAACCTTACTGTGTAACAATATCCCTCTAAAAACAGCATCCTTTCCAAATCGTTCTCTTAAGGTATCAATGGTCTTATCTAGATTTTCTGTTTTCTCTGTTGTTTCTTTCAGTAAACACAGTTGATTTGGCAATTCTCCATAAAGGTGTGAAATTCTAACTCCCAAATGACGTATAGGCGTACCGTCCCACAATTCATCAAATAGTTTTCTCGCTTCTTGATACAAATCATTGGTACTTGAAATGGTGTAAAGCAATTTCCTTTGCTTTTGAAAAGTTAAAAAGACATCTGTTTTAATGTGTATCGCCACAACTTGCCCTCTCATCTCAATAGCTCTTAAACGCATGCCAACACTCTCTGACAAAGATAAAAGATACTTGTAAGCATCCTCTCTATCCACAATATCATAGGGAATCGTTGTTGAATTGCCAATACTTTTAACTAAACTGTATTTAATGTCATTGACTGTAGCGACATCTCTACCCCAAGCAAAATTGTGTATTACTTCTCCGTGACTTTTCATAAGATACTTTAAAAATTCAAGATCTGTGTTTGCTAGGTCCCCAATGGTTTGAATCCCATATTTTCTTAATTTTTTTTCCGTTGCACGTCCCACCATAAACAATTCAGAAATATCCAGTGGCCACATTTTACTTTGAACTTCGTGGGGAAACAAAGTATGTACACGATCTGGCTTCTTTAATTCAGAAGCCATTTTTGCCAACAACTTATTGGTTGATATGCCAATATTCACCGTAAAACCCAATTCCTTTTTTATCTGTTCCTTCATGGCATAAGCGGCTTCTATTGGTGAACCAAAGAGTTTTTTTACATAAGTATATTCTAAAAAACACTCGTCTATGGAAAAAATCTCTACTTCAGGAGAATAGGTTCTAAGCAGGGCCATCATTGATTTGCTGGCTTGGGTATAAACATGATATCTCGGTGGTACTGAGATTAAATGCGGACAAAGTTTATAAGCATCAACCAAAGTTTGTGCTGTTTTAATGCCACAGGCTTTAGCAGACTCCGACTTGGCTAGGACAATCCCAGATCTTTTTTTGGGATCCCCACCAACAATGGAAGGTACTTTTCTTAAATCTACAGCTTCACCATGTTGCAAACGATAAACGGCTTCCCATGAAAGAAAAGCCGAATTAACATCTATGTGAAAAATAATACGTTCCATAACATCATCACTTTCTATAAAATTAGTGTTCCTCTTATTTACATTATATCGAACATAAGTTCTTTTTTCAAGTTTATTTCGCTTTTCACAAATTGAAACTTTCGAAACAAAAGCAAATTATATAAATCAATTTGAAGGAAATTGCTTAACATAGCGAAAATTTACTATACTTAAAGTAAGTGTTATCGCATAGCACATTTCATTGTGTTTTGTCCCCTTCCACTTTTTGCATGATTTCTGATTAAATTCATTTTTCTAGGATATGAATGCAAAGAGTAAATATTGAAAGGAAAGAGGCTATATGAAACTATTACAAAAATTATTAATAGGCATCTTAGTATTGATTTTGCTTTCTAGTACAGCCATTGGTTCGTTTTCCTATTGGAAGTCATCAACAAGCACCAATGAACTTATGATGTCAAAAGTTCAAGATCAACTCAATTTGAGAACTGATTTAATTCAGGAGAAGATTAATAGTACCGTTAGGATGATTGAATTAATTAGTGCAGAAGAGCGTATTAAAACACGCCTGATGTCGGGTGTTGAAGATTCAAGTCTAAACGATTTCTTTACATCCATTGTATCAAGCAATTCCGATCTAATTAGCTTATTGTCAATTACAGATCAAAATGGTTTTGTTATTAATGTTGACGAAAAAAATTCAGGTGTAACTGGTGCAGATCTAAGTGCACGAGATTATTTAAAGGATGCCATTTCCACAAAGAAAACTGTTGTCAGTGATTTGATTATCTCCAAAGCTTCAGGCACAAAAGTTATGGCAATCTGCAAGCCTATTTATAATGAAACTCAATATGTAGGAGCTGTTATTGCCACCATTGACTTTTCCATGATCGAAGCAGTTATTTCTGACACACAAATTGCAAAAGAGGGCTATGCATATCTCCTTGACACATCAGGAAGTAATGCAGGTACAATTGTGTCCCATCCCAATAAAACATATGTAGAAGAAGAGAAAAAGTTATACGATTTCAACCAAAAGGATTTAGATGAAATTACAGATAAAATGATCGAAAGTGATGAGGGTAGTGGCTATTATACCTTTGAGGGAGAAAGTAAATATATCCAATTCAAAAAAGTTGAAAACTGGACAATTGCCATTACAGCAAATGATAGTGATTTAAAGGCTTCTTCCATTACCATTCGTAATGTTACCATCATTGTATTAGTAATGAGTATTCTAATGTCAATGATTTTAGGCTATGTCATTATCAAAAGATGGATTGTTAATCCTATTCATGCCATTGAAGAAGCGATGGAAGAGGCCGGCAACGGCAATCTGAATGTCAATGTTGAAAATTACTCTAAAGATGAAATTGGTAGTTTGAGTCGTTCCTTCATGAAGATGATCAATAATATCCATAGTGTTTTAACGACAATCAACGCGGCATCACATCAAGTCCATCAAAGTTCTGGTCAAGTATCCGATTCCAGTTTATCCTTGTCACAAGGTGCAACGGAACAAGCCAGTGCTGTAGAAGAGTTAAGTGCAACAATCGATGAAATTACAAGCCAAGCGAGAAAAAGTGCCGACAATGCACGTCATGCACAATCCATTGTAGATCTTACAAGAGGACATGCTGAAGAAGGTAATCAAAAGATGATTGAAATGCTTTCTGCTATGTCTCAAATTAATGATTCCTCTGAAAGCATTTCAAGAATTATTAAAGTCATTGATGATATTGCTTTCCAAACGAATATACTTGCTCTAAACGCCGCTGTAGAAGCTGCGAGAGCTGGACAACACGGTAAAGGATTTGCAGTGGTTGCTGAAGAAGTCCGCAATCTTGCAGCTCGATCAGCAGATGCAGCAAAGGAAACAACCGATTTGATTGAAACCTCTGTGACAAACGTGAAAAAAGGAACTTCCATAGCTGACAATACTGCAACAGCATTAAAGGAAATAGTAGAGAATATCTCTGAGACCGCTGAATTAATGTTGCAGATTGCTGAAGCCTCTACTGAACAAGCCGTTAGCGTAGATCAAATACATCAAGGCATCAATCAAATTTCTGATGTAATTCAGACAACCAGTGCAACAGCAGAAGAAACAGCTGCTGCCAGTGAAGAACTATCCAGTCAGGCGGACATGTTAAAACAGGAAGTACAAAAATTCAACTTGAGACATTAAAAAATCTCCTCATTGAGGAGATTTACTTTTTAATATAAAAAACCATATGGGAACTGTTTTCATCGATGGGAACAGTTTCATTCAACTGACCAGATTTCAAGATAACTTTTAAACCCGCAGCTTCAATTAAAGCAACCATATCTTCATAAAACCATAATTTATGTTCTTTAATGTATTCTACTCTACGTTTAATTTTACCATTTTTAAATTCAGTTATTATTTTCTTTTGCGTTTCTATACCTGTATCAAAATTATAAAAACTGGTCACACGTTCTTCAATAGGATTGTGATCTTTCATACTCTCAAAATAACTAATTTGCTCAATACCATGAATAGCTTTAAGACCATTGATATTGGGTTGTAAAGCCTCTATAACAAAAACACCTAAATCAGTTAAATGTTTCTTCACAGATTGTAACATATCCATGAATTCACCTCCATTCAACATGAAGGATGTAACATTATTCGGTGCAATAATCAAATCAAATTTCTCATTTAAATCAAAGGAACACATATCACCTAAAACAATGGTTGTTTTCTCAGCAGTTTTTTCTGTTAAACGTTCCTTATGGATATGAATCATATCTCTATGAATTTCAAGACAGGTGACGTCATAACCTTCATCTGCTAATTTCAAACTGATATGTCCACTACCAGAACCTAATTCCAAAATTTTACCCGAGTATTTTTGAGCTATACGCACATATGCATCCACTTCAATTTGGTTCTGACTGCTGGCATCTGATATCTCAGACATTAATCCAATATAATGCATGCTCCCTCCTAGTTTACATTTTAAGTGTAAAAGAAAATCACAAACTATTCAAGTTATTCCTGTTGTAGAATCAATTCTTCAATTTTGTTTTCAACATCTAGAACTTCAGATTTTTTTTGTTCTTCCATAAGCATTAACCTGTTCTGAAATTCTACAATCTGTGTTCTAACCTGTGTCACTTGTTCCAAAGCATTGTGTATTTTACTTTGAACCATCATATCCACAAACAATCCATCAAACAACCAATCACCAATTTGAAAATAACTGCCAATTTCAATAGAGCTCGTTGTATAATCATCTACATCCTTTAATTCCTTACCAAAGTTTTTTAAGTCATAATTCAACTTATTGATATGATTTTGACCTTCTTGCATGTGACTTCTTTTAGCCATGGTTGCAATTATACCACCACCGAGCATATCATAAGTGCCCCAGTTTTTTGCCTTATTTAAAGAGTCCAAAGCAGATTTTGCCGAATGATGAACTGCATTTGCAGCCATTAAAGCTTCTCTAATTTCTTTAATTTCGCCTAAAGCAGACTGTTTTTTATTTTCAAGCGTTTCTATGGAATGACTCAATTCATCATTTGAGCCTTTTATAATCGCCATTTTTTCTTTTAAAAAGCTAGAGTATTGGTTACGAATATCCTCTTCATTTTCAATTATACCCTTTAATCCTTGAATTTCACTTTGTTTTTCATCAACTTCATATTGAATAGCATCATAAGCTTCTTTCGCAAGAATTGCTTCCATTTCTTCCTTTTCAATTTTTTCTTCTCGATTACCTAGAAGCGTTGCCACAAAAGATGTAAAAGTTACACCAATGATTTTATCCACGTCCGCATTTTCTTTTTTCAGTTTTTCATATGCAGCTTTTTGTTGAATCACCAATTGATCATATTCTTGATTGCAAACCGCTAATTTTCTTTTTGCTCTTTCGACTGCTACAAGGGCTTCACTTGCTTGATTCAAAGATTCATTTAATGTACTCATATCATTCTCCTCGTCTTGTTAACCATTCTTATAATTGATTGGGAATTTGAATAGTCATTAATATTTTCAAGATCAACCCATTTGACATCATGGGATTCATCTGAAACCTCAATTAGTTCATTGGCATCAGCCTCAAATAAAAACCGTATATCATAATGATAATGGGCATCAACACCTTTTCTTTCAGGAATTAAATGGACATCTACATCAAAAATATCTTCATGAAGTAACTTTAATGACTTGAGTCCTGATTCTTCAACACCTTCACGTTCAGCACTTTTGATGACCGTTTCATTTAGTTCTGTATGACCACCAAGTTGAAGCCACTTGTTCAATTTAAAATGATGAGTGAGTAAAGCTTTTTTTCTATCCTTTGAAATAATCCACGCCGAACCAGTGATATGTCCTTTCGGATTAATTTTACCTAAATAGTCATCTGTTTGTCTTAAATAATCAATGGTTTGGTGCACCATTTCATTTTCTTCATTAAAATCTGTTTTATAATCTAATAAATCTTGTATCAAATTTTGCTTTTCCATGATTACCTACTTCCATAACTTAGGATTGACCAGATAAAAACCATCATCAACCAAAACAACCCATAAAATTTTCTATAGACACTATATTTCTTATAAAATAATGACAAAATGAATCCTACAGCTATTAAAATCAAAATACCTGCAACGTCTGACCAGTATAATATCCAGTTTTTTGGTATGAGAAGGTCTGACAGTTGAGCACCCATTAAAGAACCACTATTCGGATGAAACAACAAGGCTAACCATAACACGCTTCCAATTAAATAGATCCATTGTCCCTTTTGTAATTTCATAGATTTTACCTTAATATAAGTGAAGGCAAGAGATTGTCTTGCCTTAAATAGTAATGAATTTATAATTCCGTTTAATTTGCTCTTGTTTTACCAAAAAATCCTAAGGCCAACATGCCTGGACCAACGTGAGATGCAATGGTTGCAGATAATTCAGAGATAACAATCTTATTTTCATCGATCCATTGACACAACTCATTTTTAAGGATTATTGCATCTTCATATGCATGTCCATGACCTACAATTACTTGGTCAAACAGTTCCTCATTGTATTGCTCTTTAAATTGATCCACCAAATATTTGATGGATTTCTTACGTCCTTTTACTTTTGTATAGGGCTTTAATTTGCCTTCAAAATCAACAATTAAAATTGGTTTTACATTTAAAAGTGTACCGACCGCAGCTTGTGCCGATGTGATTCTACCACCATTTTTAAGATGATTTAAATCATCTACAGCAAACCAATGATTAGCTTTTAGTTCATTGGTATTCAACCAATGATGAATTTCTTTCGCTGACAGACCTTTTTTGGCAAGCTCTACTGCTTTCATAATCAAAATACCTTGACCAATGGAAGCTGAATGACTTTTTAGAATTTCAATTTGTAATTCCGGAAAATTTTCAAGAACTTCTGACTTAGCCACTATGGCATTATTATTTGTACCGCTCAAACCACTGGATAAACCAATATATACAATAGATTTATCCTCTGAAGCCAATCTTTTAAAGGTTTCTTCAAAGTGGTAGATGTTAATCTGTGCAGTTGTTGGCATGATACCATTTGATAATTGCTCATATAAATAATCATGATGTAGAGTTTTACCTAAATCATCAATCCAATCCGTTTCGCCAATGGTTACAGGCATACCTATAACTTCAATCAATCCATTTTGCTTTTCAATGTATTCCAAGGGCAAATCACAGCAAGAGTCTACTACTATTACCGTGCTCATTTTCTCACCTCCTAAAAGACATTATACAGAATCGAAATTTGATATTAAAGTTTATAGATGAAATTTTATGGCATATTAATTAATTTTTAATAACTTTTCATAATATTTTCATTCCCCTTTACAGAAGGTGTAAATATTCTCAAAACTAGGGAAAAAATATTATCAAAAGAAAACATGTATAGCGTTTCTATACATGTAATCCAATTGCTTTTAATGATTCATAAATACGCCTATTGTTTTCCAAATAGACTTCCTTTTGTGTTGCCTGATCACCTGGAATGGAAGGATTATAATCATAGCGGTCCGTTAAGACCTCCAATTCTTCCACTTCTCCATCTTCATAAATTCTAAAGTGTGTATCATGGAGTTCTGAATGCTTACCATAGAACTCATAAAACTTACCTTTTTCATTTATACTGCTAACATATTTAATTTCCCAATCATCTTTATTGATTACATGGATTTCACTGGAATCAATTACAGCATCTCTAATCATAATGCCCCATTTTAAAAATCGATTCGCAAAAACACGTCTTACAGTTTCAGATATAGGAGTTGTCATTTTCATCACCTCATTATATATATACCAAGTAAACTGATTTTTACGCAACTAAATGCTATACTATAAAAGAGGTGAAACTATGAAAATTGATCGACTTGTTGGCATCCTAATGCTGTTAATCAACAAAGAAAAAATTACAGCCAGAGTTCTTGCTGAACATTTTCAAGTATCTGTTAGAACCATACAAAGAGATATAGACACATTAACCCTTGCAGGTATACCAATTTATGCAGACGTTGGATCAGCAGGTGGTTATCAATTAATGTCTGACTACAAGATTGATAAAAGCTTCATCAATAAAAATGAAGCCAATATACTGACCCAATTTTTGAAAAGCTTAGAACAAGTAGCGCCCTATTCTGAGGTTAAATCTATCTCTAATAAATTCTTAAATTTTTCAGATCAAGATCAAGACATGAAACTTGCTATTCATCTGAATCCCGGATTAGACTCTGAACTCTTTAAAAAACATATGAACATTTTATCTAAAGCAAGAGATGAACTTTTAAAGGTAACAATGGTTTATTACAATATTGACTTCTCAAAATCAACAAGAACCATTTGTCCCCATACAATTCTGCTTTACGGAAACAATTGGTATATCTATGCTTATTGCGAACTTCGAGAAGACTTTCGAATGTTCAAGCTTCATCGTATTGTGGATTGTCAGTTGACCCATGAGCACTTTGCATTAAAGCCACTGCCTGATCTACTGCCATGGCAAGTCCACTTTGACCATAGAGAAGCTACTGAGCCAATTATTTTGGAGATTGACAAAAAATTGCAAGGCAAATTACCTGATTACTTTGGACCTGAAGTTTGTCAGATTCATGAAGATAAAATCATTGTTACAGTTTATTTTCCCATTGATGAATGGGTTTATTCACTTCTTATGAGTTTAGTGCCCCATATAAAAGTCATTGCCCCTCAAAGTTTAAAAGATGAGTTTATAAGAAGATTAAAAATCTGCTTAGACAAAAACAATTATGACATATAGATGTCGTCGTTGTTTTTTTATAATGAACTTACAAGATCTTAAGGAGGATTCTATGAAAATTTGTCAAAGCTGTGGTATGCCAATGAACGACCCCACATTATTTGGGAAAAATACTGATGGCAGTGTAAATGAGGAATATTGCATTTACTGTTATCCAAAAGGTGGATTTATAACCCCAATGAAACCTTTGAAGAAATGGTTGAAACTTGCATTCCATTTATGATGAAAGATGGCTACACAGAAAAGGATGCAAGAGATTTCTTGGAAACTAACCTGAAAGGGTTGAAAAGATGGCAATAATGCCATCTTTTCTCTTGTCTGTATAAAATTCTAAAGTTATGAAGTATACAAATTAACTGGAAACAATTTCACGGTATTCTCTATACTAGTTTCAAGGGCTTGATTAGCATAGTTTTCAATGGCTTTTTCATCTAAAGTATAAATTAGAAGCACATGGAATTATTTTTGCTATGCAAGACGAATCACATACATCACAGACATCCCTGTCTGTGAAAGAAGAAAGAAAGTTTCTTCACGCAATTACAGTTGTCGGTGTGGCTATAAAGAACACCGAGATATCCA
>JAFGVN010000078.1 GCA_016937975.1 Clostridia bacterium
AAAATGTCTTTAAACATTTGATATTTGCATGGTTTTTAATATCTATGGGTAATCCAATTAAAAAAGCTTATTTACCGACAACCTCTTTTGTATTTGTGGGTAAAAAATTGAAAATTGTTGATGACGGTAAACATTAATAGTACTGCAAAAACTAACAAAGTCAAGAGTGAGAAGCTCTTGACTTTGTTAGTTTGGTTGAAATGATAAAGAGATATTAGATAAAGAGATCGAACAATGTTCAATGCTCTTCATAGCGATTTTATATTTTAAAGTCATTTCGGACTTAAAAAAAATTCTTCTATTCGGAAACTGGCTACCATCTCTAAGAGGAAGGCCCTATAGCTTTGCGTCCATATTTTTCAATATGTTTGCCTTTTCGTTGAAAAATTTCAACTTGCGTGTTGTTCAATTAACATTATAATAGCATGGTCTTTTAAATATTGCAAGCGTATAGTAAAAAAAAAGTATGAAATAAATGAAATAATTAATCTAAATGCTATATCATGCCTTCATAATGTATGAATGAATAGCGCTGATTAATTGGAATTCCAACTAATCGGAGAGAGTTATTGTACTTGACTCCAGTCCATATATTTATTCAAAGTTTGTACAAATTTCTCAAAGCCTTTTAAATCATCTTCATCAAAACGGTTCATGATTGGACTATCAATATCTAAAACACCAATTAACTCATTGTTATGAATAATCGGTATAACAATTTCGGAGTTTGAAGCAGAATCGCAGGCAATGTGACCGGGAAAATCATGAACATTTTTTACCAGTTGGGTTGTTCTAGTTTCAGCTGCAGTACCACATACGCCTTTTCCAATTTCAATATTGACACAAGCAGGTTTGCCTTGGAATGGTCCCAAAATCAATTTACCTTTCTTGTAAAGATAAAATCCAGCCCAATTGATATCTTCAATGAGTAACCATATTAAAGCAGATGCATTTGACAGATTAGCCAACCAATCTTCTTCACTGCCAATTAAGCCAGTCAATTTAATATTCATATATTTATAAGTTTGTTCTTTTGTTTCAAATTTAATTTGTTCTATTGGTTTCATATGTTCCCCCTTAAGATCTTCTATTAATATATTATATGGCAATGTTAAAATTGTAAACCTTTAAATGTAAATTATTTCGGTAAACGAATTAAGTTATTGTGAATAAATTTTTAAAAAGGGAACAAAATAAATATAGATTACGTCAAAAGAGTAATAGGAAAGGGGATTGTATGAAAAAGTTTATTATTATAATAGGTATTATAGCTCTTATCATTTTTCCAGTAGGTTGTTCAAATAATGAAAGTCAGGACACAGGTATAGCTTATGATATGGCCATGAATGGTGTATCTGAGGAAAGGGTGACAACGAATTTTAATGCACCTATGAATAATGAAGCAGCTTCTGATGATTTTGGTGGTATTAACAAGTTGACAGCTTCTTCTGCTGAGATGCCTGAGCCTCAGGTTGTTGAACGTAAAATTATTAAATCAGCCAGTATGGAAATTGAAACACTTGAATATGATTCGGCTGTAGAAAAACTAAACAACAAAATAAATTCAATTGGTGGCTACATTGAGTCTTCTAACGTAAGAGGTACTTCTATCAACAATAGATACGATCAAAGATCTGCATATTTTACCATTCGCATACCAGAACCACAGTTTCTTCAATTTATGTCTGATATGAATACTATTGGTAACATTATTAGTGAGAACACATATGGTGAAGATATCACAAGCTCCTATTTTGATACGGAAGCTCATGTTAATACTTTAGAAATTCAAGAAGAAAGATTATTGGAAATTCTAAAAAAAGCAGAAAAAGTAGAAGATATAATAGAACTGGAAAGAGAACTTGCAAATGTAAGATATGAAATTGAAAGTTTAACAGGGACTCTTCGCAGATGGGATAATTTAGTTTCTTTTGCAACCTTACATGTATCCTTATATGAAGTTATAGAAATTACAGTAAAAGAAGAAGTTCCAAAAACTTTATCTGAGAAAATTTCTCAAGCATTTAATAATTCGATAGACAAGATAAAAGCTTTCTTTGAAAACTCATTAATTTCAGGATTAGGTGCTACGCCATATTTAATTTTTATTATTCCAGGTTTGATCATTTTAATTTTTATTTTTCATAAAATTAAAAAAGGCTATAAAAATGAGAAAGAAAAAAACGTTGTAATTGAGAATCCTGAAGAAGAGAAAAAAGAATAATACTTTAAGCACTTAGATCTCTAAGTGCTTTTTATGTAGAATAGTTTTGTTAGCCAACTTAATAAAAGAGTGCTAAAAAGTATTGACAGTCAATTTTTAAGGACCTATAATATTATATGAAAGTATAAAGTAGATTAAAAAAGGAGTGGAAATATGGAAAAAGGTAATCTCTCAATACATAGTGAAAACATCTTTCCGATCATAAAGAAATGGTTGTATTCAGATCATGATATTTTTATAAGAGAATTAGTTTCAAATGCTTCAGATGCTATCACTAAATTTAAGCAGTTGGTTTCAATTGGCGAAGTGGAAATGAGTGAAGAAGCTTATAAAATTGAAATCATTATGAATCAAAAGAACAAAACTTTAAAGTTTATTGATAACGGTATCGGTATGACTGCTGATGAAATTAAAACTTATATTAATCAGATTGCGTTTTCAGGTGCTGAAGATTTCATTGAAAAGTATAAAGATAAAGCCGATAAAGATCAAATCATTGGTCACTTTGGTTTAGGTTTCTATTCATCTTTTATGGTTGCAGACAATGTTGAAATCAACACATTAAGTTACAAGGATGGCGCAAAAGCTGCTAAATGGACTTGTGATGGTGGTACAACTTTTGAAATTGAAGAAGGTACAAGAGCTTGTCGAGGTACAGAAATCACTTTATATTTAGGTGAGGCTGGCAAAGAATTTGAAAGTGAATATACAGTAAAACAAACAATTGAAAAATACTGCTCATTCATGCCATATGAAATTTACTTCACTGTTGAGGACAAAGAACCTAGAAAAGATGAAGAGGGCAATATCATTGAAGAGGAATTGAAACCATTAAATGATATCATGCCATTGTATGCAAAATCACCTTCAACTTGTGAAGTGGAAGATTATAAGGAATTCTATCGCAAAACGTTTATGGACTTTAAAGAGCCGTTATTCTGGATTCATTTAAATATGGATTATCCATTTAATCTTAAAGGAATCTTGTACTTCCCTAAATTAGATACAAACTTTGATACATTAGAAGGTCAAATTAAGCTTTACAATAATCAAGTTTTCGTTGCAGATAACTTAAAAGAAGTTATACCTGAATTCTTATTGTTGTTAAAAGGTGTTATTGACTGTCCTGATTTACCATTGAATGTATCAAGATCAGTATTACAAAATGACGGCTTTGTTAAGAAAATATCCGATTATATTGCAAAGAAAGTAGCGGATAAATTAACGGGACTCTTTAAAACAGAACGAAACGATTATGAAAAATATTGGAATGATATTCATCCGTTCGTAAAATATGGTGCTTTAAAAGATTCTAAGTTCAATGAGAAAGTAAAAGATGCCGTTATCTATCAATTAACAGATAATTCCTTTGTAACAGCTGAAGAATATGGAACAAGACATGAAGGTAAACTCGAAAATGAAGTTTACTATACTACTGATAAAAATCAACAAGCTCAATATATAAAAATGCTTCAAGGTCATGGCATTGAAGCGATGATAGCGGAGCACCCAATAGATTCAGCTTATATTTCTCATATGGAAGCTCATTTGGAAAATGTTAATTTTAAACGTGTAGATTCAAATATATCAGATCTTCTTAAAGAAGAAAGTTCTGAAGATGTAAAGGAAATTGAAGAAGCATTACTATCAAGATTCAAAGAAGCGACAGCTAATGAAAGTATTAAAGTGAAAATTGAAACTTTAAAGGATCTGGATGTAGCTGGTATGATAATACTTTCTGAAGAGTCTCGTCGTATGCAAGATATGATGAGAGCATATGGTGGTATGGGTATGGATGCAAGCATGTTCCCAACAGATGAAACACTAATACTTAATAAAAATAATGTTTTGGTGCAATTTGCCATCGATCATAAAGAAACAATGACAGATGAATCGAAACTAGTAATGGAACAAATTTATGACTTGGCAACACTAACACATAAACCATTGACACCGGAAGCCATGGAGAAGTTTGTAAGAAGAAGCAATGAAATTCTTAAAAAAGCAATTATTGAATAACCCTAGGGTTATTCTTTTTTTTTATTGAATAACCCTAGGGTTATTCTTTTTTTTTGAATAACCTTTGAAAATTAGTTGAGTATAAATTCTTATAATAACCTAAGAAGATTAATATTTCTGATCCAATGTTAATGAGGACTTTTAATCTGTTTTTATAAAATTGATCATTTCACATCTCATTTATCCATTGTTGTTTTCTTATATGATTTTTATTCTAGCATTAAGTTTCTACAAAGTATTTCATTGGTTATTATACTGCAGATCTAAGTAGCAGAAGTACATGACCTGAAAAATAATATTTGAAGGTTGCAAACTCACAGTATTTCATGTATAAGGCTATAAATATTCTGTTTTTTGTTGATTTTTCATTTGAATGTGGTATGATATATATAGTTTTCGGTACCGTTACCGGAAACGTTTCTGAAAACGATTGCAGAAAGGACATAAAATGAAAACTGTAAACATTAAAGATATAGCAAAAGTAGCAGGTGTTGGTGTCAGTACAGTTTCAAGAGTATTAAATAATCAACCAGATGTAAAAGAAGAAACCAAGAAGAGAGTGTTGCAAATAATTGAAGAACTCAATTATGTGCCTAACAATAGCGCAAGAAACTTAAAAAGAACAAAAACCAATCATATCGGGATTTTTGTTATTGGTGATTTTTCTACTTTTTTTTCAGAAGTTATTGAATCCTTAGAAAAAATTCTTTCCTCTAATCGTTATTCAGTCATGTTACACTTTCATCAAGGAATGAAGAACACCATAGAAGCAGCAATTCAGTTTGCCCTTGAAAAGAAGCTTGTTGGTTTGGTGTTTTTAGGTGGGCATTTAAAGAAAAATGAAGAAGGCTACTTAAAACAATTGAAGATTCCTGTAATATTTGCTTCGACTGTCATTGAAGAAGGTGTCGACTTTGAATTATTCTCAAGTGTAACGATCGATAACTATAAAGCTGCTTATGAAGGCGTTACTTATTTATTGGAGAACGGTCATAGAAGAATCGGGATGATCTCGGCAGGCTATGGTGATGATAGTGTTGCTGAAGCTCGTTTTATGGCATATCGTGATGCTTTAAGTGATTTCAAGGTTACTTATGATGAAAAATTAGTGAGTGGTGGTAATTATACCATGGCTTCAGGGTATAAGGCTATGGAAGAATTATTGGATGAGAAAGTTACTGCTGTATTTGCAATAGCAGATACAATGGCAATAGGTGCTATGAAAGCCATTACTGATCACGGTTTGAAAGTACCAGAAGATATATCTGTTTTAGGATTTGATGGTTTAGAACTTGGTAAATATATGACACCAAGTCTAACTTCAATCGAACAGCCTACTCGATATATGGGTGATCAGGCTGGTCAAATATTATTAGAAATTTTGAGAGAAGAAGTTCCTCAACATATTGTTTTAGAAACAAAATTTGTAATTGGTCAGACAACACAAAAAATTTAGGAGGTTCTATGGAATTAATCAATATAGGACATCCTTTTGAAACCGATGCACTGGTAAATTTAGAAAATGTAAAAATAATCAGTGATTCAATTAAATTTCAAGAGGATACACAATTTTCCTTATCGGTAGAAAATGTCATTGTTTTAAAGTATAAAATGTCATTACATGATAAGATTTATGGTTTAGGTGAACAAATGAGAGGCATCAACAAACGTGGTGGATTATATGAATCCTTCGCAACTGATGATCCGAGTCATGTGCCTGATCGTGTAAGTTTGTATGGGGCACACAACTTTTTTATCCTTGATTCGGAAACGTTACCGGTAGGTATTTTTATTGATTTTCCAGGTAAGGTAACCTTTGATATGGGTTTTACACATAAAGATGAGCTTGAAGTGACCATTCAAGGTAAAGATGCGAAGATCCTCTGGATCAAAGGTCAAACCAAGCTTGAGATCGTTCAGAAATTTTTAAAATGTATTGGACCGTCATTTTTACCTCCTAAATGGGCTTTTGGTTTCCAACAAAGCAGATGGAGTTATCCAAATGCAGAATCGGTGAAATACATTGCAGATGAATTTGATCGACATAATATTCCATTGGATACAATTTATTTGGATATTGATTACATGGAAAGATATAAAAATTTCACAGTAGATGAAGAAAGATTTCCTAACTTTAAAGCTTTTGTTAAAGAGATGAGATCACGCGGCATTCGGTTAATACCAATTATTGATGCTGGTTGCAAAATCGAAGAAGATTACTTTCTACACGAAACGGGTGTGAAGAATGGTTTCTATTGTGTAGATGAAAACAAAGAACCTTTTGTAGGTGCTGTATGGCCTGGCAAAGTACATTTCCCAGACTTCATCAATCCTGAAGCCAGAACTTGGTTTGGAGATCAATACAATGTTTTAATTGATCAAGGTATTGAAGGCTTTTGGAATGATATGAACGAACCAGCTATATTCTATTCTGAAAAAGGATTAGAAGAAGCCATAGATCATGCTGTTTCATGTAAAGGAAAGAATTTAGATATTCAATCTTTCTTTGCCTTAAAAGATAAGTTTATGTCGGTTTCAAACAGTATGAAAGATTATCAAAGTTTTTATCATAGAAAAGATGGTCAAATGTACAATCATATGGATTTACACAATTTATATGGATACAATATGACCCGTGCTGCTGGAGAAGCTTTTGAGAGAAATTATCCTGCAAAACGTATGTTGTTATTCTCGAGAGCATCCTATGTGGGTATGCATCGTTATGGTGGCATATGGACAGGTGATAACCATGCCTGGTGGGAACATTTATTGTTAAATGTCAGAATGATGCCATCACTGAATATGGTTGGATTCATTTATTCTGGTGCAGATGTAGGTGGCTTTGGTGCTCATGCAGACAGTGAACTTATTACACGTTGGACTCAATTTGCTATTTTTACACCACTTTTTAGAAATCATGCATGTATGGGTACAAGAGATCAAGAACCTTTTAGGTTTGATGAGGAATCTACAGATACCTTAAGAAATACAATTCAGTTGAGATATGCATTACATCGATATCTATATTCTGAATTCATGAAACATAGAAATAATTATGATATGTTGTTTAAGCCATTGTCATTTGTTTATGACGATGAAGCTTCTGCTCAAGTGGAAGATCAATTGTTGTATGGTGATGGATTGATGTTAGCACCTGTGTATACACCAAATGCCAAAGGGCGTTATGTCTATTTACCAGAAGACATGTTAATGTGGCAACTGAAAAAATATGATGATTATCAAATGGAAATTTTTGAAAAAGGACATCATTACATTTCAGTTCCTCTTGAAGCAACAACTACTTTCATAGGTAAAAATAAACTGGTAGTTTTAAATAAACCTACGAATAGAATTGAAAATATTGACACATCAAGACTATTTTTAAAGGGATTTATTGAAGATCAAGGCGTGTATGTATTATATGATGATGATGGTATTTCAAGAGAACCTAAAAGTAAAAATATGGTGATTACTGTATCATATGAGGGTAAAGAACTAATAATTAATTGTGAAGGCGATCAATTGTGTCAAACCCTAGCGTATGACATCTATACATCGGATCAAAAAAGACATAAAGGAGAATATCATGTTTAGAAGAAGCAGTGGTATATTAATGCATATTACTTCACTTCCAAATCCAACAGGCATTGGTTCTTTTGGAAAAGAAGCATATGATTTTGTAGATTTCTTAAAAGCAGCTGGTCAAAGTTATTGGCAGTTATTACCTATTGGACCCACTGGTTATGGTGATTCACCTTATCAGTCCTTGTCTACCTTTGCAGGTAATGTGCTTCTTATTGATTTGGAAGCCTTAAAAGAAAAACGTCTATTGGAAGAAGCTGATTTCAAAGGTTTGTCTTTTGGCAGTAACCTTGAGAAAGTTGATTTCACAAGAGTGAATGAGAATAAACTTGTTCTCTTGAGAAAGGCTTATGAAAAGGGAAAAACGGCTTATAAAAGAGAAGTAGATACCTTTGTTGAAGAACATAAAGAATGGCTACCAGATTATGCTTTATTCATGGCTCTGAAAAAAGCACATGATTTGAAATCTTGGCAAGAGTGGCCAGCAAAATACAGAGCGCGAGAAGAAGTTGCTTTGGAAGCTGCAAGAAAAAAATATGAAGATGAAATTCGCTTCTGGGAATTTCTACAATACATCTTTTTCAAGCAATGGCACGAATTAAAAGTATATGCCAATAAAAATAATATTGAAATGATTGGTGATATTCCAATCTATGTAGCTGAAGATTCCTCAGATGTTTGGTCAAATCCAGCATTATTCCTTTTGGATCGTGAGAACAAACCCGTTTGTGTTTCTGGTTGTCCTCCAGATGCTTTCTCCGCTACTGGGCAATTATGGGGTAATCCGATTTACAATTGGGATCTGATGGAGGAGCAAAGTTACGTATGGTGGACAAAGCGTATAAAAGCATCCTATGAATTGTTTGACGTTGTTAGAATAGATCATTTTAGAGGTTTTGAATCTTATTGGTCAATTCCAGCTGGTTCTAAAACTGCTGAAAAGGGAGAATGGATTAAAGGTCCAGAGATGAAACTTTTCAATGCTATAAAGGAACAACTTGGAGATTTAAAAATCATTGCTGAGGACTTGGGTTTCTTAACACAAGAGGTTATAGACTTTAAAAACGCATCTGGCTACCCAGGTATGAAAGTACTTGAATTTGCTTTTGATTCAAAGGAAGAAAGTGATTATTTACCGCATAACTACGAGCAAAATTGCATTGTTTACACAGGCACTCATGATAATGATACTGTAATGGGTTGGTTTAAAAATACCAATAAGGCAGATATTGAAAAAGCCATTGAGTATTTAAAATTAACAAAAGAAGAAGGTTATGCTTGGGGCTTCATTCGAGGCGCTTGGTCATCGGTCGGCGTAGTTGCGATAGCACAAATGCAAGATTTCTTGGAACTCGATGATACTGCAAGAATGAATATACCATCCACTATTGGTAACAACTGGGACTGGAGAATGAAACCAGATCAGTTAACAGATACATTAACAAAACGCATTTATAACATGACAAAATTATATGGAAGGTTGGACAAAAATGAATAGAACGATTGATTTTAACAAGGAAAGCTTCATTCAAGCTGTGAAGAATGCAGCAAAAATGAAATACGCAAAGCCTTTTGAAGAAGTAAAGGATTATGAGAAGTTTAATGCTTTATCAATGACTTTGATGGAAATGTTATCAGATGATTGGGCTAAAACAACTGCAGCTTATAGTGAGAAAAAACAAGCTTGTTATTTATCTGCTGAGTTCTTAATGGGAAGAGCATTAGGTAACAACTTAATCAGTTTAGGCTTATACAATGACGTTAAGGAAACGATGAAAGATTTAGGCATTGATTTAAATGTTATTGAAGAAGCTGAAGAAGATGCTGGTTTAGGCAATGGTGGTTTAGGTCGTTTAGCAGCATGTTTCTTAGATTCAGCAGCATCTGAAGACCTACCATTAAAAGGTTATGGTATTCGTTATGATTACGGTATCTTTAAACAAAAGTGGGTAGATGGCAGACAAGTGGAAGAAGTTGACAACTGGTTAAAATACGGAGATCCTTGGTCTGTAAAAAGATTGGAAGATCAAGTGACTGTGAAATTTGCAGATCAAACTGTTGTGGCGGTACCTTATGATACACCAATTATCGGTTACGGAACAAAAAATATTAATACCTTGAGATTGTGGAAAGCTGAATCTGAAGAGGCCTTTGATTTTACATTATTTAATGCTCAATCTTACGAAGAATCCGTTGCAGATAAAAATAGAGCTGAAGATATTTCTAGAGTATTATATCCAAACGATTCAGAGCAAGCTGGTAAGATTTTAAGATTAAAGCAACAATATTTCTTCGTATCAGCATCGTTGCAAGATATGGTAAAAGCTTTTAAAACAAAATTTAATGGTGATGTCGACTTTAACCAATTCCCAGATTACTATGCGGTACAATTAAATGATACACATCCAGCAGTAGCAATTCCAGAAATGATGAGGATCTTAATGGATGAAGAAAACCTTTCGTGGGATGTTGCTTGGACAATTGTAACAAGAACTTTTGCTTATACAAATCATACTATTTTAGCAGAAGCCTTAGAGCAATGGTGGAATGGTTTCTACATTGAAGTTTTGCCTAGAATTTATGAAATTCTTGAAGGCATTGATGCTCAATTTGTAAAAGAATTAGAAGCTAAAAACTATGCACAAGATAAAATTGAATCCATGAGAGTGATCTCAAACAATATGATTAAAATGGCTTGGTTATCAATTTACGGTTGTCATACTGTAAATGGTGTTGCTTATCTTCATACAGAATTGTTAAAGCATGAAGAATTAACAGATTGGTATGCACTCTATCCTCATAAATTCCAAAACAAAACAAATGGTATTACTCAAAGAAGATGGATGGCATTGGCAAATCAAGAATTAACATCATATGTTTCTGAACTTTTAGGTTCTGATTTATGGATTAATGATTTAGAGCAAATCAAGTCTTTAGAGAAATATGCGGATGATGAAGCTGTATTAAACCGTTTTATGGAAATTAAAAGAGAAAAGAAAGTACAACTCGCTGCTTACATCAAAGAGCATGAAGGGATTGAAATTGATCCGGATTCATTATTTGATGTTCAAGTTAAGAGACTTCATGAATACAAGCGTCAATTGCTAAATGCTTTCCATATTCTTGATTTGTACCATAGAATAAAACAAGATCCATCTATTGATATTGTAAAGAGAACCTTTATCTTCGGTGCAAAGGCTGCACCAGGTTATGCTAGAGCAAAATCAATTATCAAATTCATTAATGATATTGCTAGAGTTGTTAATAATGATGAAGATGTTGCAGGCAGAATCAAAGTAGTCTTTGTTCAAAATTACAGAGTATCTTATGGTGAGAAAATCTTCCCAGCTGCAGACTTATCTGAACAAATTTCAACAGCAGGCAAGGAAGCTTCAGGCACTGGTAACATGAAGTTCATGTTAAATGGTACACCTACAATTGGTACATTAGATGGTGCAAACGTGGAAATCGTTGAAGAAGCTGGCGAAGAAAACAACTTTATCTTCGGTTTAACTGTAGATGAAATTAATGCAATGAAAAATTCATATGATCCAAAAGCTAGCTATATGCATGTAGAGGGATTAAAGGAAGTTGTTGATGCATTAATAGACGTTTCATTTGATTATACAGGTGATGAAAACATGCAGGAACTTTATACTTCATTAATGCGTGGAGCGAGCTGGCATGCAGCTGATAATTATTTTGTTTTGAAGGATTTTGAATCCTATAGAGCAATGCAGATGGAAGTTGATAAAGCATTTAGAGACAAAAAAGCTTGGGCTAGAAAATGTTGGATGAACATGTGTAATGCATCTAAATTCAGTAGTGATAGAACCATTAGAGAATACGCAAAAGATATTTGGTCAATCGATAAGAATCGTATTTAGGGGGAAATATGAAGAGAGTAGTTGCTGGGCTATTGATATTACTTCAGGTGTTGGTATTTATACCAACACCTCTCTTTGCTGAAGAGACAACAACAGTGATCATTCACTATCTTGAAAGCGAAGGAAATGATAAGGAATGGAACCTATGGATTTGGCCTGCTGGAGGTGAAGGAAGTGTTTACGAATTTACTTCTGAAGATAATTTCGGTAAAGTAGCCACGGCTGTATTTAATACACAGCTTAGTGAAGTAGGTTTTATTGTAAGAACAGATTCTTGGGAGAAAGATATACCTGCCGATCGTTTTATCACTCAATTTGATAACGGTGTTGGTGAAATTTGGGTCATAGGCGGTCAAGAAGAGTTTTATTATGAAAATCCAAATGGACCTGATGGTATTACAGATGAAAGTGTAGATCTGTCAGTAAACTATCATAATTATGATGAAAATTATAATCAGGTAACCATGACTGCTACAGTTGGTGAGCTAGTTACAGATATTCCAGTTGTTCCATCCGATTTTGGTCTGGCTGGAAAAGTACATTTGGATGGGACTTTCAATCAACCGGAAATATTAGTAACGGTTTATGATCAGGATACAAAAGTAGCATACAGTGTCATGAAAATAAAAAATGGTGCTGCAGATGTTTATTTCATTGAAAATAGCGATCGTGTTTATTATAGTGAAGCTGATGCTGATTACATCCCAAAATTTATAGATGCAAAGCTAATGGATACCCAAACCATTGTCTTTTCAACAAATATGCCTTTCAAGGCAACAGAAGATAATATTACAGTAACTGTTAATGGAGAAACTAAAGCAGTTGGCAGCCTAATGACAACACCATATAATGACAAGTTCATTTCTGGAGCATCAGCAACCCTTATTTTAAAAGATAAAGTATCATATACAGATACCATTACTATAGATATTCCTAAATTTGAAACAGGCCATGTTCAGCTGGGTGATGTTTATGATTCCTTAGAATTCAATAATTCATATAACTATGATGGTGAGTTGGGTCCAATTTATTCTAAAGATGAAACTGTATTCAAAGTATGGGCTCCAACAGCTAGAGCGATGGAACTTAGACTCTATGATGATTACAAAGGTAATCACAGTAAAACATTTGAAATGTCTAGAGATGATCAGGGGGTATGGTCTGCAACCGTTGAAGGTGATCTACACAACCAGTTGTATCGCTATGGGGTTATGCATCAAAGTACTTTTGAAGAAACTGTAGACCCTTATGCAAAGGCAGTAACCGTTAATGGTTCAATGAGTGCTGTTGTGGATCTAGACCGAACCAATCCGGAAAATTGGGATGAAAATTACAAAACTGATTTTACAAGTCCTGTAGATGCAATTATGTATGAAATTCATGTAAGAGATTTATCGATGCACAATGAATCAGGTATTGAAAATAAAGGCTTATTCTTAGGCTTTACAGAATTGAATACAATGACAAGCAATGGATTCAGTACAGGTTTGTCATATATAAAGGATTTAGGTGTTACCCATATTCAATTGATGCCTATCTACGATTATGGCTCAGTGGATGAAAGCAAAGACAGCTATGAATTTAATTGGGGTTATGATCCTGTTAACTACAATGCTTTGGAAGGCAGTTATGCAACAGATCCATTTACACCTGATGTGAGAATGATGGAATTTAAAGAAGCTGTACAGGCCATTCATGATCAAGACCTAAAAGTGACAATGGACGTTGTCTATAATCATGTTTTTAGCTTAAATGCCATGGCCTTTGAAAAACTAGTTCCTGGTTATTACTTCAGAAAAGAAGACAATGGGAATTATGCCAATGGCTCTGGCTGTGGAAATGAAACCGCTTCAGAACGTTATATGATGCAAAAATTCATGATTGATTCGGTAACTTATTTAGCAAGTGAGTACCATTTAGATGGTTTTAGATTTGACCTTATGGGTCTTCATGATGTAGAAACCATGAATAAGATTCGAGAAGCCTTAAATCAAATCGATCCAAGTATTACAATTATCGGAGAAGGTTGGAATTTAGGAATCGTTCTTGATGAAAACAATCGTGCGAATCAAAACCAAGCCTATGAAATGTCTGGTATAGCTCATTTTAACGATACTATTAGAGATGGATTAAAAGGTTCTGTATTTGATCGAATGGATCAAGGTTTTGTTAGTGGAAAATCAGGCATGGCTGGTATTGTATTCTCAGGTATTATTGGTGGTGTTGATTTCGATACTTACTCGACTTGGGGCAATATTGATCCTACTCAAAGTGTGACATATGTAGAAGCACATGATAACAACACCTTATTTGATAAACTTTCAATTTCAAATCCAGAGGATGATTTGCAAACCATTAAACAAATGCATATGCTTGCTGACAGTATCATATTAACTTCTCAAGGTATTCCATTTATTCACAGTGGTCAAGAATTTATGCGTACAAAATTCGGAGATGAAAATTCATATAAATCTTCTGATATCATTAATCGTTTAGATTGGACGAGAAGAGAAAAATATGATGATGTCGTGAATTATTTTAAAGCACTTATTGCAATGAGAAAAGCACATCCATCTTTTAGATTGGAAACTGCTGAAGCTGTGAACGAACATATTAAATCCTTACAAGCATCTAATAATTTAATCGTTTATTCGATTAATGGTGTGGAAGATGACTCTTGGCAGGAAATTGTGGTCATACACAATGCTAACAGAGAAGAAGTTTCAATAGATCTTCCTAACAGTGGGACATATGAAGTTGTTGTTTCAGGTCCTAGTGTGAATCTGGAAGGCTTGTATGAAGTCGGTGGCAGTGTTACAGCTGAACCTTTATCAACTGTAGTTCTTTATCATGTAGTGTCACCATCTGTTGTAGATGAGTCTGATTCCAGTATGTTAATCTGGTATTTAGCAGGTGCGATAGTTGTAATTTTAGCAGGAACTTTGATTTTTATTAAAAAGAAAAAATAAATAAACATTAACTCGTCAATCTGACGAGTTTTTTTTTTGTTTTTTGAGTTAATTTGGAACACTAATTAGAGAAAAATTATTCAATTATTTTTATATAGATTAAAAAATATTTAGTAAATGTGGATTATTGTTCGATGATATTGTACGAAATGAATTTTACTTTCCTTGACAAGGAATGTTATTTTATTTTATAATGGTTATGCAAACGGTTGCAGAATGAATAGACTTGTTTTGTGCCATATTTCATAGTAATATTAATATTTGATTATAGATTAAAGGTGGAAATATGAGAATTACCATAAAAGATGTAGCGAAATTAGCAAAGGTATCACCTTCAACCGTTTCAAGGGTATTGACGGATCATCCTAAAATTAGCACAGATACAAAGGAAAGAGTATGGAAAGCCATGAAAGAATTGGATTACCATCCAAATGTAACGGCTCGAAAATTGGCAACCAATGCAACGAGAACATTAGGATTGGTTTTACCTAATGATGTGAAGCTTTTAGCTGAGAACCCTTTCTTTATTCAAGTGTTGACAGGAATTACAACATATGCAAGACAAAAAGATTATTATATCATTTTGACCAATGCTGGGACAGAAGAGGATGAGATTAAAACTTTAAATCATCTTTTTAGAAGTAATTTGATTGATGGTGTCATTATGACTGTTGTACGAGAGGAAGATAAATGTGCACAGTTTTTAAAAGAGAATAATCATCCTTTTGTGGTTATTGGTAAACCTGAAGAGACTGATGATATGATTTGGGTGGATAATGACAACTTCCAGGCGATGTATGAAGTGGTAAATTATATTATCAGACAAGGTAATACAAGAATTGCTTTTATCGGTGGTAGTGAGGCTTTAACTGTAACAAAGAACAGATTGTCGGGTTATAAAATGGCAATTACCAATAGAGGCTTGCATGTTGAGTCTGAATTAATCAAAGAAGTTAAGTTTACAGAAGAAGAAGGTTATAAAGCAACAATGGAGTTAATCAAGGAAACGACTTTTGATGCCATTGCAACTACAGATGATTTAATTGCTATTGGCGCGTTAAAAGCTATTAGAGATACTGGGAAGAAGGATATACTTGTAACAGGTTTTAACAATACACCTATTGCGACATATCAAAATCCTCCATTAACAACAGTAGAAATTAATGCAGATAAACTTGGATATTATGCTGCCAAGTTAATAATCAGTAAACTGCAACAAGAAGAGTCATCCTTAAACAGTTATATTGTTGATACAAAGTTAATCCAACATAATGAGTAAATGAAAGCCATGTACATTGTACATGGCTATTTTAATACTATTGATTCAGCTGATAAAGAAATTCAAAGGCTTTGTAGAAGCGCTTTGACCAATCCCTCTCGTTGTGAATGCCACCATCATCAATGACTAATTTTCTTTGACTTGGTTGAACTTTCTTTTCAAGAATTTCATAAACCTTTTGAGTGCCTTCCATATAGAGTGCATCAAAGGCTTCATTACTGGTTTCCTTTGTTCCAATATCTAAATACCATTGGCTATTCTTACTATATTGGCTGTTCTCCATCAACTCCAATAATGGCTTTTCTGCAAACCATACAGCCGTTGAAAAAGCACCAATTTTATTAAAAATTTCAGGATATTTCACTCCTGCATACAATGAGATAAAGCCACCCATTGAACTACCAATTAAGGCGTAAGGTCCTGATAAGGTTTTATATTGCTTGTTGATATAAGGTATGAGATCGTTCACAAGAAAATTTACATATTTTTCTCCCAATCCACCTACATCCTCTTGAATGTCAGAGTAGTAGGTGTTGTCTTTAAGTGTTGTGTTCACCCATGGGGAATATTCATTGAGACGATTGTTTCGACCTTCATGATTATCAATTCCTACAACAATATAACCTTGTTTATAATGACTATAGATTGCATTCATATGGTCATGAATATCCCATATTGCACCATATGAGGATGTTGCTGTATCAAATAAATTCTGTGCATCATGCATATATACAACGGGAAATGCAGTGTTATCATCGTAGTTAGGTGGTAAATAAATTCTTATGGGTCTTTTGTGATCTAAATATGGTACATAGATTTCATCAATTATAATCTTATGCATTTTATTCCTCCATTAAAATCATTGAAGTGATGGGTTCTAAAGTGATGTTAGAAATATCAACAGTTTCACCTGTAAGAAGATTCTTATATGTTCCTGTTAAAGTCAATTCAACGCTTTGATTATACTCAGAAACATTGTAGGCTGTAATCATCTTTTTACTACCATTGGTATATTGTATAACAATATGACTACTTTTAGCTTCTAGAATTTCAAAGTTTTTAAAATCACGTGTTTCATTTCGAATATCTAAAAGTGTTTGATAATAACTGTAAATGGCATTATCCTCAAAGTTGATTTCCCAATCCATAAGTCTTCTGTTATCAGGATCATTTTTGCCCTCAAGACCAATCTCTGTACCATAGTAAATAACAGGTATAGAAGGGTGCAACATCACAAAAGTCAAAGCTTCTTTTAAATATTCTTCACCATATTTTGACGATCTGCTAATCAATCTTGAAACATCATGATTATCAATGAAGATGGCATTTAAGTCTGGATCAGTAAATTTACTTTCATTTAGCAATGCAAGTTTTAAAGATTGTGCATCACCATATCTTCTGAATGCTTCGTCGATACCGTCAAATAAGGCGTAGTTTGTAATGGAATCCAAACCAATTTGATGATAACTGTCCAAATAACTAACACTATTTTTCCAAACCTCTCCTAAGAAGAAGAAATCAGGGTATTCACTTTTAATGACATATGCAAATTCATTCCAGAAAGTTTGAGGGACATGTCTTACAGTATCAAGACGCATCCCGTCGATACCTGTTTCTTTAATCCAATATAAAGCATTTTCAAAGAAGTAGGCTTTTACTGCAGGATTTTCAGTATTCAAGTCAGGTAATCCCGCTAAGTTGTAGTTTTCAACTTGGTCTTGATCATTGTAGTTTGTAATGGTGCCATTATGATGGAACCAATCTTCCTTGGCACTGTCTTTTGTCCAAGGATGATTATAACCTGTATGATTCACTACATAATCCAAAATAACCTTGATATCACGGTTGTGGGCTTCAGTCACTAAATTTTTTAAAGTTTCTAAATCACCAAAATGTGGATCCACAGCATAGAAGTCTTCTGCCCAGTAACCATGGTAGCCATAGGGTTCATTTTTTACAATAGGAGACAACCAGATGGTTGTAGCACCTAAACCTTTGATATAATCCAATTCATCAATGACGCCTTGAAGGTCACCACCTAGATAGGATTTTAATTGATTAGGATTATCACTTGAATCTGAAAAATAATCATTACTGTCATCACCATCTTTAAACCGATCCACCATGATAAAATAGATAAGATCTTCATTACTGAATTTACCAGAACGATTATTGACGTCGTATGCAAATTCGACGGATTCTTCATCATTTTCAACGATAACCTGATTGTTTGTAGCGATATGATTGTTCACAATTGTCTCATTGTTTATTGGTTGATTTGAAGTGTTTTGACATCCCATCAATAATAAACCAATCCATAAAATTAATATTTTTTTCATTTGACCCTCCTAAAATAATTATATCAGTTTACCACTTTAATGCAAACGATTGCGTTATTTATTTTGCTTATTTTCATTGAATTAAATAGTTGAAAAACATTGTATTTCTAAAAAAATATGCTAAAGTATTGAAAGGAGGTTTGTGATGAAAAGATATTATTATTTGGGTATAATTTTGGCTTTGGTTTTAATGATGATCAGCTGCCAAAATAATGAAGCAGCAGCAACGGATTCAATTGAGGCTGAGCACATAATGAACGAAGCAATTGAATTAAAGGACGAAGATCCGTTTAAAGGGTATTTCTGGGAAATTTCAGATGATGATAATACGGTTTATTTATATGGGTCAATTCATATGGCAAAAGAAGATTTGTATCCTTTAAGTGATGATGTGATGTCAGCTTATGACTCTTCTGATTATTTGGTGGTAGAAGCGGATGTAAGTAATGTAGATCCTGTAAAATATGCAGCAGCAGTAGTATATGAGACAGGTACAATTTATGATCACTTATCACCTAGAGGCATTGAGAAATATGAGACTATTTGTGACGAGATGCATATAAATCCTGAATTATACCAAAATCTAAAAGTTTGGGTAGCAGGCAGTACTTTAATGCAATTTCAATTAATGCGTAGCGATTATTCTGCTGGGTATGGTATAGATATGTATTTTTTAAATGATGCCAACAAGACTAAAAAAGAGATATTAGCTCTGGAAGGCATGGATTATCAGTTAAATTTACTAAACAATTTTTCAGATGAAATTCAGGAATCGTTATTTTTTGATTCATTAGGCACAATAGATGAAACTATTGCTGATTTTGAAACACTTTATACGCTGTTCACATTGGAAGATGAAAAAGCACTTGAAGCTTATTTAATCGAAGAAGATAGTGATTTGACAGCAGATCCTGAAATAGAAAAAGTGATGTTAACAGATCGAAATCTGAATATGGCCAACAAAATAAATGAGTTCATGGCTGATGATAAAGATTATTTTGTGGTTGTAGGCGTTGCACACTATCTTGGAGCAGATAGCGTCATAGCATATTTGGAAAGTATGGGTTACACTGTTAATAAGCGATAAAATCTGAGCAAGCGTTTACGCTTGCTTTTATTTTTAAGGAGAACAACTTGGAAAAAAACAACATTCAAAGGATTTTAGAAGTTGCCATATTTGCAGGAAGAATTATGCTTGAAAATGGCGCTGAGACTTCAAGAGTAGAGGATACCATTAACCGTATCTGCTTAAGTAGAGGAATCAAAGTTGAAAACTTTACAATTCCTACAGGTATTTTTTTATCCTATAACGAGGAAGGTATGCATTATCCCTATATCATCCGTACAAAATCAGTAACCATTGATTTAGAAATCATAGCAAAAGTAAATGCTTTTTCTCGTCAGTTTGTTTCAAGTGATATGACGACAGAAGAAGCACAGGTACTATTGGAAGAAATCATGAAAACACCTCATTATCCCTTATGGATGTATGCCTTGTCGGGTGGGATTGCCGGTGGTTTCTTTACCTTGTCCTTTGGTGGCACAGCACTAGAAGCTTTAGCAGCATTCATAACCAGTTGTAGTGTTGTAATCATTGTAAAGTTGATGGCCAATTATACAGGATCCTTTGTTAGAAACATTGCTGGTGGTTTGTTGAATGCTTTGATAGCTTTGTTATTAATCCAGATTTTTGAAGCTTTTGGACAAACTTTAATGCTATCTAAAATTGTAATTGGATCATTAATGCCTCTCGTTCCTGGTGTTGCCATGACCAATGCTTTTAGAGATTCAATTTCAGGAGATTTTGTATCTGGTGTTTCTAAATTAACAGAAGCATTATTAATTGCAGTAGCAATAGCACTCGGTGTTGGTGTTGTGTTACACCTCAAATTTTTATGGACAGGAAGTGTTTAGAATGATTTTAAACTTTATATATGCCTTTTTTGCATCTATTGGTTTCTCGGTTTTGTTCAATATTCCAAGAAAAGAAATGCTTTATGCAGGTTTATGTGGTGGCTTTGGATGGGTTGTACATACCCAATTGCAAGACAAAGGGTTATCGGTTATTTTTACATCTTTTATAGGTGCGTTGATCGTTGGTATTTTATCAGAGATATTTGCAAAACAAAGAAAGATGCCTGCTACGGTATTTGTTATTCCTGGTATTATTCCTTTAGTGCCAGGTTATGGTTTATATTTTAGTATGCTAAGTATTATTGAAAAAAACTATGATGAAGCAACACGTGTTGGATTTGAGACTCTAATTGTTGCATCGGTTATTGCTAGTGCCATTATAATTGCGACAACTTTTGGGAAGTTAATAAAGCCTCAAATATATAAAAAACAGTAAGAACTACTGTTTTTTATCTCGTTTAATATATTGAGGACATTTTCTACCATCTTTTGAATATAAACATTTCGGTTTGCATTGATAGCAAGGGTCTATTTCGATTTCAGAAATGGCTTTTTCTGCCCATTTTGGATCTGCAAGTATTGCTTTTCCAACAGCAACCATTTGAACGCCATATTGATCAATTAGGGTTTCTGCTTGAATCCCTTGGGTAATACCATAAACACAGGCGACAGGTTTATTTGTGTATTCTTGAAGTTTAACACCTAAGTAAGTAATGGTACTAAACGGGAAATCCTCAGGTAAATCAAAGTCCGTTGGAATGAATCCAGATGAAACATCAAAAAAATCTACACCAGCTTTATCTAAAGCTTGTAAAAGCATAATGTCTTCTTGGAAATCAGAAGAATTGACACCAAAGCGATAACCTATTATAAAATCTTCTGAGGTGGCTTTTCTTACTTCTTCAACAATTTCAAGGGGTAATCTCATTCTATTTTCAGGTGAACCGCCATAGCAATCTTCTCTGAAATTTGTTGTACTGGAGGTAAACTGATTAATTAAATAGGTATGAGCACCATGGATTTCAATGCCGTCTAGACCTGCTTTATATGCACGCACTGAAGCTTGTACAAAATCATCCTTAATTTCTTTAATTTGATCTAGACTTAAAGCATAAACTTTTCTCTGAGGATGATTATCTTTTGATGCGGAATAAAGAGGACTGGTTATCCCTTGGAAACCTGCATGAACCAACTGAACAAGACATACGGTTTGATCTTCATGACAGACTTCAGCAATTTTTTTAAACTGAGGGATATGTCCGTCTTCCCATAAACCAAGTTCGGTGTCAGACAATCTGCCTGATGGGGAAATAGCTGTTGCTTCAATGACGATTAAACCCGTCGAGGTTCTACTGCCATAATGTTCCTTTCGATCATAAGTTTCATAACCATTTTGGTCAGCCCAATTGAAACAAACGAGCGGTGGCATTACAATTCTATTTTTTACTGTTGTTTTGTTTAGAATAATAGGTTGGTTGATTTTCATTTGTTAATCTCCTTTAACATATTATAACATAGAATTGTAAAGGTTTTCACTAGGTGTTGAAAGTTAGCAAAGCTTGAAAATATAATGATTTGAGCGTATAATCTGTATTATGAGTAAAAAAAATTAAAGAATGAGAGCGTAAAATGAAATTTAAATCATATCCCTTAAAAAATGAAATAAGAAGGGCATTATCGGAACTTGGCTTTGTTGATGCACTTGAAGTACAAAAGCAAGTTTTTCCATTGATCTTTGATCATAAAGATGTTGTCGTTAAATCTCAAACTGGTTCTGGTAAAACAGCTGCCTTTGCAATACCAATCTGCAATGAAATTGAAGTTGAAGATAAATACCCTCAATGCATTGTCATTGCACCTACAAGAGAACTAGCCTTGCAAATTCATGAAGATATTAAGAATATCGGAAGATACACAGGTTTAAAGTCTATGCTAGCAGTAGGTAAAACTTTAATAACAGAAAATCGTACAGAACTGAAAACATATCCTCATGTTGTAGTCGCAACACCGGGACGTTTAAAAGATTTGATTGATCGAAAATTTTTAAAGGTATTTGATCTTAAGTATCTTGTACTTGATGAAGCCGATGAACTACTTAATATGGGTTTTGAAGAACAAATCCACGAAATTCTATCACAATTACCTAAAGATAGACAAACCTGTCTGTTCTCAGCAACGATGCAGAGTCGAATTGAACATATTATTATGGATGATATGAAAGACCCTGTACGTGTGGATATTCAGCCCGAGGTCGATATTCACAAGAAAATTTCTCAAGTTTACTATGAGGTGCAAGAACATAAAAAGTTAGATTTCATGAAACGTATGTTAGAACATGAAAAGCCTACGAGGTGTATTATTTTTGCCAATACTCAAAACAAAGTAGAGAGTATTTTCAAAATCATGAAAAAGTGGAATGATGAAACCGGGATTCTCCATGGTGGTATGGAACAAGATGAACGTATGGCAACCATTTCAAAATTCAAGAGAGGTGAAATCAAATATTTGATTGCAACAGATCTTGCCAGTAGAGGTCTTCATGTTAGAAACCTTTCTCATGTAATCAATTTCAACTTGCCATTTGAACATGAAAGTTATGTCCATAGAATTGGACGTACTGGCCGTGTTAAAGAGACGGGTATTGCTATTAACCTTTGCTCCTTTAAGGAATCGGAAAAAATGCCAGAACTGGAGGAATATTTAGGATATCAAATTGAACGTATTGGGCCAAAGAGAAGGACTAATCCTAAACAAAATTCTGAAGGAACTACTAAATCGACTAAATTCAAACCAAATAAGAATGTCAAATTTGCAGAATTAAAAGTATTTGCTGGAAGACATTCCGGTTTAAAAGCTGGTGATTTTATGGCTACAATCACAAGAATTAATGGTGTAGAGAGACAAGATTTGGGTAAAATAAAATTAGGTGAGGATTCAACTATTATTGAAATTAGTCAAGATAAAATACAAGATGTTGCAAGAACCCTTAAAAATATGCGTTTCAAGAAAAAACAATATAGAGTTCAAATTATGAATAAAAAACGTTAAATTTTCTGTAAAACGCTTTAATTTATGGTAATATAGTCATAGGGAATTTAAGGAGGCTTTAATGGGGACAAAGGAAAAGAAGGAAAAAGTTAAAAAAGTTAAAAAAGTAAGTGCAAATGCAAAGGATAAAAAAGCAAAAAAACCTAAGAAAGAAAAAATGTATAGTATTAAGTTTAAGCTTATTGCAACTTTTGCAGTCGTTATTATCATAGCACTTTCTGCTGTTGGTATGGCTACCAACTTTCAAGTTACAAACATTTTAGAAAGTACAATCAAAGATGATATTCAAACACTTGTTGATGAGTCAGCAAATAGTACAAAAATATACTTTGAAAAATATGAGTCTTTGATGAATCTTTTATCATCAGACCCAAATATTAAGAGAGCAACATCAAACTCTATGTTTAAAGACAACTTATTAAACTTCATGACATCCATTGTAGATTCACACGAAGATATTTTAAAAGTCTACTGGGTTGCTCAAATTAGAGGCGAAATTGGTTTGCCTGAAGGTTGGGAACGAGATGGTGCTCAATACCGTGAGGAATCATGGTATACTTCAGCTAGGGATGCAGAAGGTATTGTATGGTCAGAACCAAAGGGTGATGCTGAAACGGGTTTATATATAACTGCTTCTAAAGCTGTTTATAATGATGACCGTACTGATTTTTATGGTGTTGCAGCCATGGATATCTCATTGGATTATGTAACTGAATTATTGAATAATATTAAAATTGGTAAAGATGGTTATCCAGTTTTAATATCTTCTGAAATGGCGACAATTACACATAAAGATCCTACTATGGTCGGAAAGACTGTTCCAGTGCAGGAAGTAATAGATTTAATTAATTCAGGTAAAAAAGATTTTGTTGATTATAAGTATAACGGTGATCAAAAATTTGCAATGTATTCATCGGTTGACAATGTAGACTTATACATTTTGGCAACGATGAATCAAAGTGAAATCAAAGAAAAAACCAATAAGGTCTTAATCTTTATTGTTGCGATTACTGTTGTTGCTATTTTGTTTGCAGTTATCATTGCAGTGTTGTTCGCTAGATCAATTTCTAAAGGTACAAATGCTTTATTAAAAGGCATGGAGGTTATCAAGAAAGGCGATTTAACTGCGAAAGTTGAAGTGAAGTCTAGAGATGAGATTGGTAAGGTTGGTGCTTATTTTACAGAAACGATTCATTCCATTGCTGCTCTTTTAAAGAATGTTCAGGACGTTTCTGAAGAATTATCTTCTAATGCACAAAACTTAGCAGCTACTGCTCAAGAAACCAGTGCTTCAGCTGATGAAGTGACACGTACTGTTGAAGAAATTGCTTCAGGTGCTTCAGATCAAGCAAGAGACGCTGAAGATGGCGCTGTGATTGCAAAAGACCTTTCACTAAAATTTGTAGATTTAAGCAAGAATACAGAAATTTTGTTAAATTCTACTCAAGCTGTAATCCATGCCAATTTAGCTGGTGTTAGAGCTATTGATGGTTTGAGACAAAAGACTGAATTAAGTGATAAAGCAAATGATGAAATAGAAGTGGTTATTAATGAATTAAATAAGAAGACACAATCTATTTCCACTATATTAGATGCAATCAGTTCTATTGCTGAACAAACTAACTTGCTTGCACTGAATGCTTCCATTGAAGCAGCAAGAGCTGGGGAGCATGGTAGAGGTTTCGCAGTAGTAGCAGACGAAATTAGAAAGTTGGCTGAACAATCTTCTAAATCTGCTGAAGAAATTCGTGATATTGTTATGAATATTCAATCAGATTCAAAGAAAACAGTTTCAAGTATGAGCGATTTGAAGAATATTGCGACTGAGCAATCAAAAGCAGTTACTGAAGTTAATGATGCTTTTGGAACAATTTCAAATGCGGTAGATAAGATATCAGAAAACATTGATAGTATCAGTGAATCAGTAACACATCTTGAAAAAGATAAGAATGAAATTGTTGCTTCAATTGATAATATTTCAGCTGTATCACAAGAAACCGCTGCAGCTGCAGAAGAAGTAACTGCAACTATGGAGCAACAAAATTATGCTGTTGAAGAAGTTGCAAGATCTGCTGAAAAATTAAATGAAATTTCTGTTCAATTAAAAGAAGAGTTGCACAAATTTAAATTAGATTAATAATAAGGCGCGAAAGCGCCTTTTATTATTGCTGATTAGTGGGTATAATAGAATTAAGTTCAAATATTTACCATTGTAAAGGGGTGTGTCTATGAAGAGAAGTGAAGTATTACAAAACTTAGTTAACAATATTGAATTAGAACGTTTTAGAAATTTACCAGTTACTGAAAAATTTAAACTGTTAGAGTATATTAAGTTGATTTACACCGAAGCAGAATTTGCTGCAAGGGAAGGTGTTTTACAATTAGAAAATTCACCAAACTATACAATAAACAGTACTTATAATTTATTTGCAATGTTAATTGTCAAATTAAATGATTATGATCTTTTGAAAGAAATTATGATCAATTACGCAAAAAATTTTGAGAACAGTGACATTTATTATGCTCAAATCACAATCACAGGTATGGGTTTACTCATGATTGAAAAGCAATTCCATCCTAAAGCAATTTATCACTTTTTATTGAATTTACTAGGGGTTGATTTCTTAGTTGAAAACTTAAAAACTACAGCACATGTGAATGAAGTTAAACATACGGATTTCAAACTGGATTCAACCATTAAATATAAGCCTTTTGAGGGAGAAAAAAGAAGAATTAAGTATGAACTCCTTGCTTTATTAAAAATAAGACATGAACAAGGTTTAGATGCCGTATCAGATATTATTAACAATAAATATAATAATAAGAGATTGCAGTTCTACTTCAATATGCTAAATAATAAATCAGATTCAACATCAGCATATTTATATGAAGATTTTATGGCAACAGATTCACAAACGAATCGATTGTTGGCTGCAGGTGCTTATGCAATGCTTCAAGAAAAAAGTATTATTTCAGCACATTATTTGTTCAACTCGATTATTGGAAAGTACTCTCGTTTTGATAAACGCAAAGAGGAAATTGATCAAGAAATCATGGAAAGATTAAACGAAATTATTTAACACAATTAGATTACAGTGCCTTGGCACTGTAATTTTTCGGAGGAATCATGAAAAGAAAAGCAAATATAAATGATGCACAAATCATCTTGGATTTCTGTTTAGAACTAAAAGATCAAAATGCAAAAATGAGCTTTACTGATTTTGACACCTTGGAGATTGTTAATGATGCTTTAAATAATCCTAATACACATTTGTATATTGCGATACAAGATGATATTGTTGTGGCGATGTTTAGAGGTCTTAGAGGTGAACAGAATAAAGCACATAGTGCTTATGTGGCGTGTGCTGTTAAAAAGGAATATAGAAAGCAAAACCTTGCAACTGATTTAACTGAATATGGTTTAACAGATTTAAAATCACAAGGTGTATTGATTGCTAGAACAAAAATTTATTCTTGGAATAAGGCTTCGATTAATACAATCAAAAAGAGTGGGTTTTCAGAGTCTGGAAGGATTTATATGCATGAATTTGAACCAGATTTAGGGACGTATATTGACGATTTGATATTTCATCGTGTATTATAGTTTACATTGGTATAAAATTTTAGTATAGTAGACTAAGGAAGGTGATGACATGATTAATACAACAGGTGTTGTAATTGGTACAGAGGCACATAAAGCTTATGTACATATCAGCAGAAATACTGCATGTGAGAATTGTGGTGCTTGTCATTTCGATGAAAAGACCATGAATATGAAAATTACTGCAGTCAACAAAATTGGTGCTACTGTAGGTGACCGTGTAGAATTGACCATGGATAATGTTAACTTTTTTAGAGCTTCATTTTTCCTTTATGGCATTCCACTTTTAGCATTGCTATTTGGTATTTTTACAAGTTTTTATGGCTTGAAAGCATTAGATGTAGCTTATTATGATATATTTTCAATATTAATTGGAACAGCTGTCATGGCCGTTGCTTATATTTTTATTAAGCTCAACAGTGGAAAATTCGCTGAAAACGAAAGATATATGTCTATTATTACTGCGGTTTTACATCATGGTGAGTTCCCAGTCATATAAATAGTTCTGATCATGAAAAAAGATTGAACAACCTTAGGGGTTGTTTTTTTTTGTACTTGAGAAACTAAGGAATCTTTATATCATCAATTGACGAGAAATATGTTTATGATAGAATATATTTAGGGTGACGAAAGAAAGGGAAATTATGAATAATTGGAAAAGAAATTTATGGCTTTTATGGTTTACTCAAATCATTTCATTAATGAGTTTTGGTTTTGGTTTACCTTTTATGCCATTTTATATTGAAGATCTGCAACCGATGAAGCCAGATACCTTGAAACTATATACCACAATTTTAGCAGCAGCCCCAGCGATTACTATGGGAATTATGGCACCTATTTGGGGATATTTAGCGGATCGTTATGGTAGAAAATTAATGATTATGCGTGCTATGTTTTTTGCAATTTTTATTATTGGTGGCATGGGATTTGTAACGAATGTCAATCAACTGGTTTTTTTGAGATTAATGCAAGGTTTATTTACAGGTACTGTAACGGCTGCAGTTGCTTTTGTTGCAGCCAATACACCTAAAGAGGAGATTCCCTATGGTTTAGGTGTGATATCTTCATCAACTTTCATTGGCTATTCATTAGGACCAATTTTAGGTGGAAATTTCGCTGATGCCCTTGGCTATAGAGCTAGTTTTGTTGCTGGCGGTGTATTGATGCTTATTGGTGCAATAGTAGTTATGCTATTCATTAAAGAAGATAAAACGACTTTAATAAACATAACAGCCGGACCATCAGAAGGTTTAATCAAGAAATACAAAAAAATTCTTATCAGTAGTATTTTAGCTTTGATGGCCATGTTGTTTCTATTAAGAATTGCACGGACTATATTTGCAGCTTATTTACCGCTCTTGGTTAAAGATTATTACATGGAATCTGACAACATTGCTTCTATAACGGGCTATATCAGTGCTGGAATCGGTTTTGCTACAGCATCAGCTGGTATTATCATTTCTAAATGGGCAAAAGGTAAGGATCGAATGAAAATATCTATAGGTTTATTTATAATGGCATTTCTTTTGAGTGTTTTGTTCACTCAATACAGATCTGTACATGAATATATCTCAGAAATGATCCCATGGTTTACCAAGCCTCTTTGGACCTTTGCTATATTGTATGGACTATTTTTCTTTATGGTAGGAGGCATTGAACCTTTGATTACAGCTACTGCTGCATTGGAAGTTAATGCTGAAGATCGTGGCGCTTTATTTGGATTTCAGGGTTTAGTAGGAAGCTTGGCTTGGTTTGTTGCTCCAATGGTTGCTGGTCCATTGGTATTAAAATACGATATAGAATTTGTGTTAAATATTATTCCTATTGTTATTGTCTTGAATATAGTTGTAGCGACATATGTTCACAGAAAAGCCAAGGGGGTGTAATCATTCTGTAAAATAATTCTAGGTAAAAATCAGTTATACTTATTATAGAAACTATTAAAGGAGGTGGCTTAATTGACAGTGAGTTTTAGAAACTCTTGGATTGGTGAATATGAACGAAATGATATAGGAGGCACTAAAAATGGGTTACAAAAACGCAGCAGAATTATTACCACCGGACCTATTAAGGGATCTGCAAGAGTACTTTAGTGGGGGGATAATCTATGTACCTAAGACGACCGAGAAAGCGCGTTGGGGCGAATTAAGCGGTACTCGTCGTGATATTGACGTACGTAATACAAAAATCAGAAAGATGTTTAAATCTGGTATGAATATTGCGGATTTGTCAGGTCGATTCTACTTAAGTGAAGAAACGATAAAGAAAATAGTTTATACAAAGAAAGCTGTTTAATCTAGGTATTGCAAGAACAAGTAAAATTATCCTAGTTATAGTATGTAGGAAGGGTTTGTGACATACTATAGTTAACCGGTTATCAGTTTAGTAAAACTAAACTCCACTGATCAGCTTAAGATGATCAGAATAATTTTTGAAAGGAGTTGATTTAATGAAAAACACAGAGGTGTTTAAAGCATAAGTATAAAGCAGTAGCCTCTGGCTGCTGCTTTTCAATTTAGAAGAACATTAAACTTGGAGGTTTATGTTACCCTTTAAATATTTATTTGAAAATGAAGCTTTAGCAAAAATGATGGTAAATCATTTCCATTATGACAATCTAGATTACTTTAAGTATTTTAGAATCTCAAGCAATGCCGTTTATCCCTATGGTTATAATAACGAGACCCACTTTTTAAGATTGACACCTGCACTTGAAACATCAAGAAAACGGCTAGAAGAAGAAATTGGATTCATAACATATCTAAATTCATGTGGATATACGGCATTAGAAATTGACTTAACGCATGACAAATTAATGTTAGTTGAGCAGGAGACTCCCTTTGGTGATTATTTTGCCGTATCTTTTAAGGGCGTTCCAGGTGAAATTATTGAATCCTTGGAAATGCATGATCAACTGGCCTTTGAGATTGGTAAAAGTTTAGGTCATTTGCATCAATTGAGTCGATAATATAAGGGGCAATCATGTTCGTATAAAGATCATTTGATCCTTATGATGGCATGGTTTGAAAAATATGGTGATGAGCATGAAAGACGTTTGTGTAAAAAACTCTTGTCATATCCCATCCGTGAAGAACAACTGATTCTTGTTCACTATGACTTTCAGCCAGACAATCTCTTTTATGATGGAAAACATATTCATGTCATTGATTTTAACGATATGATGATGCATTTGCCAGAGTTGGATCTATTATGCTGTTTTAAGGACATTGATGAAGCCTTTCATCCTATGGTTTTGAAAGGATATGAATCTTCCTCAAAAGTAAAATTAACCTTTGAACATAAAGAGTTTTTAAATGAATTTGATTTATTATTCAGTCGATATCGTATGAAAAGAGCTATGAGTGAATCTTGGATCAATGAGCCTTCCTGGATGATTGCCTTGAGGAAAAAATTCGAAGATAAATTAAAAGCACCGGTATAGGTGCTTTTTTAGTAGTCATGTTTATCACCAATGGTAATCTTTATCTCATAGGCTTTAAACTCTTCTTTCATTTCTCTAAGGACTGTTAAAGTAATGATATCCCCAATCTTATATTGATTGATGACACGATTTAAATCCATCATGGTTTTAATTGTCTCACCATTAATGGCTGTGATGATATCATAAATTTCAAGTTTAGAAGATGCAGCTGGTCCACGTTTGACAATATCACTTACGAATACACCGATAGGAATATCGTAAATTTGAGCCAATTCTTCAGTGACATCTCTTCCATAAATGCCTATAAAAGGTTTTGAAACATAACCCTTTTCCATAAGTTCTTTTAGTATTGGAATGGCAGAGTTTATTGGAATGGCAAATCCAATGCCTTCAACGGCAGTATCCGAAATTTTTATGGTGTTGATGCCTATAAGTTCTCCATTGCCATTGACCAATGCTCCACCACTGTTACCAGGGTTAATAGCTGCATCTGTCTGTATGAGACTCAAAGCATTGAGATCTTCGCTAATAATTCGATCGACAGCACTTATAATGCCTAAAGTAACCGTATTGTTATAGCCAAGTGGATTACCAATGGCAATTGCAATCTCACCTACATCTATCAAATCTGAGTTCCCCAAGGTTACAGGGCGAATTTTTTGAAGATCACTTTTTTCTAAATCTTTTTGTGACACAAAAACCACTGCCAAATCTGTATCTTCATCTGACCCTATAATTACGGCTGGATAAATTTTTGATCCAGAAAAATTGACATTAAGTGTTGATGAGTTATCAATAACATGGTTATTGGTCATCATATAAATACCTTCAGTGGTAATATCAAATACAATGCCACTACCTGAAGATGTACCAACGGTTTCACCAAAGAAGGATTCTTCGATGATTTCATTGGTGATGGAAACAATAGAAGGTTCCAGTAGATTGGCTATCTCTGTTATAGATAAACTTCCCTCAGTATAGATGATATCAGTATTTTCTTGATGGAACTTTGAGGTATAGGTAAGTGAGAGTTCTTCATCGGGCATGTTCCCTGATGATCCTAATTCATAAGCTGCATAAATTGAAAAGATAATCATAATCATTGCAACAGCAATATTTCTAAATGAATGGTTCTTAGTTTTCACGATCGGTTTATGCATCCATTTCAAATGTCTTTTAACAAGCATTTCATGATGTTTCTTTTGAAAAGCTTCAGAAGAAAGGACATGATCAAAATGATGATCCATTGCTTCTTTGGTTGTTGAACTTCTTTGATTGTCGTGTTGAATAACCATAAGACCTCCTTGTAAGAATAATATACCACATAAGAAAAAACTTATGCACTTAAATGGAACTTAATGGCATTGAGTTAATCTTTTTAGGATGGTATATTAATATAAAGAGAAAAAAAATAGGGAGAAATCACATGGAAGAGAAGTTAATTTTGTCATCGATGCAAAAAATTTTGCATGACATTGAAGAAGGTGTTCATATCGTGGATGCTGATGGTGTGACAAGAGTTTATAATAAATCAATGGAGAAGATTGAAGGCATCGGAAGAGCACAAACCATAGGAAAACATCTTCTTGATGTGTTTCCAAACTGGTCTGTTGAAAATTCAACACTTTTGACGGTTCTTCAAACTGGAAAACCATTGAAATTGCAAAAACAAAGCTACATGAATCTAAGAGGAGAAGAGATTTCAACGGTTAATACCACTTATCCAATCATCTTAAATGAAAAAATTATTGGTGCAGTTGAAATTGCAACCAATACAACAAGAGTTGACCACATGTCATCAACGATTTTGGAATTACAGCAGAAGCTGATCAATCCAAAACCTCAAACAGCCCATGGGATTCATAAATATCGATTTCAATCTCTGATTGGTCAAGACTCAAGTTTCCTTAGAGCAATAAAACTGGCCAAAACAGCAACAAAATCCACTTCCAGTGTTATGATCTTCGGTGAAACAGGGACTGGTAAAGAAGTATTTGCTCAATCTATACATTATGAATCAGAAAGAAAAGAGAAGCCATTTATAGCGCAAAACTGTGCTGCTTTGCCTGATAACCTACTAGAAGGCATCTTGTTCGGTACAACAAAAGGTGGTTTTACAGGGGCAATAGACCGACCTGGACTTTTTGAGCAAGCTCATGGTGGGACATTGTTTCTAGATGAGATTAATTCAATGGCACCTGAATTACAGGTAAAACTATTAAGGGTTTTACAAGAAAGTTATGTGAGAAGAGTAGGTGGATTGAAGGACATTCCAATCGATGTACGCATTATTGCAGCCAGTAATGAGGGGCCGAGTGAGTTGTTACACAATCCAATGTTTAGAAATGACCTTTTCTATAGGATTAATGTTATTAACATTCAAATTCCGCCTTTACGCGAAAGAACCAATGACATTAAACTCCTTGCGAATTTCTTTGTAGACGAATTTAATACAAAACTTAACAAAGATGTCTGGATGATTAGTGATGATTTAATGAGTCATTTCAACACTTACGCATGGCCAGGAAATGTGCGGGAACTTCGAAATTTCATTGAAACAGGCATGAACTTAGTTGGTGATGAGCATGTGCTTTCTAAAGAGCATTTGCCTGCCTATTATGAGGAACTCTTAAGTTATGGTTTTAAAATTGAACCGAGGATGCAAGTGGACTTGTCTAATGGCTTGAATCATTATATTGAAAGTCTTGAGAAACAACTCATTGAAAGAGAATTAAATTATCATAACCATAATGTGACAAAAACAGCAGATGCATTAAAAATATCTAGGCAAAATCTTCAATATAAACTTAAAAAATTAGAAATTGAACTGAAATAGCAAAATATTTTGCGTAAGTATAGCAAAATATTTTGCTATTTATTTTTTAATAGAAACAGGTCTTGAAAAAAACTTAAAAAAAATCAAAACTATTTGCTATATTTTGTGTTTAAACCTATAAGAAAGGCTATATAAAGGATTAGGATAACGTTTTCAAAGTTGGCACGGTTGTTGCTATATATTGTTGTGGATAGAAAAATAATATTTCGTAATGAAATAATCAAATTTAAATTTTAAAATGTGGAGGTACTCAAAATGAAAAAAGAAAACGTAAAAGTTGCTATTTGGGGTTTCGGGGCAATGGGCGGCGGTATGGCAGAAATGTTATTAACAAAAAAAGGTGTTGATATCGTGGGCATTTGCGATCGTCACGAATCTCGCGTTGGCAAGTCGATGTATGAAGTACTAGGTGTTGAAAAAGGTGACAGACCTGAAGTAATCATCTCAGATAAAATTGAAGAAGTTGTTTATCCAGGTGCTGCAGATATCGTTTTATGTGCTACTGATTCATTTACTAAAAATGCTTTCCCAAGATTAAAATATTGTTTAGAGCAAAAAATCAATGTTATTTCTACTGCTGAAGAAATGTCATATCCACAAGCTCAAAACCCAGATTTAGCAAAACAATTAGATGAAATTGCTAAAGAAAATGGTGTTACAATCTTAGGTACTGGTATTAACCCAGGTTTAATCATGGACTTATTAGTAGTAATCTTAACAGGTTGTATGACAAACTTAGACAGTGTAACTGCTAAGCGTGTTAACTCATTATCACCATTTGGTCATACTGTAATGGAAGAACAAGGTGTTGGTATTACAGTAGATGAGTTCAATGCTGGTGTTGAAAATGGTACATTAGCTGGTCATGTTGGTTTCGAGGAATCAATCGCTATGATTGCTGATGCAGTAGGTTGGAAAGTAGACAAAGTAGAAACTCAAATGAAACCAATCGTAACAGATGTAGATAGAAAATCACCACATGGTTTTGCTGCTGCTGGCAATGTTGCAGGTGTAAACATGACTGGTCAAGGTTTTGTTGGTGGACAACCAATCATCGACATGATTCACCCACAACAAATCGAACCTGAGCAAGTTGGCGTTAACACAGGTGACTACATAACTTTAAAAGGTTCTCCCGAAGTTAACATGGCAATCACACCAGAAGTTGAAGGTGGTTTAGGTACAATCGCAATGTGCGTAAACATGATTCCTCAAGTGATTAACTCTGAACCTGGTTTAAAAACTATGTTAGACTTACCAGTTCCAAGAGCTATTCAAGGTGATATGAGAGATAGAATTAAGTAATGGACTTGGGGCTTTTGCCCCAAGCTTTATGAAAGGTGATTGTATGAAAGCAAAAAAAGGCGAATGGGTAAAAATACATAGTATTGTATTAAGACCTGAAGAAAGAGCACCACAAGTTCCTGAAGATACAAAAAAAGTGCCATTGGAAACTTGGGTGAAAGGTTTTTTAACAGAAGAAGCTTCATTAGGAGATATTGTTACTGTTAAAACATATACTGGTCGATTAGTAGAGGGTACACTTGTTGAAATCGCACCAACTTTCAAACATTCATTTGGTGAAAACGTACCTGAGTTATTACAAATTGGTATTCAATTGAGAGAGATTTTATTTGGAGGTGATGACAATGAGTAATGCTTATGAATCTGTCATGTCTAGAAAAAATGAAATCATGAAAAAAGCAGTTGGTATCGATTATTCAGTATTTGAGTCAGGCCAAATCGCATTTGATTATGAAAAAATGATGCATGAAACGGGTTATACTTTGGAAGAAATGCAAAAAATTCAAGGTGAAACAGGGGTAGGTAATACACCTATTTATGAACTTAGAAACCTTACTGCATTAGCCAGAAAATGTGCCAAAGAAGGAAAAGGAGCTCGCATCTTCTTGAAAGATGAAGGTTCAAATCCATCAGGATCATTTAAGGCAAGACGTGCAGCAAATGCTGTCTATCATGCTAAGAAACTTGGTTACAAAGGGGTCATTGCAGCAACAAGTGGTAACTATGGTGCAGCTGTAGCTTCTCAAGCGGCTATGCTTGGATTGAAATGTATCATTGTTCAAGAGTGCTATGACTCTAAACATGTTGGGCAACCTGAAATTATTGAAAAAGCAAGAAAATGTGAAGCATACGGTGCAGAAGTTGTTCAACTTTCAGTTGGACCGGAGTTGTTCTACTCATTCTTATTATTATTAGAAGAAACAGGATACTTCAATGCATCTCTATATACACCATTTGGTATTGCAGGGGTTGAAACTCTTGGTTATGAACTTGCCATTCAAATGCGTGAAAAAGTTGGAAGAGATCCAGACGTTGTGGTTTGTACCAATGCTGGTGGTGGTAATTTAACAGGTACTGCTCGTGGATTAAAGAAAGCTGGTGCAGAACATACACAAGTTGTTGCAGCAAGTGTAAATCTAAAAGGGTTACACATGGCAAGTGATGAACAATTCAACAGAAAGTCTTTTACAACTGGACATACAGGATTTGGTATGCCATTTACTACATGGCCAGATCGTTCAGATGTACCAAGATCTGCAGCTAGACCACTTCGTTATATGGACCGTTATGTAACGATCACACAAGGTGAAGTTTTCTACATGACAGAAGCTTTGGCTCAAATTGAAGGTCTAGAAAGAGGACCAGCTGGGAACACCTCCTTAGCTGCAGCGTTTTCCATTGCAATGGAAATGGACCAAGATCAGATTATTGTTGTTCAGGAAACAGAATATACGGGTGCTGGTAAACATATTCAACCACAATTATCATTTGCAAGACAAAATGGTATTGAACTTAAATTTGGACAACCACAAGATGAAGTGCCAGGTGAAAGCATTATTTTACCGGAACATCCAAGGTTGATCCAAGCTCAAGATTTAGATTTAGTAAAAATCAGACAATCTTTAATTAAAAATGCAATCACACAAGGAGCTTATACTTCGATTTCACAAGAAGATTTAAGATTCTTAATGGAAGAAACAAATGCAGATGAGAGTTTTGTGAAGGAAACATTATCTGAATTAAATGTCACTGTAAAATAACATTGGTGGAGGGAATTCATGAAGGGTTACTTGAAAAGATCTGATGATTTTCAAGAGCGTAGAAAGCATCTTGAAAACTTATCAAAAGAAGAATTAAGAGCTAGATTCTGGGAATTAGCAGAAAAAGCAGTTGATCCATTATTGGAGTTAGCTAAAACACATACATCACCTGCAGTTGAAAGATCTGTATTGTTAAGAATGGGCTTTTCTTCAATCGAAGCAAAACCATTAGTAGAAGGTGTAATGGATAGAGGTTTAATGGGCAAAGGTGCTGGTCACGTTGTTTATAGAGTAGCGAAAGAAAAGAACATTTCTGTTCGTCAAGCTGGTCTAGAAATGTTGGAAGGCAAGCACTGGGATGATGCTGTGGCTTACTTCAAAGGAGGTCAGAAATAATGATAAAATATGATATTAACGAAAAAATGGATATCAGAGAAATTCTATCTGATCTTGAAAGCTACAGACCAAGAAGAAGAGGTTGGACTTGGAGAAAGAAAGTTGACAATCTTCAAATTGGTGAGCACACTTATACAGACTGTTCAGAGCCACTTAAAAATTCAATTGGTATCTCTGCTGCAGTAAGATATTTCAACAACTTAGATCCTCAACCACAAGAAACCATTACAACTGAAATCGCTTCAGGTCGTTTTGAAGACGATATCAGAAGAATGAGAATGGCTGCATGGCATGGTGCTGACCATATCATGGTTATCAGAACAGCTGGTCAATCTCACTTTGATGGTTTAATCGAAGGTACGCCACAAGGTATCGGTGGTGTTCCTGTATCAAGAAAGCAAGTTAGAGCTCACAGAAAAGCATGTGACTTTATCGAAGAAGAAGTTGGTCGTCCAATCAACTACCATTCGTATGTATCAGGTGTTGCTGGTCCAGATATCGCTGTTATGTTCGCTGAAGAAGGCGTTAACGGTGCACATCAAGATCCTCAATACAACGTTTTATACAGAAACATTAACATGGTTAGATCATTTGTTGATGCTGCTGAATCAAAGAGTGTTATGGCTTGGGCTGATATGGCACAAATCGATGGTGCTCACAATGCCAATGCAACTGCAAGAGACGCTTGGAAAGTTATGCCAGAGTTAATCGTTCAACATGGTTTGAACTCAATTTTCTCTCACAAAGTTGGTATGAAGAAGGAAAACATCTGTTTATCTACAGTACCTCCAACAGCTGCTCCAATGCCTTGTACTAAGTATGACTTGCCATATGCTGTAGCGCTTCGTGAATTCTTTGATGAATACAGAATGAGAGCACAGCAAAATACAAAATATATCACATCATCTTCAAGAGAAGCGACAGTGACTCATGTTATGAACATGATGATTTCAAAATTAACATCTGCTGATATTCAATCGACAATCACACCAGATGAAGGTAGAAACGTACCTTGGCATATGTTCAACATCGAAGCATGTGATACTGCTAAACAAACATTAGTAGGTTTAGATGGTATTTTAGATATGGTTGAATTAAAATCAGAAGGTTTCTTACCAGAACAAGCTAGAGAGCTTCAAGAAAGAGCTGTATTATACTTAGAAGAATTACTTGAAGTGGGTGGTTACTTCGAAGCAGTAGAAAAAGGTTTCTTTGTTGACTCAGGTAAATACCCAGAAAGAAATGGTGACGGTATCGGTCGTCAAATCGATGGCGGTATCGGTGCTGGTACAGTATTTGAAAGAGACGCAGACTACTTTGCTCCAGTTACTGCTCACTATGGTAACAACAATATCGAGCAATATGGTTTAACGAATCCTGCTGATGCAATTGGTGGCTGTACTTTAGAAGATCCTGATAAAATCGTATTCATTGATGAATTAGATGATATGGATAACGTTTATAAGCGTCTTGATGAAAAAGAAGCTTATAGAAATACAAACTTAATCAAGCCAGAAGTTGAGTGGTTGGCAGATGGTACAGTTACAGTAGAAATGGTATTACCTACTGATCCAAGAACTGCTGAGTTTGCTGCAGTTGAATTTGCTAAGAAAATGAACTTAACAGACGTAGAAGTTATTCACGCTGAAGTACTTCATCCAATTGAAGGTTCAAGAGTTCAAGTTAAAGGTAAAGTGGACTTCCACATTGACTTAGATAACTTAGTAATTCCACCACTTCCAGATGTATTAACTGAAGATGAAATCAGAGCTGCAATTGAAGAAAAATCAATGTTATTGGTTGCTGCAACTGTAGGCGAAGATGAGCATTCAGTTGGTTTAAGAGAAGTAATTGATATTAAGCATGGTGGTATCGAGAAGTGGGGTATTGATGTAGAATACTTGGGAACTTCTTGTCCAGTTGAAAAATTAGTAGATGCTGCTATCGAATTAAATGCTGATGGTATCTTAGCTTCTACAATCATTTCACATGATGATATCCACTACAAAAACATGAAGCGTATTCATGAATATGCAATTGAAAAAGGTGTTAGAGATAAATTAATCATCTGTGCTGGTGGTACACAAGTAACCCCAGAAATCGCAGTAGAAAATGGTATGGATCAAGGTTTTGGTAAATCAGACCGTGGTCAGGCTGTTGCTTCATTCTATGTAAAGAGAAGAGCTGAAAAAGAAGCATAAGTATTATGAGGTTCCTTACTTATGGTAAGGAACCTCTTTTATAAAATGGAGGTATTATGAATTTTGACATTTTAGTTGCGGAAATTGGAAGTACGACAACGGTAGTCAATGCCTTTAGAAACCTTAACACAGATCATCCTGAGTTTGTAGGTCAAGGACAAGCACCAACCAGTGTAACAGAAGGAGATGTAAATATTGGCTTAAACAATGCCATATTGTCATTAAAAGAAAATTTAGGTGTAGACCAAGTGACTTATGAAAAAATGCTTGCAACCAGTTCAGCAGCAGGTGGTCTTAAAATGACTGTTCATGGTCTTGTTTATGATATGACTGCAAAAGCGGCAAAAGAAGCTGCTCTTGGCGCAGGTGCAAATATCCACTTGATTACAGCCGGTAAATTAAGAAGAACTGATTTAAAGAAAATTGAAGAAGTACAACCGAACATCATCTTAATAGCAGGAGGTGTTGATTATGGGGAAAGAGAAACAGCCATAGAAAATGCTGAGAAAATTGCTGCTATGCCTTTTAAAGTGCCTGTGATCTATGCAGGAAATGTAGAAAATCATGAAGAAATTAAGATTATTTTTGCAGATTATAAAAAAGAAGATATGTTATACATTGTTGAAAATGTATATCCTAAAATAGATTTACTCAATGTAGAACCTGCTAGAAAGGTTATACAAGATGTTTTTGAAGAGCATATTATTCATGCCCCTGGTATGGAACATATTAGGGATTTGGTAACAGGTCCAATTATTCCAACGCCTGGTGCTGTGATGGAAGCCTCAAAGCTATTAAAAAAGGACATTGGTGATCTAATGACCGTTGATGTCGGAGGTGCAACAACTGACATTCACTCCGTTACAGAAGGCAGTGAAGAAGTCAATAATCATCTTTTAGCGCCAGAACCAGTTGCCAAAAGAACCGTTGAAGGTGATCTAGGGGTTTATGTCAACATGAGAAATATTGTGGATATGATCACAAAGGAAAAATTAGCAGAGGATATGTCAAAATCAGTTGAGCATATTATCGAACTCATTGATCATCATTTACCTATACCTAAAACAGAAGCTCAAATTAAGTTTGTTGAACGTCTGACAAAAGAGGCTGTAGAAGTATCTTCAAAACGACATGCAGGCGGTTATAGAAACCTATTTGCTGGTGGTGGGAAGAAGACTTTTGCAGAGGGCAAAGACTTAACAGCGATTAAGTATATTATCGGTACAGGTGGGGCTTTAACACGCTTGCCTGATCGTGTAGCTTTATTAAAGCAAGTTGCATTATGTAACAATGGGACTAAATTATTACCTACAACTGAAGCTGAGATTTTAATCGATAATGATTACATTATGGCTTCGTTAGGTGTTTTATCAAAAGAGAATGAAGAAGCAGCATTAATGCTCATAAAAAAAAGCTTAGGCATTTAGGAGGAAGTATGTACCCAAGATTAGTTGTGGATTTAAAGAAAGTAGAACATAACACACGTATTATCAGTGATTCTTGTAAAACTCAAGGGGTTGATATCATGGGTGTAACAAAAGTATTTTGTGGTTTTGAAAAAATTGCAGAAGCAGAAGTTAAAGGTGGCATAAAATTTTTGGCAGATTCAAGAATTGAAAACCTCATGAAATTAAATGACTTATCAGCTGAAAAAGTATTGCTTCGATTACCTATGATCAGTCAGGCTAGTGAAGTTGTGAAGTATGCTGATATCAGTTTGAATTCAGAGTTAAAGACTATTCAAGCATTAAATGATGCGGCAAAAAAACAAGGTACAATCCATAAAATTATGCTTATGGTGGATTTAGGAGACCTAAGAGAGGGCATCCTACCCAATCAAGTCGATGTCGTTGTGACTGAAATTTTAAAATTAGATCACATAAAATTATATGGATTAGGTGTTAACTTAACTTGCTATGGTGGTGTTATTCCGAGTGAGAAAAACCTTGGCCAATTAGCTGAAATTGCAGATCACATTGAGAAAACATATGACATCCAATTAGAAATGGTTTCAGGTGGCAACTCTTCCAGTTACTATTTGGTACCACAAGAGAAATTACCAAAGAAGATTAACAACTTAAGAATGGGTGAAATTTTAGTCCTTGGCAGAGAAACTGCTTATGGTGATGCTGTTGAAGATATGCATGATGATGCTTTTATCTTCGAAGCAGAAATTGTTGAATTAAAAGAAAAAGCTTCAGTGCCAACAGGTGATATCGGTATGGATGCTTTTGGTAACAAACCTACATTTGTGGATAAGGGTATTCGTAGAAGAGCGATTCTTGCTGCCGGAGTACAAGATGTTAAAGCAGCACAACTCATTCCAATGGATGATAAAATTGACTTTTTAGGTTCATCAAGTGATCATATGATTTGGGATGTTACAGATTCTGAGGAAAACTATGAAGTCGGGGATATTGTAAAATTCAAGTTGGAATATGGCTCCATGCTAAGCTTATTTACTTCAGAGTACATTCAAAAAGATTTTATTTAACTGAAAAAATCAACTAATTCTCCCGCCTCTAAATGGAGTGAAGGCGGTGAGTCTCGCAGAGAGTTGATTATTAGCCATGA
>JAFGVN010000079.1 GCA_016937975.1 Clostridia bacterium
TCATAAGATTCTTAGGTAGAAAAGCCTAACAGCTTTTAATGGACTAAGCTAACCCGCCAGTTCCTGACGTTCTTTATTTCTATGCTAATCAATTTGGTCAATCATTCCTACATCATCTCCATGATTGTATAAAATTAAAGTACTTAATTAGAAGTAAGATTCTTTTTCTGAAATCCATTATGCTTATGGTGAATGTCCTCCTTAGGGATTTAGTTCAATTTGAAATTAATCTGAATTTGGAAACAAAAACAGTATATTAAATATTTTTCTTTCCCCACTTGGGTAAATTAAATGATTTTCCTAAGTATGAGGTTTTCAACAATTAAAGTTCATTTTTTATTGTTACACAAGCATGGTGATTTTATTAAAAGAGTATTACAAAAGGTTTATTTGATGTTTGATGATGCTTTTGGGTATATATTCAATAGAATGTAGGATTTTAAGATTTGAGGTAGCTTATGGAAAGGCATCATTTAAACCAACTTTTTAAGAAAGGTCCAGTCTATTTATTTGAAGGTACTGCTTCAGACACATCGATTACAATAAAAGTCAGCGAGGCATTAAATCGACTGCTTTCTTTGAACCAGAATATGATCTATTACCAGGATTTGATTTATCCTTTAGATGAAGAAGAGATAGTCTCGATCATTCAAGACTTTATTGAATTAGAAGCATTATACCTGGAGATAAAGCCACATCGTATTTTATCAAAAGACCAACATGTCTTTTGGTTTAATGCTTACATTCAAGTTGAAAGAAATGATCAAGGTGCAATTTCTGCATTAGAGGGCTATTTTATTGATATAACACCTTTTCTGATACATGAAGATCAATACATAGAATCAAAAGAGCGTTATGTTACTTACTTAAAGCCACTAATGAAGGGGTTTGGGATTGGGATTTAAGAACAGATAAGGTTTATTTATCTGATCGTTGGAAAGCTATGCTTGGATATGAGCCTCATGAAATTGGAACTTCTTTGAAGGAATGGGAAGAAAGAGTTCATCCGGATGATATTCAAAAGTGTTTTGCAGATATTGCCAGTCATTTGAATAATGAAACCAGTCACTATGAGAATATACATCGGATGAGACATAAGGACGGCCATTATGTATGGATTCTAGACAGAGGGATCAAGCTAGTTGACTCTGAAGGTAATACATATCGTATGATTGGTACCCATAAAGATATTTCGAAAGAGCGGTACATGAACGAGCAACTGATACAACTTACGAAAGAGGACACTTTGACGAAGTTGTATAACCGAAGAGCATTCTTTTCAATTATGAGCCATGAAATGGCAGAAGCTAAAAGATATAAAACAGATTTATGTTTTATGATGTTAGATATAGATTTATTTAAAAAAGTGAATGATACTTGGGGACATCACTTTGGTGATGATATTCTTTTGAATGTTGCAGATGTGATCAGACAAGTGATTCGTGAATCTGATTATACTTTTAGATTAGGTGGAGAAGAGTTTGGCATATTATTGTTACAAACGGATATTTATGGTGGGAAAGTTTTAGGTGAACGTTTGAGAAAAGCCATTGGAGATTCATGTATTCAATCGCCAACCAATGAATGTATTTCTGTTACTGTGAGCATAGGTTTAGCGGTTTATAAACAAGGTATGACCATTGATATGTTTTCTGACAAAGCAGATGAAGCTTTATACGATGCAAAGAGGAATGGTAGAAACTGTTTGATCGTAGCGAATTATTGATAAAAAGTATGATGGGTTCATCATATTTTTAATCGTATGTTCATATAAATTCATAGGTTTGTTTGTAAGTATAACTCAACCCCCACTTAGTCAATCGAGGATCCTAGAAATTAACTAAGTGGGGGTTTATTGATTGGAAACATGATCCATAAATAACGACTAAGAATGGCATTCACATGGACTTCATGGAGGGTTATGCGCTTTTATGATCTGGCAATTGAATCTTTAAATGCAAACCCCTTTCAGAAGGTATGATATTAATCTGGCCTTTTAAGGTATTGATAACAAGGTTTTTTACAAGACTCAATCCGAGACCTTTGTAGCCTTGTTCTCTTTTGCTGGTTGAGAAGGGTTCAAATAGATCGCTTTCTTTAGAACCAATACCTTCATCCCATATATCTATTGAGATCATCTCCTCTTTTTTTACTGAAATATATAAGGGACCACCATCATCATAGGCGTGGATACAAGTATTTTCAATAATACTGACAAGAACTTTAGAAAAGGCTGCAGGTACAATAGAAAGTTCTAGGGGTAATACATCTAAATGAATTTCTACTTTGGATTCTTCCAGGAGATTTTGGACTGAGTGAATGACTGTATTTATAAGCTCATCCAACTGTACGATCCGTGTGGTAGATGTCATATATGCTCCTGATATCATCCTAATACTTTGTACAATATCGCTTGCTGCTGTAAGATAGTTTAGTAATTGAAGTAAAGCATTGAGGTTATCACTAAAATACTTATTTAACTCTGATTTTTTTAAATGATTATTGTCCAAATGGTCTAACATTTCACTAGTTTTGCTATGTAGGTATGAAAGCGAAGTGATTGCCGTTCCTATAGGGGTATTCAACTCATGAGAAATGCCTGAAATGAGTCGGCTTTGTAAGTTTAAACTTTCACTTTCAACCAATGTTTTTTGGGCTTTTTCCAACTGTATAATCATTTGATTAAGTTCTTGATTACTTTTCTGAAGTTCTTGGGTTCTAAGTGTAATTTTTTGTTCAAGATTTTTATTCAAATCTTCAATTTCATTCTTTTGAATAACCAGTTGACTTTCTCTTCGTTGGATTTCTTTAGCCATTTGATCAAATTGGATAGCGAATCGTCCGATTTCATTGGCGTTGTTTTTCAAGCTTTCATCAATTGAAAGATTATAATCCCCATTGGCAATTGCACCTGAATAGGATGTCAACTTCGTTAAAGGTTGCATAACACGCCTACTGATGAAGTTAGTCAAGATGAATATAAATACACACATGATAAAATAGAGTAATATATATTGCAAGTATATTTGTGAAACACCCTTAGTGAAATAGGAATCTGGGACAACCAAGTACAGATGCCAAGGCGCTTCAGTTAAAGGAACATGTATGTACTCCATGCCATCATATTTAAAAGATGCTTTAATTTCAAATTCATTTATATCTGTTCCAAAGCTGCTTTCAATATCTGTGATATAAGGAGCTTGATCACTTGTTTGATGATCCTGAAAATTAGGGTAGGAGATTAATAAGCCATCCGGGTCCATTAAAATAGCATAACCATGATCAGGAATGAAATACGAATCTACGGTTTCGGAAAGTTCACGAAGATGAATGGCCATATTGAGAATGCCAATGACTTCATTGTTATATACCACTCGTTTTCTTAAGACTTCCACAATTTCTCCTGTACCACTGTCGTAACTTGGCCAATCTACATAAACATCATTTAATTCTGCTACTCTTGATACCCATAATCTCTTTTCCCATGAATAGTCTTTTGGAGGAATCCAGCCATCTGAACTTGTGAAATGACCTTCGTCTGTCAAGGTATTGAAATAGGAATACAAGATAAAGGGATTACCTTGATCTAACAACTTAATATACGCACTTACATATTCTGGTGAATAGTCCCCCGAATTGGATAAACCTTGTACCTGCCCATTGAGATAGCCTTTTTGATATTTTAAGAAACCATCAATTTGTAGTTTATATTGCTGACCCAGTGAGTATATATATTCATGCTTCTGATTATTTTCGTATTCAATTGCATTTAAAGAACCTATGATTGTCATAATCAAGGCTGCAACTGATGCTATAACAATTGAAATTACAGTGAACTTGAATCTAAAACTATGTTTCATTTGAACTCCTTCTAATAGCCATAGCTTGTTTCAGTCATATACCAAGTTTGCATCTCTAGTGCCATGGAATGACTCTAAAGGTCTATAAAGAAGACTAGCCTTTGACCTTATTTTACCACAGACTATATTTAGAAAACATGATTAAGTATATTTCTTGATTTGTATCCTTCACAAGATGATTATAAATAGAATATTCCGACTATTTATTTTTATGGAACTTAATGAAACGATGTACGTCTAGTATGATGTAAACATTTAAAAATGGTATAATCCATTAAAATTAAAGGAGAAAAAAAATGAAAAAAATGATAGGAATTATTTTAACACTTGTATTAATGCTAACATTAGTAGCATGTAATGGTAACGAAAATACCAATAATACAGTAAACGAATCAAATCATAACAATGTTGTCCTCGATAACAATAATACTTCACAAGAAAATGAAGCAGGGGATACTACAGAAGATGAAACGGAAACTTCTACAAAGGATGATGTTTCATTTGAAGCAATTATCAATCAAATGTATGAAGATGCTGCTTTAGAATTGCCTGCAATGGGTAATATTCCATTAGACAGAGAAAACTTGGCATACATGCTAGGTGTTGATAACTTTGATTTTATTGAGGGTTTGGTTTCAGAACCTATGATGGGTTCTTTTGCCCACTCAGTTGTGATGTTCACTGTTGAAGAAGGTAGTGATATTGAAACCATCAAATCAGATATTAAAAACAATGTTGACGGTAGAAAATGGATTTGTGTTGGTGTGGAAGATGAAAACATTTTAGTTGAAAGTGTTGGTAATACAATTGTATTGATTATGAGTGAAAGTGCTCAGGCTTTATCTGATGCTTTCTATGCAATCATGAACTAAGGAGACTTATGTTATTTTCAAGTATTAGTTTTATTTATTATTTTTTACCGGTGATTTTGATACTTTATTTCTTAACACCGAGACAATTTAAGAATGTAGTTCTTCTACTTGGAAGTTTACTATTTTACTTTGCAGGAGAGCCTAAATATACGGTTCTCTTGCTTGTTTCAACACTAGTTGATTTTAGCCATAGTAAAATGATTGTCAAGTATAGGGGCACTAAAAAAGCCAAAGCAGCATTGGTTTCATCTATTGTTTTAAATCTCATGATGTTAGGTGTATTTAAATATGCAGACTTTTTTATTGTGAGCATGAATCAAGTCTTTCATCTCCAGATCCCACTTCTGTATTTAAAGTTGCCTATTGGTATTAGTTTCTTTACTTTTCAAACCATGTCATATACCATAGACGTTTATCGTAATGAAGCTAAAGTTCAAAACAGTATTATTGGTCTTGGTACCTATGTGGCATTGTTTCCACAGTTAATTGCTGGTCCCATTGTAAGATACAAGACCATAGCAGAAGAGTTGGTGTCTAGAGAACATCATTTTGACAACTTTGCTTATGGTGTCAAGCGATTCATTATTGGTTTAGGAAAGAAAGTCTTAATTGCCAATACATTAGGTGAGCTGGCTGAAATGATTTATCAAACCCATGATGTGAGTATCATATATTATTGGATGACAGCCATAGCTTACACGATGCAAATCTACTTTGATTTTTCTGGTTATAGTGATATGGCCATTGGTCTGGGTAGAATGTTTGGTTTTCATTTTCTTGAAAACTTTAATTATCCCTTCATTTCAAGAAGCATAACAGAGTTTTGGAGACGCTGGCACATGTCTTTAGGGCAGTGGTTCAGAGATTATGTGTACATTCCATTAGGAGGCAACAAAGTTACCAAAGGGAAGTGGCTAAGAAATATTATTATGGTTTGGCTGTTAACGGGTCTTTGGCATGGTGCATCGTGGAATTTTGTAGCTTGGGGTGGGTTGTTTGGTGTTTTGCTTTTAGTCGAAAAATTGTTTTTATTGAAATCTTTAGAAAAGCATAAGGTCTTAAGTCATATCTATGTTCTCATTACAATCACCTTAAGTTTTGTTGTTTTTAAAAATGACTCCCTTAAAGTCATTACAGAGCATTTTAAACATATGTTTGGATTGACTGACATCAGCTTTACTTCAAAAGAAACAATGTATTATCTAAAGTCGTATGGGTTAACGTTTATCATTGCAGCGGTTGCCAGTACACCACTGCTTAAGATCTTTTATGAGAAGTTAAGCAAGCAATTTGAGTCAAGTTCGATATTTAAGTTTTTAGAAGTTCTAGTGTGTATGATACTTCTAATCATTGTAACGGGGTACTTGGTGGATGCTTCATTTAATCCATTCTTGTATTTTAGGTTTTAATTATGAATAAACTAATGACAATTTCATTTATGGCCCTTATAACCGTCATACTTTTATTAGGGATCGTCTTACCTGATGATGCCATATCCTATAGTGAAAGAAGACCACTTGCGAAAAAACCGGAGTGGACTTGGGATGCTGTTATGAGTGGTGAATATTTTGATGATCTGGAAAAATACTTTTTAGATCACATGCCCTTTAGAGAAAAATTTAAAGCCCTTAAGGTTGCCATTGAATTAGAGGTATTTCATAAATCAGACATCAATGATTTGTATCTGTTTAACGAGCATTTGATCAAGATTGAATATCCCTATCATCAAAATATGGGATTAAAATTTGTGAATTATATAGAATCAATTGAAGATTTGTATCTTAAAGACAACAAAGTCTTTGTAGCTATTATCCCAGATAAAAATTATTTTGGTCCTAATACCAGTTTGAAACTGGATTATGAACAATTATTTAATGATGTTCAATCTGGAGATTATGAGTATATTGATTTAGTGGGTAGTCTTAATTTAGAGGACTATTATTTTACAGATCCTCATTGGAAGCAAGAAAATTTACAAGCCGTATTAAATACCTTGTCAAAAGCAATGGGCTTTGATAAAACCATTAGTTTTTCTGATTACGAGGTGAGGACTTTTGAAAACTTTTATGGTGCCTATGCAGGTCAATCATCAATTGATTTACCCTCTGAAAGTTTAAGTTATTTATACCATGATGATTTGAAAGACCTTACGGTGTTTAATTATGAAAACAATGCCTTTATTTCTCTTTATGATGAAATCGCTTTTGAAGGTATCGATCCCTATGATGTTTTTGTTGGTGGTGCCTCACCTTTAATAGAGATTGTTAATGAAAATGCTACAAGTGATAAAGAATTAATCATATTTAGAGATTCGTTTTCAAGTGCCTTGGCCCCATTATTAGCAGATGCATACAGTAAAATAACTTTAGTAGATACTAGATATATAACCCACACTTATTTAGAAAATTTTATAGATTTTAAAGATCAAGATGTCTTGTTTTTATACAGTACTTTGGTCGTCAACAATAGTGTTATGTTAAAATAATAATGAAAATAAATGGTCTTTGAACAGACTATTTTTTTTATAAAATATATTCTAACTATGTCTATCTGTTCATGATATTAAATTATTCGTATATCAAAAAAAAAGAGTCTTTTAAATGGATAAGTCAAGTAATGGAAAAAGACTTTGATGACCCATTCAAAAACTCAGTTATACAATTGTTGTTTTGATTAGTATTCAAACAAATTTTTTTGTTTATAATTCAAATTGTAAATTAGTAACAAAATATAACAATAATCACATTTCATGATGGTTTAAGTCAAAAAAGGGTATTTTAATAAATGTAATTTTATTTTCATAAGGATTGGTATGTCAAGGAGAAATGATCAGTCAGAGAATCAATAATAATTTTATGTTTTTAAAATACCTTTTGAAATCAATTATTTTAATTATTTAAATAAGTGTATCTCAAAATGTCGCTTCCGCTTAATTATTCAATGAGAATTTGTAATAGTTATTTTTATGTTATTAGAAATGGCAAAAATGATTTTTATTTAAATTCAAGTTGAAATGAAAGAACAAAAAAACAGTACCAAAATTCTGAATGATTTATTAACTCTATTAAAGGAATTTTCATGAAAATGAAATAAAATTTTATGATCAAAAAAAGAGGGGTGATCAAATGGAAAAAGTTGATGATCTGAATCCATTAAAAGGTGATGAAAGTAAATTCCTTACATTTATCCTTGATAAAGAATTCTATGGCATTGAGATTGCTTATGTAACAGAAATAGTAGGGATTCAGCCCATAACCATTATACCGGAAACACCAAAATCAGTTAAAGGCGTTATAAATCTAAGGGGAGAGATTATTCCAGTTTTAGATGCTAGAATCAGATTTGGTAAGGAAACTACTGACTATAATGATCGAACGTGTATTATTGTTGTAGATATTGATAAACTACAGATTGGTCTTATTGTAGATGAAGTTTCGGAAGTAATGGATATTAATCACGTGGATTTAGTACCACCACCGAAATTAACAACCCATAATAATTATTACATAAAAGCTTTGGCAAAGGCAAACGATCGTGTAACGGTTGTCATTGATTGCAAACATTTACTAAATTCGGAACAAATAGATTTGATGATAAATTCTAGCTTGGAGGAATATATATGAGATGGTATAGAAATAGAAAAATAGCAGTCAAATTAATTATAGGCTTTATATTGGTAGCAACAATAGCTGGTGTTATTGGTATCGTAGGTGCTGTAAAAATCAAAACTGTTGATGATGCGGATACAAAATTATATGAAAGAATGACAGAACCACTAGGTGAATTGGTATTGGTTGTGGAATCCTATCAGCGTATGAGAGGAAATGTGAAGGATGTACTTTTATCAACAACACAAGCAGAGCTTGATGATTACAGTTCTAGAATTGTCCAGAGAAACAAAGAATTTGATGAAAGTATAAATGCCTTCAAAGAAACTTTACTGACTCAGGTTGACATAGATTTAGTCAATTCCATCTTAGCCAATAAGAAGACATATGACCAACTGGTCCTTGAAGTCATCGAATATATGAAAGATAATAACCTCACTGCTGCAAAGGAAATTGTACAAGGTAAGGGTAACGATCTGAGACTTTTGATTGAAGAAGACTATAGAACTCTAATGGAACATAAAGTTGCCATGGCTGCTGAAACGGCTGCTGAAAATACCGAAACAGCAAATGGTGCGATTGTTTTTATGACTGCATTGATTGTTGGTGGTGTAGTATTATCCATAGGATTAGGTATATTCATCAGTCAAATGATTAAAAAGCCAGTAAGTGAAATTGTTGATGCTGCAAAACAACTTGCTGACGGTAATTTAAATATTGATATTCATATAGATACTAAAGATGAAATTGGTGAATTAGCAAAAGCCTTTAGCATATTAACGGACAATATGAATGAAGTCATGTCTAATATTAATTCTGCTTCAGAGCAAGTGCTTGCAGGTGCAACTCAGTTGTCTGATTCGAGTTTATCCTTATCCCAAGGTGCGACTGAGCAAGCAAGTTCAGTAGAAGAATTAACTGCATCGGTGGAGGAAATAGCAGCACAAACAAGATTAAATGCAGAAAATGCTAAAAAAGCAGAAGATATTTCAAATAATACTCATGGTTATGCCCAAAAAGGTAATACCCACATGCAAGATATGTTGCGTGCAATGGATGAAATTAATGAATCTTCAAATAATATCTCTAAAATAATAAAAGTTATTGATGATATAGCTTTCCAGACCAATATTTTGGCTTTAAACGCAGCTGTTGAAGCAGCAAGAGCTGGCGCTCATGGTAAAGGTTTTGCTGTAGTTGCTGAGGAAGTAAGAAATTTAGCGGCAAGATCTGCTGATGCTGCTAAGGAAACTACAGCTATGATTGAAGGTTCTATTAAAAAGGTTGGAGAAGGTACAGTAATAGCCAAAGAAACTGCGAATGCTTTAAGTCAGATTGTTGATGGTGTATCCAGTACTTCTAGTTTAGTAGCGGATATTGCAACTGCTTCAAATGAACAGGCAATCGGTGTTGAACAAGTGAATTTAGGCTTAGGTCAAATTTCAGATGTTGTACAAACCACAAGCGCGACAGCTGAAGAAACCGCAGCAGCCAGTGAGGAGCTTTCTGGTCAAGCAAAAATGTTGAAGGATCAAGTTGCAACCTTTAGATTGAGAAATCAAAGTCATATGCGTCAAAGACATTTAGAGGATTATATGCCAAAAGAATTGTCTTACAATAGTAATCCAAGTGTAAAAAAACCAAAAAAAATTGCCTTAAGTGATCATGAATTTGATAAGTATTAGAGCCTATGAAACACAGCTTTACAGATTGTCTATACTGTAAGGTTGTGTTTTTTCTTTTTTAAATACTTGCGGTTGAGAACTTTAACTGTAAGTGAGGCTGGTTGGCAAAGTTTAAAATTTATTTTAATTCTTTTTTGGAGAGTGACTTAAAAAGACCATATCAAAGGGGATATGGTCTTTAAAAATCTTTTAAATTGTTTTCATATAGAAATTTTTTTTTAGCTTATATTTTAAATACCTTGATGGATTCAGAAAGTTCTTTTATTAAGGCATTTAAATCTTTAATAACACTGATGATATTGGTTACTTCTTCAAGTTCTGTTTGAGCAATTGCACTGACTTGTTGAGATGCAGCAGCGGACTCCTCTGTTATGGCTGAAATGCTCTCTATTGACTTTAGAACATTAGATTTAAGTCCCATAAGGGATTCTGTATAGTCAGATAAATCTGAGACATTATTTTGAACTTCCTTTGAAGAAGAATCAATAACAGCAAAAGCTTTTGAACTTTGATCTATCAAATTCTTAGAGGCTTCAGATTTAAGAATCGTAAGATTCATTTTCCCTTGTGTTTGCTCTATGGTATCTTCTATATCTAAAATGATTTTCTGTATTTCCAATGTAGCAGTACTACTTTGTTCTGCCAATTTCCTAACTTCTTCGGCTACAACTGCGAATCCTTTTCCGTGTTCACCTGCTCTCGCTGCTTCTATTGCAGCGTTTAGTGCCAAGAGATTTGTCTGTTCTGCAATGGAATTGATGGTCTGAGTGATTGAAGAAATATCTTTTGATTTAGCAGTCAACAAATGAACACCATCTCCAACACTTCTTGTCGCGTTTAAATTTTCATCAAAAGTTTGATTAAGCATTTCAATGGATTTAATGCCGGACTTTGTGTTTTCTGACATATGCTTTGTCATCATTAGGGATTTTTTCAGCATCTCAAGCATTGAATCAATTTTTTCTGATAAATCATTTGTAACCGTAAGGGTTGATTCGGCCTCCTCAGCTTGAGCAATTGCACCTTGAGCAATTTCACTTGCAGAACTGGCAACACTATTGTTTTGCAGCGCCATATTTTCCGATGATACGACTAAAGCATTTGATGTTTCATCTAGATGTACAACGGCACTTTTAATTTCTGATATCATATTTTTCATGTTTAAAATCATGACTGAAAATCCTGATGCGAGTTCACCGATTTCATCTTTAGCGTTTACTTGACATTCAAGGGTAAAATCGCCTTCTGAAAGTCTACGTGTACCTTTGAGGAGCAAGTCGATATTTTTAAGTCCTATTTTAAGAGAAAGATAAATGGTTATAATTAATGCTAGAATTGATCCAATTAAAAGTCCACCAAGAATCAAAACCAAATTTCTTTGAGAAGCAACAACGTCGCTTCTGTCATTTACAATTTCAGTGAAGGATGAAATCTTACCTTGAAAATCCATATTAGGAATGAGGATTAATCCAATGTTTTCATTTTCACGATCGATATAATATATGGGTTCATTATTTTGCAATTTGATGAGCACTTCATCTGGAATATCGTAGGAATTGTCTTCTAATGTTGATGCAAGCATCGATTGATCATCGATGATCACATGATTATTTTCTAGAACATATCTATAAAGTGTAGCGTCCTTACCAAACTCTGATTTGATGCCTTCCAGATAAGTGAGACCAAAGTCATTGCCATATTCGACAGAGCCAATATGTTTGCCGTTAAAAAACATAGGCACTACGACTCTAAGTCCATACCCTGCAACGCCTTCTTCGATACCCATCATGGTTTTTTGCTGGGCGTTGGCTTCATTTACAGTAAAGCGAAATTCTTTCAAGGAATCCCCGTATTTTTCAGGTTTGTGTAATCTTAAAAATGAGGTTGAATCCGGTAAATGAAATTGAAACTGTGCCACTTGGTCCTTAATGGATTCATAAGAAGGAAGCAACAGTTCTGTTAGACCTTCACGATCTCTGTTGTTAAAAAGTTGCTGTACCAATGGCATATTTGCAACGGTCTCCACAGAAACCAATGTGGTGTTGAGTTGCGTTGTCAAATTGCTCTTAATGGAATCTGATAGTGTTGAAACAAATTGGTCCTCTTGATTTTTCAAGTTGCTACGACTATTGAGAAATACAAATCCAATAATCACAGAAAAAAGGACAATCAAAACTGCTGAAATCGTTAAATTAATTTTTGTCTTTAGTTTCAAAATAAATACCTCCTTCTATTCTTCATAATATGATTTACTACCCTCCACAGGTTGTTACAATCATTTATTGTTAAAATTTTTATTGTCATAAGCCTAGAATAAAAGGACCTAAAGATACTAAATTACACAAAATTCTTAAGGGAGGGCACTACATTTTATCTTGTTTATTTGTAACGAAATGTGAAATTAAATAAATTGTGTTGACAATTGAAACAAATTATAATATTATTTCTAAGCTAAGGAAAATAGAAAATTCAATCTTAATTTAAAAGGCAAACCATGAGAAATGATGGGACGCAAAACCAGAGCCTAAGGATTCATTCTAAGGTCGTTCGGTTACAGTTAGAGACATGGACACAGTGCTATGGTGCTGTTTTTTTATACCCATTTTTTATATCAACAGAAAAGGAATGTGCAATCATGTATGAAATATTAGTATTTGCTATTGGTCATCAAAAGTATGGACTCAATAAAAAAGCTGTCAAGGGTATAAGGAATATGAAAAATTTAGAAGTTGACAAATGCTCAATAAATAACAAAATCTCTCATCAGAATCAAGTTTCGAATCTGTATAACTTACGAAAAATCGAAGCAAGTCAAATGAAAATAAATAATTATGAAGTTATTTTTCTTTCTAAATATAATGCGGCAATAGGTGTAGATAAAATCTATGGCTATAAGAAGGTGAATGCAAAGAATCTTGTTGCCAACTTAGAGGATCTCAGCAGAACCAGGGAGGACTTAATCATTACAATTATTAAAGATGATTGTATAATCCTTGAAATTTCAGATGAGATACTCTTTAAACGGCTAGAAAAATTAGATGAAACCAACAAAATAAAATCTTAAAGTATTTCAATACGATAAATATGCGCAACTATTATGTGGAGCAAAGGAGTGTAGAATGTTTAAAAAAAATAATTATAAAAAATTCACGGATTTTATGCCATTTCTTAAAGAGGTGATGCAAAAGGATATCATGGTGTCTGTTACAGATGAAAATAATTTTATTAGCTATGTGCCTGGAAATCAATTGGATGTAAAAGTTAAGGTTGGAGATGTTATACCAGATGGAGATCCTTTGAGAGCAACAATCAAGAACAATACAATCATTACAGCTGTAGTACCAGCAGAGGTTTACGGCATTCCATTTAGAGCTGTAACCTATCCGATTTGAAACGAAAATGGCAATTGTATTGGTGCAGTAGGTATAGCTGAATCTCTAGTTAAGGAAGAAATGATTGCCAATAGCTTAAGCGAGATTATTCAAGGTATTGAGAACTCAAATCTTGCCTTTAGGGCAATTACCAATAATGTTGTTGAAATGAGCAGTGGCATACAGGAATTAGCAGCAACATCAGAAGAAGTGACTTCTAGTGTAGGTTCAATTGCGGACTTGTCTTCAGGGATATATACCATGGTGATAGAAGCTTCAGAAGCAAGTGAGAATATCATTAAAGAGGCAAGCTACGGTATGAAATCTCTTGAATCAATAGATAGCCTCGTAGGAGATATATCAGTGGAAGTTTTAGACATTAAAAAAGAAATTGATATTTTAAATGCTTCCATTGATCAAGCCAGTGATATGATCATGCTCATTAGTCGTATTGCCAATCAAACGAATTTACTATCCTTAAATGCTTCTATCGAAGCTGCAAGAGCAGGCGAACATGGGAAAGGTTTTGCTGTTGTTGCAAGCGAAGTTGGAAAACTTGCTTTGCAATCACAAAATTCAGTATTGGAGATTTCCAGCATCCTTGAAAAAATACAGAACAATATCTCGAATGTTGTCGATAGTGTCAATAAAACCGTTGAAAGTACACAACAAAATGTTGAAAAGACAAATCATGCCACTAAGAGTATTGAAACCATTCTGAATGATGTTTCCAATATTGACGTTGTTGTAAAACAGGTTAAAAACCATGTAGAAAGTCAGGTGAATGGTACCAAAGAAATTCAAAGAGCCATTGAAAACCTGACCAATACAGTAGACGAAAGCGCTCATTTCGGTGTGCAGATCAACAACCAAATTCAAAGTGAAATGGAAATACTTGAAGCTTATGAAAACAAAATCAAAGGCTCTGTTGAAAAACTACTAAAATAAGGTTTGCAAAGTCATATAATCAGTTTTCAATAAACCTAAACAATGAAAAAAGACCCTTAGGTGTGATAGAGGTGGGTCTTTTTTCTTGAATAAGATTTTAACTTGTTTGATATCTACCCAAATATTATAAAGAAAAACACATTTTTTTATTGCCTGAATATTTTAACCGTTTTTTTTAAGTATAGAGTTGTCCTTAAAGCAATAAGGTATTGTCCTTTTGTCTTTAGCAGCTTTCAGATAAATGGCAATAACTGATTAATAACTTAAAATGGACGATCCTAAAGTTTGTTGTCAAAGAATTACTCTTACTCAAAAATTAATTATTATGGATTTTTAAAGTGGTATAACAACCCTCCCTTGTTTCCTATGTAAGATAGTTAATTACAGATTATTTCACTTTTAGAACCTATCTAATAAAATGTTTATATTCCACACAAGAGCAGGCGATAAGTGGGCTTCTCCAAAACCTAAAGTCACAGTGTCCAAACATGATAATCCTCAAAGACAATGAGTAGAAGAGTTAAGGTTCGCTGTGTTAAAATAAATATAAATCATTAAAGGTTGATTAAAGCTTGTCATGTTAAACTATAAATATTATAGATTAAAAGGAGGCAACCTGTGAGGATACTTCTGGTTGAAGACGAAAAAAATATGGCATCAGCCATTGCAAGCGTTTTGGCGAAAAATAACTATACAGTGGATTTAGCACATGATGGCGAATATGGATTGGATTGTGCTTTAAGTGGCATTTATGACATTATAATTTTGGATATTATGTTGCCTAAAAAAAGTGGCTTAGAAGTATTAAAAAGTTTACGAAAGGAAGAAATTTTGGTACCGATATTGCTGCTGACAGCAAAAGGAGAAACAGAAGATAAAGTAATGGGACTTGATTTTGGTGCTGATGATTACCTTTCGAAACCCTTTAAAACCGATGAATTACTTGCAAGATTGAGAGCTTTGGCGCGACGAAGAGGTGATATCATTGCAGAGAATACTCATTTTTTTGGAGATTTATCACTTAACCCACATACATTGTTTTTATCATGTGGAAAGGAGTCCTTTACTCTCACCTTGAAAGAAAGTCAACTGATTGATTTACTTATTGAGGCAAAAGGAAACATCATTTCTAAAAATACCATTATTGAAAAAATATGGGGATTTGAAAGTGAAGCTGAAGACAGTCATGTGGAAGTTTATGTTTCTTTTTTAAGAAAAAAATTAAAAGCAATGGGTGCTCAGACTGTTATTAGAACCATACGTGGATTAGGCTATTGCTTGCAACACTTGGAGGATTAAACATGTTTATCAAACTCAAACGAAAATTTCTATTTTTGAGTATGATCTTGATTTCGATCGTTATGGTTTTAGCATTTACTTCAATTTATTTGATCACCTATGGAAATATACAAAAGCAAAATCATTTAAAACTTGAAAATACCTCCGCTGCCACCTTAGGATTTATGGAGATGACGAAAGATGAGTCTGAGGTTAGCGTTCAGTCTGCATCGTCGGAATATTTTGAGACTTTTGGTATTGTCATAAATGAATCTAAAGAATATATTTTTGATAGCTCATTTGGTCTGCTATCTAAGGATTTTGTAAATGACATAATTCAAGAGGTTTATAAAAAAGATGCGGATTCCGGCAAAATCAATTTTTCAGAAAAGGAATTTCAATATTTAATTTCACTTGTTAGTGCAAAAGTTGAAGTTTCCGACAGTTTTAGTGGTGAAGTACCTGTAGTCCAGCAATTATACCAAATCTCTTTTTTAGATACTTCACAATCAAAGCGCACACTTACTCAATTGCTCATCACATTTTTAATTATTGGACTTCTGACCTTGGCTGCAATTTTTATTGTCAGTGTTTATTTTGCTAAAAGCGCTGTGACACCAATCGAACAATCGTACAACAAACAAAAGCAGTTTATCCAAGATGCTTCTCATGAACTCAAAACACCTCTTGCATCCATTCATGCAAATTTAGACGTTGTCTTAGAAAATTCAGCAGAAACAGTTGAATCACAAAACAAATGGCTTGGGTTCATCTCTGGTGAAATAGATCGAATGACAAAGCTTGTCAACGATTTGCTTTTATTAGCAAAATCAGAATATACAGAAGCAATAACCCAATTGTCTCCAGTTAATTTTAGTGAGATCACGGAAACCGCTGTTGCTTCAATAGAAGCTATATTATTTGAAAAAGGCATTAGGCTCAATGAAGATATTGACACCAACATAGTTGTTAATGGTGACAAAGATAAACTTACTCAAATTATAAAAATATTATTTGATAATGCTGTTAAATATGTCAATGATGGTGGCTATATTGATGTAATACTTTCAACTAAAAAAAGCAAAGCATATTTATATGTTGTCAATACAGGAATGGGTATTCCTTCAGATCAAGTTTCAAAAATATTTGATCGATTTTACAGAGTTAATAATGCCCGATTACACGACGGTAGTTATGGTTTAGGGCTTTCAATTGCAAAATCATTAGTAGAGAGTATGAAAGGCGACATATCTGTCAGTAGCAACGTCAATGAAAAAACAACTTTTACAGTGATGTTCCATCAAGTATAATAACATTTTGTAAAAAACTTCGATTAATCGAAGTTTTTTTTTGCATTAAGGTTTCGTTAAAGGTTCGCTATGTATAATTCCAATTGTAATATGAATTAAACCGAAGGAGCGATACTGTGAAGAAGAAATTGCTAAAAAACAAAAAAGTACTGATTGGTATATCAGTATTGTTGGTTGTTTCAAGTTTAGGAATGACTGTATTGACACAAGATAAGGACATAAAAACCATTATACGTGAGCGGGAGTATTTTGCACAAAAAGGCAACATAACAGTTGGTGTGGAATCAAGCGGTCAGATTAACACTTTACCTAATCAGCATACATTTGAAGACAACACTGTAATAGATAAGCTTTTTGTAAAATTAGGTAGTGAAGTGAAGAAAGGTGATGAATTGGCCAGTATATCCACTGAAAACTTAGAGGCATTAATGACACTTGCAAAAGATGAGCTTTCTGATGCAAAAGCTGCTTTGCTTCAAGCAACAAGTCAAAAAAATGTACTTATAAAGCAAAATGACAAAAATAAACAGGATGGTTTAAGGGGCGTGCATCAAGATTTCGAAGCCAAGTTATCTCAGCATAAAAGTGAAGAAGAAAGAATACTCAAATCCATAAATGAGCTTGAGGACACAATAAAGAATTTAGAAAAACAGATTTCTGAGCTTGCTGTTGGGGTGAAAGATGAGGAGGAAAAGATTGCAAATATCCAATCTGAAATCAATGAAAACATGCTTAAAATAGGTGAATTCAATGAAAAGTTGCTGAAGGTTGATGATGGTTCTAATGAAAGAGTTTTGTATAATCAAAAAATCAATAATATACAATCAGAGATGAATGGTTTAAATAAGCAGCTCAGTGAGAAAATAGAGGCAGCAAAAAACAATTTGTCGGCTATTACAGATTTGAATGAAGCGATTATTGCTAAAACAAATCGTATTGGGGAACTTGAAAGTCTTATAAATCAATCTGAAGATGATGCTGAAAAAGAGCAATACACAGCTGAAATACAAAGTTTGCAAGACGAGATAAATACATTAGAGTTAAACATTAAAAATTTATCTTATAGCACTGAGATTTCTAGCATTAATATTAGAATTTCAAGTGCTGAGGAAAGACTTCGTAATGCACAAAATGATCTTTTAAATGTATCCAATGGATCTGAAAAAGCAAATGCGATCCGCCTTGAAATAACAATAGTTCAAAATGAGAATACAGCTTTGCAACTAGAAATTGATAAGGTCATGAAAGATCCGATTGTATCGGAGTTTGAAAAACTCAAAGCTAAAATAGAAATAAAGACAAGTGAATTAGTTGAAAAATACACTTCATACGCTTTGAAATTGGAAGAAATACAACAGGTAGAAATTCAATATGAACAAAGTCTCACCGGCCAAGAAGCTGATAATAACTTTGCTGATTATAAACTTAATGAGGAACTTAAAGCAATCCAAGAGTCAATAGCAAAAGCAAGTCGTAATGTAAGCAGATCTATAGAAAAGCTTGACAAAATTTACGAGCTACAAAAGAATCCTATTCTTTACGCACAAATGGATGGCATTGTCACCTCCCTTGGTTATAAGGTCGGTGATGTGGTGACTTCAAGTAAACCCGTTTGTGTAATTGGTCAACTCAGTGAAACCTCATTGACAGTACCTGTAAGCGCTTCAGATATTGGTAAGATCAGGGTAGGGCAAAAAGTAAATGTGTATATTGATGCCTTCGCGGAACAAAGATTTACAGGTATTGTTACAGAAAGACTTTTAGTAGCCAATGACAATGGTGATTATCCGGTGATTATTACCATGGACCCAACCGATCAAATGTTACTTCCAGGAATGAAAGCTTTTTCTACGATTATTCTGAAAGAAAAGGAAGACATACTCACTATTTCTAACAAAGCGATTATCCTTGAAGATGGTGAGCAATATGTAAATATAAGAAATGAAAAGGGCGCTCTTGTAAAAAGAAAAATTGTTACAGGTTTTTCTGATGGCAGAGTAAGCGAAGTTATAGAAGGACTTGCGGAAAACGACATTGCAGTGGTACAGGAGTAACTGATGAGATTAAGTGAGATTTTTCATATTGTTTATATAAATATGATTGGAAACAAGTTCCGCCTACTGCTTACAACCCTAGGTATTATTGTGGGTACAATCACGATTATTCTTGTTATAGCAATTGGTAAAGGCGGCGAAAGAGAAGCGGCAAAGCAATTTTCAAATCTTTCTGCAGATACAGTTTATGTGAATATAGATTATGGAGCAATAGGTCAAAATAAGGATATGAGTACAATTCAAAAACTTACACCTGAGATTGTAGAAAAAATCATGGAGGAAAGCACTTCGTTACAAGGTCTTTATTTAAGGGCAAGTACTTTTAAGGAAGTAGCTCATAAAGCACAAAAGCAATCTGTAACGATGGTGGGCGTAACCCAAGGATATGGAGAAATATCAAACATTCTTCTTGAACAAGGTGCTGATTTCAGCTCATCGGATTTTGAAGATGGTGAACGTGTAGCAACCATTGGCAGTAAAATTGCTGAAAAGTTATTTGGAGCAGATGATCCTATTGGGAATTATATTAAAATTGGAGAATTTAGATACAAGATAGTTGGCCTGTTAAAGCGTAGCGAAGATGGTCTACAAGGCATGGATTCAGACAGTAGCATATTCATTCCTTATTCTGCCATGGTTAAAGACAAATTCATTGATCAATATGTTACCACACAGGCGGTTGGTAAAGCACTGAATCTTAACAACGTTGAACGTGCCAAAAATGAAATTAAAAGTACCCTTGAATATTATATGGATGATGCCCATGCTTATTCTGTATCCGATGCAGGAACAAGAATTGAAGCGGCAACAGCTTCTGCAACAACGATGAAGCTGCTACTCGTATCCGTTGCAATAATCGTATTCGTTGTAGGTGGCATAGGGATCATGAATGTTATGTTTGTAACCGTAAAGGAACGTACAAAAGAAATTGGAATTTTAAAAGCACTTGGCGCTAAGGAAAAGGATATTTTATTACAGTTTCTAATTGAAGCATTTTGCATTGGTATCTTTTCAGGCGTTATTGGCGTAGCCTTAAGTTACTTCATGATATTACTTATGAGTTATACTAATATTCCCGTATACCCTACTTTAGAGGGTAAAATAATCGCTACGCTTTTTGCGACAGCCACCAGTACAATCTTCGGATTCTACCCAGCTTATAAAGCTTCTATGTTGATGCCTGTAAAAGCATTGGCTGAAGAATAAATTACAACACAATTAAAGGAGAAAAAACATGAAAAAATTTTTATTAATGACAATGACCACCATTCTTGCATTTAGCATGGTCGCTTGTGGCAGTCAGAATGATTCTGCAACAAATTCTCAGACTAAATCGGATGCAACACAAACAGAAAGCCAGGAAACTGAAAAATTTCAAACTTATATGGGACTAGTTAAAGACAAGTTGGGAAATGAACTTACTGTGAGTCTTGGAAAACTAATAATTGAAAATGACAATGGTGATGGACAAGGGATGATGATTGATGAGAATGGCAATCAAGTTCCTATTGATGGGGATATGGGAAATGATGCAGGTGGACAGACAATTATGATTCCCGTTCCTGACGATAACAGTGGAGATGAGAATTCTACAGATGGAAATGAAATTGAAAAACTTCCCATTGAGTTTACTGGTGAGGTAAGAGCCTTTACGATTCCTGCAGGTGCCAAAATTGTTAATGCAATGGGAAAAGAAACTACCCTTGATAGTATTAAAAATGGGAGTTTAATTCAGATCATTATGAATGAAACAAAGGGTACGATTAACAGTATCATCGTATGGTAATGTTATGATATCTATAGAAAGAGTCAACAAAACCTACTATATGGGTAATACATCACTCCATGTACTTAAAGATGTAACCATGGAGGTAATAAAAGGGGAATTTGTTTCAATTTTAGGCGCATCAGGCAGTGGTAAATCAACATTGATGAACATTATCGGTTGTATGGACACCTTGGACACTGGCAGATATGTTATAGATGGTATTTCTGTTGAAAACAGTGATGCAGATGTATTGGCTGATATTCGCAATGAAAAGATTGGTTTCATTTTTCAAAAATATCATTTGATTCCGAAATACTCTGTCATTCAAAATGTAATGATACCTCTGCTGATCAGAGGTACAGAAAGAGCTGAAGCAAAAGAAAAAGCAAAGGATATTTTGAACTTGGTTGGTCTTGGCGACAGAGGTCATCATAAACCTAATGAGCTCTCTGGAGGACAACAACAGCGTGTTGCTATAGCGAGGGCATTAGTGACAAATCCAGCAATTTTGCTTGCTGATGAGCCTACAGGAGCACTGGATTCAAAAACAGGTAAAGATATTTTAGCGCTGTTCAGTGAGCTTAATAAAAGAGGTCATACAATTATTCAAATAACCCACGACAGTAATGTAGCAAAGGTTGGAAATAGAATACTTACACTCCATGATGGTGTTCTGTCTTAATTGGAAACAAATTAATTTTAACTGAAAAAATCAACTAATTCTCCCGCCTCTAAATGGAGTGAAGGCGGTGAGTCTCGCAGAGAGTTGATTATTAGCCATGA
>JAFGVN010000080.1 GCA_016937975.1 Clostridia bacterium
GTGTGTTGCTTATAAATTCTGAAAACATTCACTCACACATCTTTGATGTGAGAGGTGATGGCAAAACCATCACTTCGTTTGAGGTATTTTTCAGTTGAAATAAGAAACCCCCACTTCAAGTCGAATTGATAGGCTAAGCGGGGGAGGTTCATTCAACATGGGATCCATTTATTAATGGATCTCTTTTTACATTTCCATATGATTTGATATAATGAAATAAAAAAAGGAGAAAAATGATATTGAAATCGATTTCGTTAAATGCTAGAATAAAAATAGATTAAGGAAATCGGTTTCGTAACCATGAAAAGAGAAGAGTATGCCTACAATTTATGATATAGCAAAAAAAGCTGGTGTATCACCTACAACGGTTTCAAAAGTATTTAATAACTATAAAGATGTAAGTGATCGAACAAAGAATAAGGTTTTACAAATCGCTACTGAAATGGGTTATGTACCAAATTCTACGGCAAGAAGCTTAAAAACGAATCGAAGTTTCCTAGTTGGGGTGGTTTTTTCAGAGAATGTTGGTATTGGCTTAGAACACCAGTTTTTCTCTGTCGTCTTAGAAAGTTTTAGAAATACCATTGGTACTTTTGGATATGATACCATATTTATTAATAAGTCCCTTGGCAATCAGCCTTTAGGGTATTTAGATCATTGCAAGTATAGAAATGTAGATGGAGTTTTTATTATCACCGCATTACCCAACGATATGGATTTCTCTAAACTTATGAGCAGTGGTGTAAAATGTGTTACAACAGATATTTTATTTAACAATTCTCCCTATGTGATTTCTGATAATAAAGAAGGTGCACATATGGCTGTAGATTATTTTATGGAGATGGGGCATAAAAGAATTGCCCATTTGGCAGGACCCTTAAATGTTATCGCTGCTGAGCAACGTTATAACAGCTTTGTAGCTTATACTCAAGCAAAACATTTAGACTTAGATGAACGCTATCTTGCCATATCAGACAACTTTAATGTTGAGGATGCCTATAGAGCTACTGTAGATTTATATGAACGATTTACTAAGGATGATTACCCTACAGCAATTTTTGCTTCTGCAGATATTATTGCCATAGGTGCCATAAGAGCTCTGAAGGATATGGGGTATAAAGTTCCAGAAGATGTATCTATTATTGGATTTGATGATATTCAATTGGCTGAATATACATCTCCTGCATTAACTACAATTAAACAAGATAAAAAATTAATTGGAAAGAAAGTAGCAGAAACTTTATACCAATATATGAACGATGAACCTGTTGAATCAACAGTTACACCTGTATCATTGGTTATAAGAAATTCTGTAAGAAATTTAAATGCTGAGTAATCAGTATTTATTTTGAGCGTTGAGGAAATCGATTTCGGAGATATCATGACAGTAGAAATTATTGAAGAAAAATATAAAAATATAATGCATCCAAAGCAAATCCAAAGAAGTGATGAAGAAATTGAAAGTCTTGTAAAAACTTTGATGGAAAAAATGACTTGGGAAGAAAAAACAGGACAAATGTATCAAGCAGCACATTATGGTGCAGAACTTGTTGGACCAGCACTTGACAATAGTGATACAGTTTTATTGTTGAAAGAAGGTAGAGTCGGTTCTATTTTGTCTGTATCAGATGAAAAATTATTATTCATTTTGCAGCAAATAGCAGTTGAAGAAACAAGACTTAAAATTCCTCTTTTATTTGCTTATGATGTGGTTCATGGTTATAAAACTATTTTCCCAATTAATTTGGCCATGGCATGCTCCTTTGATTCTGCATTAATTGAGGCGGCTTCAAAGGTTTCAGCCATGGAATGTGGCCATAGTGGTATTCATATGACCTTTGCACCCATGATTGATATTGTCCGTGACCCAAGATGGGGCAGAGTGATGGAGAGTTTTGGCGAAGATGTTCATCTCGGATCAAAACTTGCTGCAGCTTATGTAAAAGGATTTCAACAGGAAAGTCTAGCATCTGAAGATGCCATTGCAGCTTGCGGGAAGCATTTCATTGGATATGGCTTAGCTGAAGCAGGTAGGGAGTACAATACTGTGGATGTTTCCAGTATTCAACTTTATAATCATTATCTACCGCCTTTTCAAAGCGCCATTGATGCAGATATTGCATCTATAATGACCTCCTTTAATGTTGTAGACAATGTTCCTATGACTGGCAATAAAAGACTTTTTAAGGCATCTTTTGAAAGAGGAAATGAAATTTAAGGGTATGGTTATTTCAGATTATGATGCTTCAGGTGAATTGATGCATCACAAAGTTGCTAAAGATTTAAATGAAGTGGCTGAGAAGTGCTTGGATGCAGGCCTAGATATGGAAATGGTCACCAAGAGTTTTGTCTATCATTTAAAAGAAACCGATGAAAACACTCTTTATGTAAATGAGGCAGTTAAAAAGATTCTAACCTTAAAATATAAACTGGGCTTATTTGATGATCCCTACAAAGGTTTAGGATACAAGGATAAGTATTTGCTTGAGGCTTACCGTGAGAAGGCTAGAGAAGTTGCTGAAGCATCAGTTGTTCTCTTAGAGAATAAGGGTATTCTACCTTTGAACAAAGATTTGAAAATAGGTTTAATTGGTCCTCATGGTGACAATCATGAAGTGAATGGCTTTTGGTCTGCCATTGGAAGTAATGAGGACACTGTAACCTTGAAAGAAGGGCTTGAAGCCAGTGGATTTGATGTTATCTGTGAAAAAGCTTGCGAAATTAACGGTGAGAGGTATGTAAGTCAGGAAGCTTTAGTTGAGAAGTTTAAGGATGTCGATGTAATCATACTTGCCATAGGTGAACATCAAGACATGAGTGGTGAAGGTGCATCTCGATCAGAAATTACCGTTCCAGAAGGACAAGTTTCACTATATCACCAAGTCAAAACCTTAAAAAAACCAATTGTTACAATCATCTTCAGTGGTAGACCTTTACTTTTAAAACCATTTAAAGAAAGTGATGCCTTAATACAAGGATGGTTTTTAGGTACCGAATCAGGTCATGCTTTAAGTAATATTTTAAAAGGTGCTGTTTCTCCAAAAGGTCGTTTAATCATGACTTTTCCAGAGTCGTTAGGACAAGTACCTATTTATTATAATCATTTGCCTACTGGAAGATCTTTATCTAGAGGTGAAATTCACAGACGTTTTTCATCAAGATATATCGATGTATCTAATCATCCATTATATCCTTTTGGATATGGCTTAACCTATGGAAATTTTAAATATGAAAATTTTAAAATTAGTCAAAATCATATCACTTTAGACAACGAAGTGTTCCTATCATTTGAAATCACAAACACTTCACAGCATCAGGCAACAGAACTTGTACAGTTATACATTGAAGCCACATATGGTCAGATATCAAGACCATGTAGGGAATTACGTGATTATAAACACGTTGAACTTAAGCCGAATGAATCTAAAAAAGTAGAGTTTAAAGTGTATTATAAAACACTTGCTTACAGAAATCATTTAAATGAATTGGTTGCTGATCCTGGTCAGTACCATATTTATATCAGTAAGCATGCAGAAGAGCATATTTATAAGGAAACTTTAAAATTGGAGGTGAGTAAATAGTGTTTGAGTTACTTTGGTCAGAGGACTTTAGCACAAAGACCCTAGATGATGAGAAATGGAATATCGCATCAGGAGGTCATGGTTTTGGCAACAATGAAGATCAATTTTACACAACACGTGAAAAGAATGTACGTCTTGAGAACAATCAATTAATCATTGAAGCCCACAAAGAAGTATATGAAAATAGGTTGTTTACTTCGGGGAAAGTAACCACTTCTAAGAAATTTTCCATGACTTATGGGAAAGTGGAAGTAAAAGCAAAAATCCCAAAAGGTAAGGGGACATGGCCAGCAATATGGATGTTGCCTGAAGCCATTGGTGAAGACTTGAAATGGCCACGATGTGGTGAAATAGATATTATGGAGCATGTTGGCAGAAGAGCAGATGAGATACATTTTAGTTTACATTCTGAGTTGTATAATCATGTCAAGAAAACTCAAGAAACCCACGTGGCCTATCTAGAAGGCATAACAGATCGTTTTGCCCTGTATGGCTTCATATGGACACCAGAGTATGTGGAATTTCAAGTAGATCATGTAACTTATGCAAGATTTGAAAAGAAAATTAATGAAGAAGATCAAATGGCAGCATGGCCTTTCGATCAACCTTTTTACTTGATTTTGAATCTTGCCATTGGAGGTTATTTTGGTGGCGAGATCGATGATCAGATCTTTCCAGTAAAAATGATTGTTGATAACATCCAAGTGTTTAAGTTAAAGGACTAATTTTTTTTAGACCATTTCGAAATCGATTTCCTTTTTCGAAAAAGTTAATTGGGGAGGATTAAATGAAAAGAATCATGAGTTTATTACTTGTTGTGGTATTGATATTGTCATCTTTCGTGGCATGTTCAAACAATGCTAACAACAACACAGTGAATGACAAAGTAGAAAACACACAATCTACTAATGACACAACAAATGATGCTGCAACACCAGAAGAACCTGAAGTACCAGCTTATGAAGCCTTAGATCCTAATGTGGAAGGCGAAATCACGATTATGCTTTGGTCAGGTGATGGTTCATACTTAGAAGACATTGGCAGAAAAGACATTTTACCAGAGGAAATTGGTGGACAAAATCAAGGTGCTGCAATTGCTGTTGCAAAAGCCTTTAACATGATTTATCCAAATGTAAAAATTAATATTTTTGCAAAAGTTGATGGTCCAGACGATGAAAATGGTACATGGGCACAACACAGAGAAAACTTTAAAGCTGAATATGGCAAATATCCTGACTTGTTTGCTTCTACAGACTTACCAGGTGACATTGCAAAAGGTTTAGTTGCAGATTTATCTATTTTCTCAGAGGATCCTTTATATCAATCTTTCAACACTTCTGTTATGAGCTTAATGAATTACAATGGTTTCCAAGGTGGTTTACCACAGTACTTGTTACCATGGGGTATTTTCATTAACAAATCATTGGCTGAGGACAATAACTTAGATGTACCAGATCCAGATTGGACAATTGATGATTATACAGATTTTATTGCTCAAGCTGACATGGAAAACTTCTATGGGGCAATGGATACACCTTTTAGATTAATCAACACAGGTACAACGAGTATTACGGATTCATTACTGAAATTCCCATCGGAAGATTATGTTCAATTGGATTCTGATGAAGTGGCTACAATGATCGATTACATTGCAGAATGGTCTGATTATGCCATATATCCACAAAATGAAATTGGTAACATTCCAGTTGAAGTAATGGATGAGAACTGGTGGTGGGGCTTTAAATTCTTCATCGAAAACAAATTGTTAACCTTGGAAGCTGATCCATGGATGATGGGTGATGCTGCTCATCCTGCTGAAGATCACTGGGGAAGAGCAAAAGCTGCAGATTGGGATATTTATCCTAGACCATCTACAGATTACAAAGGAAATACTGTTGGTGTTGTATTAGACCCATTCTCAGTTTACAACTATGCAATGAATGATGGTGATTCTACATTATCTCCTGAAGAAGAAGCACAAATGAAACTAACTTATACCTTTGCAGCTTTCTGGACTGGTGACACAAGAGCATGGCAAGCAAGAGCTGATCAAATGTTCTTAGATGGTGAAGTCTTAAAAACATCTTTAAATGACTCTTTCCCACTTGTTACAGGTGATGAATTTAACAACCAAATGAATATTTGGTATTCTTCTGAAACGCACAAAAGATTTGCAGACGCAGATTTAATGCCTGGTTTCCATGAAATACTTGATTTATGGGAAAAGGGACAATTCTGGGATGTAAGTGATAAAGCATATCCTTGGTATTATGACTTTGAAGGCGCAAGACGCTCTAACTTATTTGAATTTGAAAATATGTGGGATGTAAATATTGTTGGTGCAATGAGAACTGAAGCAAACTGGGCAGATAATGTGAAAGCAAGATTAGCTGAATGGGATGACTTGTCAGATGAAAGATTTGCAGAATCCTTTAAATTATTAAATGACGGATTAAAAGAATTTTATAATAAATAACCATTAATCAGTGAGATCACCTTTGGTGATCTCACTGAGAATTATTAGGAGCAGGATATGAAGAATGTATGGCGCATCACTTTGGTGGGGCTGGTTATTAGTATGATAGCAGTTGCTATAACTTTATTCACAACAAAAGAACCTTTCTACAAAGGGGATCAGATTATGAGTGACCAAGAGATTTTAGAAGCTTTTGAGCTTTTGAATCAGTCCTTAAACCAAAGTAGATATTCATACTTTGAATATATCTCATCCTATGACATGAAAATGGGTGATGAAATCATTACCATCAAGCCTGACCCTGTAGAAAAATTATATTATGAAGATCAGGTACAGTATAAAGTGCATGTCAATGAAAATGGGCTTTATTATTTTGGTCTGGATTATAAAATGGACGATTCTGTTTTAAATAACGGCACCATTAAAATTACCATAGATGGTGTACAGCCTTTCTATGAAGCCAGTACCATTGATTTGCCTTTGTTTTGGCAAGATGAGACAAAGAATTTTATATTAGACAGTTATGGCGATGAAGCCCTGCCTATTCAAAAGAGAAAGTCAGGTATTTATCACACTGATTTTTATAACAATTTGTATTACACTGTTGATCCGTTATGTTTTTATTTAAGCAAAGGGGAACATGAAATTGTTATACAGAATGTTTCTTCAAGTATTTTCGTACCAGGAGATCTTACGCTTACTCAGCCCAAAGCAATACCAACCTATGAAGCTTATTATCAAGATGTACCATTAAAGGACATTACAATTTCTGTCAATGCCACAGAATATACTTTAAAAAATTCTTCTTATGTTCGTTTGATGAGTTATGATTCACCAACAGTTTCACCAAATGATCCTGTAGATAAGAAATTGAATATCATTTCAGGTGAGTCTTGGGTTGATCCAGGAAAAGAAATCACTTTTGAAGTAGAAGTAGAAGAAACCGGTAATTATAAATTAGCTTTTCATAGTTTACCAGGAAAAGATGATTTTCAAGTCTTTAGAACCTTGAGAATTGACGGTGAAATTCCTTTTAAGGAAGTTTCTGCCTACGGTATTAAAGATACAAAAGCCAATTTATTCAGTTATGAAACCTTATCAAATGAAAAGGGAAAGCCATATGAATTTTATTTGACTCAAGGTAAACATGAAATAAGTTTAAGAGCTGACTATGCACCTATTGCAGCAGATGTGAGAATGATACAATTGGTCATTGACCACATCAACACCTTTTCTTTGGACATAAGAAAAATTACAGGAAAAGAAGTCGATAAGAACAGAACTTGGAAATTAACAGATTATCTTGAAGATACAGAAGCCTATTTGAAAGCTTATGATTTATTAATTAAATCGGTCATCAATCATACCAGTGCATACGCTCCAAACGGTGTTCAAAGTGCTTCTCTGTCATATCTTCAAAAGGCCTTGGTTCAATTGGATAAGATGCTTGAAAAACCAGATGAACTGCCTTTATACTTTGAAGAATTGTACTCTGGCTCTGGATCTGTGAATCAAATGTTGGGGGATTCCATGGAAGTCTTAATGGAACAACCGTTGACATTAGATGAGTTTGTTTTTTATACAGATACTTTAGATAAAAAGGATAATGCAAGTATTGTTCAAAAGCAAGTTTTTAATTTCAAGAAGTTTATTGCTTCTTTTACCTCAGATAAATATGTTGTAAAAAATGATGAAGATGTATTAAATGTTTGGGTGAACAGACCTATTACACATGTAGATACCTTGCAAAAGTTGGTGGATTCGGAGTTTACGCCAAAGACAGGTATAAAGGTGAAAATATCTGTTATGCCAGATGCAAATAAATTGATTTTAGCAAGTGCAGCAAAAGAGGCACCTGATGTTGCCATGGGTTTGTTGTCTTATATGCCCTTTGATTTAGCCATTCGTGATGCCGCATATGATTTAACGTCCTTTGATGATTTCTGGGAAGTAGCCAATCGATTTACCCCTGGTGCATTTGTACCATATGTTTTGGAAGATGATATATACGCGCTGCCTGAAACACTAGAATTTTATGCAACCGTATATAGAAAAGACATTTTTGAGAGCTTGAATTTGGAGGTGCCAGATACTTGGGATGAAGTCATTGAACTTTTACCAGAACTGCAGCGTTATGGTATGAACTATTATCATCCTATTGCAGGTGGGGGTTCATTAAAATGGTTTTATCAGACCAGTCCTTTTATCTATCAAAAAGGTGGCGTTCTTTATGAACCTGATGGACTTAAGGCTGCCATTGATGAACCTGAAGCGGTTGCTGGTATTGACATGCTAACAAAACTCTTTACCATGTATGCGTTACCAGAACAAGAACCACTATTTTACAATTCTTTTAGGTATGGCACTTTACCTATTGGTATTACAGACTTTGTTTCATACATGCAAATTAAAAATGCAGCCCCAGAACTGATTGGACAATGGGAACTCGCACCATATCCAGGTACTGTAGATGAAAATAACGAGATGAACAGATGGTATATTGCCAATGGTAGAGGCAGTACCATCTTAAAAGATACCAAAAGACCAGAGGAAGCCTGGGAGTTTTTAAAATGGTGGACCAGTGAATCGGTACAAACCAACTATTCTTATACCATGCAGTCAATTTATGGTCCAGAATATTTATGGCTATCCAGCAATTTAGCTGCCGTACAAAATTCGCCATTAGATGTTAAAGACAAGATGATTATACTCGATCAAATTAAATGGCTTAGAGATGTTCCTAGAACACCTGGCCAATACATGCTTGAAAGAGGTTTGTCCGACATTTGGAATCAAGCAGTTTTTAATGGTGTACCTACAAGAATTGCCATTGACAGACAAGTCATTACGATTAACAGAGAAATTACAAGAAAAATGATAGAGTTTGGTTATTTAAATCAAACGGGAGAAGTGATCAAACCTTATCATATAAGAGATATTGATTGGATAGAAGAACAGATGGAAACAAGAGGTAAGTAGATGAAATGGTTAAAGGCTTATAAAAAAAATACATTAGCTAAAAAAGATAGTGTAGCAACACTATTATTGCTTCTGCCTTATGGCGTCTTGTTCTCTCTGTTTATTGCAATACCTGTTGCGATAGCGATTTATTTGAGCTTGACGTATTTCAATGTTATTGAAACACCAAAATTCAATGGCGTGTTCAACTATGTGATGTTGTTGACCCAAGATGAAATCTTTCTAAAATATGTCTTACCCAACACCGTAAAGTATGCCTTGATTGTTGGACCAGGAGGATACATTCTATCCTTTATCTTGGCATGGATGTTGGCACAGATTCAAAAGGTGCCAAGAACCCTTTTTGCCTTGATACTTTATACACCCTCTATGGTAGGTCCTGTTATGATTGGTGTGGTATGGAGAACTTTATTCAGTGGTAATGAAGCCGGTTATATCAATGCTTTACTATTAAACTGGAACTGGATTGACTCCCCAATACAATTCCTGGTATCGCCAGAATACTTAATGACCATTGTCATTATTGTATCCCTTTGGTCTTCTATGGGGATTGGTTTTTTAGCCATGGTAGCTGGCATCTTAAATGTAAGTCCCGAACTTTATGAAGCAGGTGCTATTGATGGTATTTCAAATCGTTTTCAAGAGATTCTTTATATTACAATACCCTCTATGAAACCACAGATGCTCTTTGGTGCTGTTATGTCCATAGTAGGTGCTTTTAATACAGGATGGATTGGTGTGGCTTTATCAGGAACCAATCCTACACCACAATATTCAGCTCAGCTTCTCATTAACCATATTGAAGATTATGGTTTTCAAAGATATGAAATGGGCTATGCGGCAGCAGTTTCTGTTGTACTTCTTTTAATGGTTTGGGTATTTGCAAAAGTTGCATATGGTTTATTCAGTGAAAAGGAAGAAATGGAGGTTCAACAATGAAATTACAAGGCAGTAGAGTGAACCCTCAGAATTTTGACCGTTCACAAATAAAATTCTATTTGATCCTTTTGCCTCTGGCGCTTTTTATGATTTTACCCGTCGTATACATCATCAATCACGCCTTTAAACCTTTAGATGAACTCTTTATGTTTCCACCAAGGTTTATTGTACAAAAACCAACACTAGATAACTTTATGATGTTATGGCAGGCAGCCTCTACAACAGGTGTTCCTATGAGTCGCTATCTTTTTAATTCACTTGTGGTATCTGGCTTGACTGTAGTTTTAAACATGTTGATCGTTGTAGCGGCAGGTTATGCATTATCGAAGAAAAAGTTTGGTATCAAGAAACACTTGCTGGATATCAATCAAATTGCTTTAATGTTTGTACCTATAGCAGTTTCCATACCCAGATATTTGATTATTCAAAAAATGGGCTTAATCAACAATTTTGCAGTACATATTCTGCCACTATTGGCTATGCCAGTTGGTTTGTTTCTTGTGAAGCAGTTTATTGACCAAGTTCCAGATTCTTTAGTAGAAGCAGCGCAGATCGATGGGGCATCAGATTTTACCATTATCACAAAAATCATCATGCCTGTTATAACGCCTGCAATGGCAACGGTAGGTATTTTAACCTTCCAGGCGGTTTGGAACAGTGTGGAAAGTTCAAATTTATTTGTAACAGATGAGTCTATTAAAACCCTAGCATTTTATTTAAATGCTTTTACAGATCGTGCTATGGAAGGCTCAATTGCTGGCGCTGGTATGGCAGCAGCAGCAGGTTTAATTATGTTTTTACCGAATTTGATTATTTTTATTTTTATGCAATCAAAGGTTATGAACACCATGAGTCACTCAGGGATTAAATAGGAGGCCATTTGAAAAAGAAAACAAAAAAAATAGGGTTGCTTATAATTGCTATAATTCTTCTGCTTTCAAGTGTGACCCTTGCATCACCTGCGACTTCCTTTACATGGACCATTAATTCAAAGGGAAAATGGACCAAGACACAAGATGCTTATTTACCAGAGCAAACCTTAATCTCTTTAGGACTAAAAGAACCTGAGGACTTGTTCGTCTACAATGAAGATTTATATATAGCAGATACTGGCAACAAAAGGATTGTGGTCTATAACATTAAGAACAGTACAGTTGACCGCATAATTGAAGATAATCATTTAAAAAAGCCTAGAGGGATTTATGTTACAGAGGATTACTTATATGTAGCAGATTCAGGTTCTGAAGCGGTATTGAAGTATAAACATGAAGGGGATTTTGTAGAGGCTATTACAAAACCTACTGATATTGCTTTTGGTAATACACCTTATAAACCTATGAAAGTTGCTGTTGACTCTAAAGGTAACTTATATCTCATTGGTGAAGGGGTTTTAAATGGTATTATACAACTCTCCAACAGTGGGAAATTTTTAGGTTATTTTGCTTCCAACAAGGTGGAACTCAACTTTGTCGAAAAGTTGCAAAATATGTTCTTTACAGAAGCACAAATGGAAAATCTACAGAGTCGTGTTCCCATTACTATGACCAATACCTTTGTAGATCATGAAAATATTGTTTACTCTACTACCATAGGATTTAATGCTACAGACCGTTTAGCGAAGCATAATACAGCGGGCAATAATATTTTTAATGGCTATCAATTTGCACCAGACGATTTAATTGATGTTTACGTAGATGACAATGGTGTGATTTATGCTGCATCTTTATATGGTTTAGTTTGGGTGTATTCCAATGATGGCATGTTTGTCCATGCTTTTGGTGGTAATCATCAAACAGAAGATATTGCTGGCTTGTTTTCAAATTTAAATGCCATTGCTGTAGATCATACAGGTAGAATATGGGCAGCTGATTCTCAAAACTCTTATATTCAGTCTTTTGTACCAACGTCATATGCTACAGAAATTTATGAAGCCATTGATGCTTTTAAAAATGGCCATTACAGTGAAGCAGAAACCCTATGGCTCAATATTCTTAAGAAGAATCAAATGTTAAGACTTGCCCATGAAGGCCTTGGAAAAATCTATTTGTATACAGAACGCTATGAAGATGCTATGAAACATCTTGAAATTGCTAGAAGTAAATATTATTTTTCGCAAGCTTATTGGGAAGTAAGAAACAAATGGCTTCAAAGTCATTTAACAGTAATAATTGTTGGATTAATTCTTCTTATGGCAATACTTCAAATTCATAAATTTATGGATAAGAAGAAAAAACTGAAAAAATGGTTCAAACATCAGTTTTTAAAACTTCAAGGTATTAAATGGCTTGATGATCTTCTTTTTCTCTTTACTTTTTTAAGACATCCCATTGATGCCTATTATGATTTAAAAATCAAAAAAAGAGGTTCTCTTTTAGGTGCTGTTATGATTTATATTGGCTTTTTCTTTATTTATATACACAGCTACTTTGGTCGAGATTTCTTATTTAGTGTTGGTCCAATAGAGGAAATTGACTTTAATGCTGTGATCCTAAGCTATTTTTCATTATCTTTATTATTTGTCTTTACCAACTATTTGGTGACCTCAATAAAAGATGGTGATGGTTCTTTGAAGGAAATTTTTATGTTGGTCTCATATGCCAGTGCACCACTAATCATTGGCGTACTTTCCATTACAGGATTATCTTATATATTAACTTACAATGAAGCTTTCTTCATTGACTTTATACAGTTAGGCACCACCATATGGTTTGCTGTTATTGTAGTTATAGGGTTAATTGAAGTCCATCAGTATACTACAAAAACAGCTTTGCAGTCCATTGTGATGAGTGTGCTAATGATGCTTGTAATTGCAATCGTTGTCTTAATTGTCATTTTAATGGGCGAGCAAGTTTATGATTTCTTTGAAGTTATTGTTCGGGAGGTGATAAGAAATGTTACATCGTAAAAAAGTACTCGTTTTCATTTTTGTCGTGTTGGCTTTTATGACCTTTGGTTTTGCTGAAACGACCTTTAAGAAAATCAGTGACGTTGAAGCCTATGAAACATTTCAAGTCATTGAACATCCTGAGAACATAGAAAAACTATATGAAAACAATAATTTTATATTTGAGTATCGAGATGAACGTGATGTACTTTTTATCACGGATAAAACCAACCATTATACATGGAAAACAGGCTTAGATATTCCAACGGCGAAAGAGGTGAAAAAAGCTTTAAGAGAAGAAGAACCTTTAGGTTATGAGCCTTTGGAAGAAAAGTTAAATGAAACCTTTACAGCCATTGCCAATTCCTTGATTGTTGTGGAGTATTATGATGATTCCTTAGGTATCAAAAGATTACCAAGTGTGGATGGCAACTCAATGCTGAAAGGTGTTCTTGGAGAAGAAAATCATTTTGTCCTTGAAATGAATTATGAAGAAATTGATTTACAGGTTAAAGCCCATCTGATATTTACGGATCAAGGCTATGATTTGGAAATTTATGAAAATGAAATCACAGGATCAGATAAACCTGTTGTTGCCTCTATTATGCTAAATCCATTTTTGGGAGCCAGTGGAGGAGCATATGCTCTTTATGATCCTGAAACTGGCAAACATGGCGATGCTGTAAAAAAACCAGAGATTCCAGGATATGTACTAGTTCCAGACGGTCCAGGTGCTTTAATTGAATTCAATGATTACAATGAATCTCTAAAGCCTTATCAAGCAAAAGTATATGGCGAGAATCTCTCTAAAAGCACATATAATTATAATTTAGCGGAAATTTACTATGTACCTTTTAAAAACCCTACCATGCCATTGTATGGTATTGCTCATACAAAATCTGACGCTGCTTTTATAGGATTTGCAACAAAAGGGGATTACCATATGGAAGTGGTTGTCATGCCTGAAGAAAACACAACCCTTTATACTTGGGCTTATCCAAGATTTGTAAAAAATAGTGTTTATTATCAAGTGTTCAACAAAAGGGGTGAAGGTTATTTTACTTTAATGGATGAACCTGAAGCTTATGACATAGCCTTCAGTTATGTATTTATTCATGAATCTGATGACTTGAAGGCAGATTATACTGGCATGGCTTTGACTTATAGAGACTATTTAAAGTCCACAGGTCAACTGGAAAGAAGAGATAATCTAGATGCATTGCCAATCCGCTTAGATTTTATTATGAGCGATATTAAGAAAAGTGTTCTAAACTTTGTAGATGGTGTTGTCACAAAAGCTTTGGACGTTGAAAGTCTATTAAATCAACTTTCTAGTCAAGGCATAGAAAATATTAATTCAGGACTTATGGGTTGGCAAGAAGGCGGTATAACTGCAGGCAAGCCATGGGAGTCCAATTGGTCAAGAGCAATCGGAACAAAAGGTGAATTCAAATCATTGGTATCCTCAAACTATGATATTTCCTTTGATCAGGATTATTTGAAGTTTAATGCAGAGCAAGCCAGTGAGGTAAATAAAGCCATCAAACATATCAATAACTGGTATGTCACATTAACTGAAGTCGATGATGAACCCATTACAGAGTTTAATTTTGCTAAGCCTAGTGTAAGTGTGGATTGGTTAAAGCGACAATTGAAGGATTTGAAAGACCTGGATTTAAAGAGTCATACCATAGAGGGTATTTCATCACATTTGTTTACGGAACATGGCAAAACAGTCATGGAAGAAGAGGATGTTGTAAGTTTGTATCAAGAGACCCTTTCTAACTTAGAAATGAAACTCAACCTTAAAACACCCAATCAGTACTTCTGGCCATATACAGATCGTTATTTACAGGCACCTGTTTACCCAACCCAATATTTGATTGAGACAAAAACAGTTCCCTTTTTATCTATGGTGCTAAATCAATCCATGGAAGTCTATGCCCCTTATAGCAATTTCTCCTTTTCAGGAGATAAAGATATTTTAAAGATGATTGATTATAATTTATATCCATCCTTTGTTTTAACGAAGGAGCCGTCGTATCTATTGTCATCTACCAATGCATTGGATTTTTATTCTACTGAGTTTACACAATATGAACATCTGATAAAGAAAGTGTATGAAGAAGTATCAAGTGCTTTAGAGCCAGTTCTAAATGCCTATTGGTTAAAACGTGAAGAAGTACTTCCTAATGTCATTAAAAATACCTATGACAATGGCGTAATGATTTACATCAATTACAATGAAGAAACCGTGATTTATGACAACCTAAAAGTACCAGGTGTTTCATATGTAGTCGTAGAGTAGGAGGACCCATGAAAAGAAAAAATATGCATAAATCGCGACAAAATTTAATGGGCTATTTATTTATGTCGCCATGGATGATCGGTTTCTTAATTTTTACGGCGATCCCTTTCTTCTATACCATTTACTTGAGTTTTAACGATGTAACCTTAACCGTTCGAGGTTGGGAAATGCAGTGGAATCAATATGACAATTATATCTCAGCTTTTTTGAGAAACACTGAGTTTATCCCAAATATTATTTCCTTTTGCATTTACATTGTCATCTATGCGCCAGTAATTATTGTTATCGCTTTTATTCTGGCGATTCTTTTGAATCAGAAAATCAAGTTTAGAGCAGGGTTTCGATTAATTTATTTCTTGCCAGTGATCATCATGTCAGGGTCGGTGATGCAACAGTTAATGGATTCAGGAAATACTGAAATGGGTTCACTGGAAACCTCGGTCATTTTTATGATTATTTATAATGCCAGTCCAATACTGGCAAAGGCATTAAGCTTTCTCTTTGAGAATTTTTCAATGGTGCTTTGGTTTACAGGGATTCCGATTATTCTATTTATAAATGGCTTACAAAAGATCAATAAAAGTTTGTACGAAGCAGCAGAAATTGATGGGGCAACCAGTTGGCAAATGTTGTGGAAGATTACTGTGCCGCTCATTAAGCCCATAGTCCTTGTGACTACTATTTTTACCATTGTGCAATTAGGTTTGTACAATCTAAATCCAGTTTACCAAATGATACAAGATACCATTTATAATACTGCGGGTGGTTTGGGACTGGCTTCAGCATTTTCATGGATCTATACCTTTGTCGTTATGATATTTGTAGGGATAACCTTCTATATATTTAGAAATAAAGATGGGCAGGTGGAATAATGGACTTTATAAAATCCTTTAAACATAATTTCATAGACAGTCATCGTCTCTATAAGATGATAACAAGAATTTGTGTTTACATTTTGCTGATTTCAGTCAGTTATGTTTTCTTATATCCACTTCTTAAGATGTTATCCATGGCTTTCATGTCAAAAAAGGACATCATTGATCCAGAAGTGATGTGGGTGCCAACTTCCTTGTCTTTTTCCAATTTCAAGGTTGCAAATTTTGTTTTAAACATTCCAAAAGCCTTTTACAGTACTTTGTGGTTTACAACAGTTTTAGCGTTGTCTCAAACGATAATAACCGCATTGACAGGATATGCATTGGCTAGATTTGATTTTAAATTCAAGAAAATGTGGTTTGTCTTTATTCTAGTATCCTTTGTGATTCCTATTCCAATTGTTATTATTCCAAGGATTATGATGTTCACGTCGGTACAGGAACAATTTTCATTACAGATGATCGGTACTGTTTATCCACAACTGTCCATGTCTTTCTTAGGACAAGGTGTGAACTCAGCCATTGCTGTTTTAATCTTTTACAATTTCTTTAAGATGATTCCATATTCCTTGGATGAAGCAGCTCAAATAGATGGAGCTAGTGCTTTTCAAGTGTTTTATCATGTGATTGTCAAGATGTCCATAACAGCCATAACCATTGTCTTTTTATTTTCATTTGTATGGAACTGGAATGAAACATACGTCACAACCACTTTTGTAAGAAGTGGCATAGAACTTCTTTCTATTAAACTTGCGACCTTTGATGGTAACTTTGCTAGAATGGGTACAGCCATTCCAGGTCAATCAGGGGAAGCGCGAATTAACGAAGCTTATAAAATGGCTGCTACCTTTATAAGCATGTTGCCACTTTTAATTGTTTACTTGTTTGCACAGAAGCAATTTATAGAAGGTATTGAAAACGCAGGAATTACAGGTGAATAACATGAAAAAATATATAATAGGGTTTATGATTTTCTTGCTAGTAGGCTGTCAATCAGAACCAAATAGAACAAATGAAAATCTACAAGCCCTTGAAAATGGCGATATAACGAATCGAGAAAATGCAACATCTGAGATGACAGAATTAGAAGATACAGATCCATGCAAAGCAGTGGACTTTGTATATGATGAAAACAATTTAACTTATGAATTGGTTTGGTCTGATGAGTTTGATTATGAAGGACTACCTGACGATGAAAAGTGGTCTTATGATACAGGTGGAAGTGGTTTTGGCAATCATGAGCTGCAGTATTATACTTCAGATGCAAATGCTTATGTGGCGAATGGTTTTTTAACCATAACCGCAAGAAAAGAAGCGTATAAAAATATGGATTATACTTCTTCTAGAATGATTACAAAGAACAAGGGAGATTGGCTCTATGGTCTCATTGAAGTGAAAGCGAAACTTCCAGAAGGAACCGGAACCTGGCCTGCTATTTGGATGTTACCAACGGACTGGAAATATGGGAACTGGCCTGATTCAGGTGAAATAGACATCATGGAGCATGTCGGTTATGAAATGGGTAAAATCCATGGGACCATTCATACAGAAAGTTATAATCATATGAAAGGGACTCAGTTGGGTAAATCAGTCATAAGAGAAGATGCTCACGAGATTTTTCACTTGTATAAAATAGAATGGTTGCCCGACAAAATAAAGTTTTATGTCGATGACAAATTGTACTTTGTGTATAAGCCATATAATTTAGTGAACTGTCCAACAGAAGCTGAATGGCCTTTTGATCAAAGATTCCATTTGCTTTTAAACATTGCTGTTGGTGGTGACTGGGGTGGTGCAAAAGGCGTTGATGACTCGATCTTTCCACAAGAAATGGTCGTGGATTATGTAAGAGTCTATCAAGCAAAAGAAATTGAAGAATTGAAGGATTAAACCATGAATAATTATAGATTTGAAAACGAAAAATTCATCATAGAAAAATATGATGAACAAAAGCCCTTTGCTAGTTTTTTACCAGGGGTTGCTGGAATTAAAGGCATTCCTATGTGGGTCTATTATACCAATAGAGGTCAGGGTATTGCTGGTTTTGGTGTAGAAAATAAAGATGGAGCCATTATGGACTTTGTTCCAGCCAACATGGCTTATAAAAGAACAGAATTAACAGGCTACAGAACTTTTATCAAAAAAAATGACAAGGTTCATGAAATATTTTCTTCTATGTCTAATGATAGATATAAAAGAAGGATGATTATTGAGAACAACAGTGTGAGTTTTGTTGAAGAAAATGAAACCCTAGAAATTAAAATAACTGTAAAATACTTTACATCAACAGACGAAGATTATCCTGCATTAATTAGAAAAGTCGATTTAGAACCTTTAAATGATATTTCATCTCCTGTTGAAATTATTGATGGTTTGATGACACTTTGGCCATATCAGAATAACAATTTTGTCATTAAGAATATGTCAAATCTTGCAGTGGCTTGGTTTGAAGTCCTTGAAGACCATCACATGATGTTTTATAAAAATCGTTCAACGACAGAAGACAGTGCTTCTGTTGGTAGTGTGGATGCTGGACATTTTTACTGTTCCTATTTCAAAGAGAAACCAGTACCTGTCATCTATGATCCAGAACTTTTATTTGGTTATCAAACCAGTAATTTAAAAGCGCAAAGATTTGAAAAAAAATCATTAAATCAACTTTTGTCTGAAGAACAAGTGGCAGCCAATAAGTTGCCTTGTGCTTTTTCAGCAGTTGCCTTGGAGCTTAAAGAGAAAAGTACTTTATTTACAGTAATTGGTAAAATGCTTCACTATGATGAACTGTTATCTTATCAATCTGTTTTTAATTCAGATTACTTTATGGCTCAAGAAGAGAAAGCACAATTACTTGGTGAAAAACTAACTGCTGATGTCAAGGGCAAAACAGCTTATCCTATGTTTGATGCTTATGTCAAGCAAAGTTATCTTGACAATCTTTTACGTGGTGGTTATCCCATTGTTTTTAAAGGTGAAAAAGAACCTATTGTATATCATGTTTTTTCACGTATTCATGGTGATATGGAAAGAGAATACAATGATTTTTATGTAGAGCCAGCTTATTATTCTCATGGTCTTGGAAATTATCGAGATGTAAATCAAAATAGAAGAAACGATGTATATTTCGTCAAAGAGGCAGGTCTCTACAATATCAAGCAGTTCATGGAACTCATACAAATGGATGGGCAAAATCCTTTATCCATTCAGGGTAGTAAAATCAAAGTAAAAGAGAAGTACCATGAAGAGATCTTGTCAAAGGTTTTGACCCATAAAGATTTAGTTAAAAACTTATTACAAGATTCCTTTACACCTGGTGCAGTTTTAATGACCCTTAAATCAAATAAAATTAAAATACAAGGCTCAGAAGAAAAGTTTCTGGAATCCATCATTGGTTGTGGTGAACAGACCAATGAAGCAGCGTATGGACATGGATTCTGGGTTGATCATTGGACCTACAATATGGATTTAGTTGAAAACTATCTTAATGTGTATCCGGAAAATTTAGAAGCTCTTATGTTTGATCTGCCTTTAAGATATTTTATCAGTCCAGAAGTCGTCCTAAAAAGAAAAGAAAAATATGTTCTTAATGAAAAAGGTGAAGTTAGACAATATCATGGTTTATTTAAAGATGATCAGCGTATTGAGAAACTTAAGTTGTCTTATGATTCTGCAAACTGGCATAAAAAAGAAGATCAAACCGTTTTTGTTACAGATTTGTTTACAAAACTTTTAATTCTAACTTTAAATAAAGTTTCAAGTTTTGATCCATCTGGTATAGGCATTATGATGAACAGTGATAAACCTGGATGGAATGATGCCATGAATGGATTGCCTGGATTATTCGGATCAGGCACAAGTGAAGTTGCAGAACTCAATAGAATTGTACAAATTTTGAAAACAACTTATGGTAAGTTGGAAAGAAATATTTTAGTGCCTAAAAGTGTGAAGACCTTTATAGAGACTTATTTAGAGGAAAAAAGAAGATCTACAGAGGCTACATGGTCACATATCCAAGATGCTAAAGAGCGTTTTGATGATGAAAATTATGATTATATGTCAGAGAAAAGTGAAACTTTAACACCAGAGACTGTTAAAGCATTTCTTGTTCAAGTTGAAAAGGATATTGATGAGAGTATACATAAAGGCATCGAATTAGGTCATGGCGTGTTGGTAACCTTTTTAATCCATGAGGCAGAAACTTATGATATGCTTGATTCAAAACATCCTGTAATTGGATTGCAAAATGTTCATGTTAAAACATGGAAGATGCGTCCTTTGCCATTATTTTTAGAAGCGCCAGCAAGATACTTGAAACAACTAAAAAACAAAGAAGAAGCTTCTAAAATGGCCAACCTCGTTTTAAATAGTGAACTTTATGATGAAAAGCTTAAAATGTATGTAACCAGTGCATCCCTTGAGTCCGAATCCTATGAAATTGGCAGAGCAAGAGCTTTTACTGCAGGATGGTTGGAACGCGAATCCGTGTTTATGCATATGTCTTACAAGTATTTATTAGGACTTTTGAAAAGTGGTTTATATCAGGAGTATTTTGATAGTATTCAAACTGCTTTTCCACCTTTCATGAAGCCTGAGGTTTATGGTAGAAGTACCCTTGAAAATTCATCCTTTATTGCTTCTTCTAGAAATCCAGATCATGCCAATCATGGTAGAGGTTTTGTATCTAGGCTAACAGGGACAACATCAGAACTAATCTCCATGTGGTTGTTCATGATGACAGGTTCAAAGATTTTTAGTTATGACCATACTTTAGAGTTTCATTTAAATCCGATTCTAGAAAAATCATTCTTTGATGAAAATAATCAAGTAAGATCAAGAATATTTGGTACAACAGAATTGGTTTATCATAACCCAACAAGAAAAAATACATTTGGTGAAGATGGCGTTAAAGTAACCTCATATACATTAACTTATGAAGATGGATCAATGAAAACTATGATGAGAGTACTTGATAAGGATGCATATGCTATTAGAAATCAACAAGTTAAACAAATTGACATTGCACTGAGTTAGGAGTCTTAAATGAATATAAACCGATATGAACACATGAAGTATAGAAAATTAGGAAAATCAGGTTTAAAATTGCCAGTGATTTCTTTAGGCTTATGGTATAACTTTGGAGATATAGATGATTATGAAACTCAAAGACAATTGGTTCTGCATGCCTTTAACAAAGGCATTACCCACTTTGATCTTGCCAATAATTATGGACCACCTCCTGGTAGTGCAGAAAGTCATTTTGGGAAAATACTTGCTGAAGATTTAAAAGGTTATCGTGATGAACTGATTATCTCCACAAAAGCAGGCTATGGTATGTGGCCTGGGCCTTATGGTGATGGTGGGTCTAGAAAATATCTTATTGCCAGTCTTAATCAGAGCCTTAAAAGATTGAATTTGGATTATGTGGATATCTTTTATCACCACAGACCTGACCCTGAAACAGATTTGGAAGAAACTGTTTTGGCTTTAAGAGATATTGTATTATCAGGTAAAGCTTTATATGTGGGATTATCCAATTATGGGGCAGAAGACTTGAGGCAAGCTCAAGAGCTTTTAAGAAAACATCATGTCCCTTATGTCATTACACAACCCTCATACAACATGTTAAATCGCTGGATTGAAAAAGAACAATTGATGGATGTAAATGATGAAAAAGCAGGAATGATTGGTTATCAAGTTTTAGCACAAGGTTTGTTAACAAGCAAATACCTCAAAGAAATTCCAAAAGATTCAAGAGCTTTAAAAACAGCCTGTGAATGGCTCAATACAAGTGATATTACAGAGGTCCTTCAAATGAGACTCAATCAATTAAATGATTTGGCAAATAAGAGACAACAGAGTTTATCACAAATGGCCATTGCATGGGCTCTTAGAGATGACAGAATGACGAGTGTGCTTTTGGGTGCGAGTAAAATAGAACAACTTGATGAAAATCTTAAAGCGCTAGAAAATATGAACTTTACAAGTGAAGAAATTGAAAGTATTGAGAACATACTAGGAGGTTTATCTTGAAAAAATTGTGGTTGATGCTCCTATTAATCTTTCTAGTGAGTTGTCAAAGTGATAAGAACATAAATATGACACAAAATATGTCGCAGAACGACGTTATGAATCTTTCTAATGATGTTGAACCAATTGAGAAGGATTCTACTACTGAAAGTATTGTCATCAAAGATAAAAGCGATATTCCTCTAAAAGTGGCATCCATGACTATAGAAGAAAAAGCCGGTCAGATGATTCAAGCGGAAAGAGGTGGCATCCAGCTTTCTGAAATAAAAACTTACAATATTGGTTCCATATTATCAGGTGGAGGCAGTGCGCCCTCAGATAATTCTCCTGAAGGATGGGTGACCATGATCAATCGGATGGAAAAGGTTTCAAGAGCATCAACTAGCGGTATTCCAATCCTCTATGGCATCGATGCTGTACATGGTCACAACAATGTGGAAAATGCTGTCATATTTCCTCATAATATAGGTTTAGGTGCTGCCAACAACCCAGAATTAATGTTTAAAATTGGTCAACAAACCGCATATGATTTAAAAGCTACAGGTATAGACTGGGACTTTGCACCAGCTGTCTCAATCGTACAAGACATCAGATGGGGCCGTAGTTACGAAAGCTACAGTGAAGATGTGAATATCGTAGCACCTTTAGGTCAAAGCTACATTGAAGGGTTACAGTCGATAGGGGTTATGGCAACTACCAAGCATTATATTGGCGATGGCTACACGACTTTTAATACAGGCGAAGGTACAAACCTCTTAGATAGAGGCGATGTGACTGTATCGCAGGAGGCATTGCTTGACTTATATTTACCGGCTTATGAGGCTGCATTAGCCTCTGATACCAAAACCATTATGGCTTCCTTTAACAGTGTAAATGGTGTAAAAATGCATGAAAATGAAGCCTTAATCAATGGTATATTAAGAGAACAATTAGGATTCCAAGGCGTTGTTGTATCGGATTGGGAAGCTATTCATGGCCTTCCAGGCACTTTAAATCAGCAAGTCGCTTCAGCTGTCAATGCAGGTATAGACATGTTGATGCAACCTTACAACTGGAAGGAAGTTTATGAAGCCATTCTTTACAATGTGGAAAAGGGCTATATTACCACTGCCAGAATTGATGAAGCTGTGACGCGGATCTTAACTTTAAAATATGATGCAGGACTGTTTCATGTAACAGAAGAAAAAACGCCTGCTGCACTTCAAGTTGAAGCATCAAAGGCTTTGGCAAGAGAAGCTGTGAGTGAATCTTTAGTCCTTCTTAAAAATGAAAATATTTTACCACTTTCAAAAGACATGAAGATTTATTTAACTGGACCCGCAAGTGATTCTGTAGGCATTCAATGCGGCGGTTGGACGAAAAGCTGGCAAGGTCAAATGGATGAAGACCTTTATGGTGGTACTTCCATTAAAGACGCCTTTTATGAAGTCCTTGGGAACCGATTAGTAGATGATCCAGAAGATGCTGATGTGATTGTTGTAGCAATTGGTGAAATGCCTTATGCTGAAATGGAAGGTGATACCTCAGATTTATCACTTCATCATCCAAAGGCATTAGAAGGGAATCTTGCAGCGTTAGAAAGCGTCGAATCGTATAAACAACCAAAAGTTGTTTTAATGGTTTCAGGTAGACCGTTAATTGTAAAAGACTATATAGCCAATTGGGATGCTTTTGTAATGGCTTGGTTACCAGGGACGGAAGCCCTAGGCATTACAGACGTTCTTTTTGGGGATAAGGACTTCAAAGGCAAGTTACCAGTAACATGGCCAATGAATAGCGAACAAGGTAGCGATTCAGTCAATATGGATCAATATGATACCATAGAACATCAATTTAAAATATTCCATGGTTTAACTTATGGTGAATAGAGGGAAAATGATTGCATTACAAGTTATACAAACAGCAAAAGACACAAACGAAAGATTAACAGAAAAGAACCCAATTCCAGGCACAGCAATTAAAAAATCAGTTGATCTTTCTGTAGATACTTCAAAAACTTATCAAAGTATTGTGGGTTTTGGTGGTGCTTTTACGGAGGCGGCTGCCTATACTTTATCACTAATGTCGAGGGAAAAAAGAGCAGAGGTTTTAAAAAGTTACTTTGATCCTGTTGAGGGTTTAAATTACAACATCGGTAGAGTTCATATTCACAGTTGTGATTTTGCTTTAGAAAATTATACGTATGTAAAAGAGTATGATATCGCTTTAGAAAGCTTCTCCATTGAAAGAGATTTTAAATGGGTTATTCCAATGATTAAAGATGCAGAAGCAGTCAGAAATGATAAAATAGATTTATTGGCTTCTCCTTGGAGCCCGCCTGCATGGATGAAAACCAACAATGAAATGAATCATGGTGGTCAATTGAAAGAAGAGTATATGCCAGTTTGGGCAAAATACTATACCAAGTTCATAGAAGCATATGAAAATCAAGGTCTAAGTATTTGGGGCATAACTGTACAAAATGAGCCAGCTGCTGTACAAGTATGGGATTCCTGTATTTACAGTGGTGAAGAGGAAAGAGATTTTGTAAAGAACCACTTGGGACCTACAATGGTTTCTGAAGGTTATGAAGATAAAAAAATCTTAGTCTGGGATCATAACAGAGATATTATTGTTGAAAGAGCATCTGCTGTTCTAAGTGATCCAGAAGCAGCCAAATACGTTTGGGGTACAGGTATTCATTGGTATGTTAGTGAAGCCTTTGAAAACGTGGGTAAGGTTCATGAATTGTTTCCAGACAAGCATCTTTTATTTACTGAGGGATGTCAGGAAGGTGGCGTTCATCTAAAGGATTGGTCAGTAGGTGAGCGATACGGAAGAAATATCATTGGTGATTTAAATAACTGGAATGAGGGCTTCTTGGATTGGAATTTGACCCTCAATGAAATGGGTGGTCCGAATCATGTTGGCAATTACTGTGATGCCCCAATTATTTCAGATACTCAAGAAGATGTTTTACATTACAACAGCTCCTATTATTATATTGGTCATTTTAGTAAATACATTACGCCAGATTCAAAAAGAGTACATGTAAACTGTGAGGATCATGATTTGTATGTCACAGCATTTAAAAGACCTGACAAAAAAGTTGTTTTAGTCATCATGAATGAAAAGGATATAGATAAAACGATTACTTTTAACATTGATGAGATTTATAGTGAAATTGCAATGTTACCACACAGTATAGTTACCGTGATTCTATAGTCAAGTTCTTGAAGGAAGTCTATCATTGATAGGCTTTTTTCTGTTATAATGAAGTTGTCGATTGGAAAAGAAACAGGAAAGGTGACTATGTATAAATTAGTAAGTCTGGATTTAGATGGAACACTACTAAACTCAGCTTCATCCATATCAGAAAGAAATTTCAACAGTTTAAGCTGTTGTCATTATAAAGGTGTTGTTACAGTGATTGCCACAGGGAGGCCGCCACGTTATACTTTAAAGCTTTTACCGGAACCTTTGGCTTCTGGTTATGTGGTTTGCTACAATGGTGCAAGAATTTATTACAATCATGTTCTATTAAGAGAACTGTCCATACATTCTAATTTCGTGGAGGAACTACTTAATACTTGCTCCAAAGCCAAAATAGCTTTGGAAATTGATGATGATTTATATACTAATTTTGATGAAAATCCAATGTGGCCTCAAATGGTTTCCAAAAAAATTGTAGATTTAAAATCTTATGAGGATACTTTAAAGATTTTAATCATCAATGATGAACATGTAGATGTGGATCAGTTGATTCGACTATTTGGTCATCGATCTAATATCGTTTTGACTTACAATAATCAATTGATTGAAATTACTGCTCAAATGGTTTCAAAAGCAGAAGCATTAAATTGGATTGCAAATCGTTTGAATTTGGCGATGGAAAATGTTCTTGCTTTTGGTGACGACAATAATGATTTTGCCATTATTCAAGCGGCCGGTTGGGGTGTGGCCATGGGTAATAGTAATCAAGCCATTAAGCATTGTGCTGATGAAGTGACTTTATCCAATGACGAAGATGGTGTAGCCGTTGTAATAGAAAGATTAATGGAGTGTTTTCATGAATGATATGAATACCATAAAAAAGACAATTGAAGAAGTGATACAAGCCATTAACTCTGTTATTCAAGTGGATGTAACGGTCATTGATCGTCAGTACAATAGAATCGCAGCCACGGGCAATTATGTAGATCAAATTGGGCAAAAGGTAGCTAAAAACTCAGTATTTTATAAGGCTTTAAATTCTGGTCAGGAATATATTGTTGAATCTCCTAGGACGGATTTGGTTTGTCAAGATTGTGAGAGAAAATCAATATGCAAAGAATATGCTGAAGTTTGTTGTCCTATTTTTCTAGGAGACGAAGTTATTGGGATTATTGGACTGGTAGCCTTTGATTTGTTTCAACGAGAACAAATATTAAATAATAAGGAAAATCTGTTAAACTTTCTAAAAAAAATGGCAGGTTTAATTTCTTCCAAACTTAGAGAAGAAATCAGTACTGAACAGATTAAGAAACAATCCGAAGAAATTGAGGTTCTATTTAACTTCATTGATTCTGCTATTGTTTCTTTAGATGAAAAGGGTAATATTTTGAAAGGTAATTGCAAAGCCAAAAAATTATTATCTTTGGAACAGTATGAAAATATCTCACAGCTGATTCACGATTTTAGATTTTCAAAACAAAGTTATCAAGACCGTTTTGAAAGACGTAATTCATCGGGAGTCGATCGCTTCTTATATCAGACAAGACCTATTATTATTGATGGTCGTTTGGAACAGATGGTTGTAACCTTTTCAAAAGAAGAGGATCTCATCCATGTGATGAATGATATGATCAACCAAAGACAGGTTGTTACATTTGATGATATTATCGGCAAGAACAAAAACTTTATGGATGTGGTTCAAACAGCAAGGCAGTCATCAAAGTCGGATTCAACGATTTTGATTCAAGGTCCATCAGGTACTGGCAAAGAATTGTTCGCAAGAGCAATTCACAATGAAAGTTTAAGAAGAAATGGCTCTTTTGTGGCCATAAATTGCGCTGCAATTCCTGAAAGTCTCATTGAAAGTGAATTGTTTGGTTATGAAGAAGGTGCTTTTACAGGCGCATTAAAAGGTGGTAAACCAGGCAAGTTTGAAATTGCCAATAAGGGTACCATTTTTCTGGATGAAATAGGAGATATGCCTATTCACCTTCAGTCGAAACTTCTACGTGTCCTTCAAGAGCGGGAAGTTGAACGAATTGGTGGTAAACATAGTATTTCAATTGATGTCAGAGTTATTGCAGCTACCCATCAAGATCTTCAAACCCTTGTCGCTGAAAAAGGCTTTAGAGAAGACTTGTATTATAGATTAAATGTTATTCCTGTAAGACTCTCACCGCTTAGAGAACGATTGGATGATGTGCCTATGTTGGCAGATTTCTTTTTAAAGCGTTACAATATCAAATTAACAAAACAGATACAGGGTTTTGAACCTGAGGTTATGCATTTCTTTAAGCAATATAAATGGCAAGGCAATATACGTGAGATGGAAAATGTTATTGAGTATGCAGTTAATATGTGTCATCAAAGTAAAATATCTCAAAAGCACTTACCAAATAATCTTTCAAAATCTGCCGAGAGTTGCTTAAAGGAGAAGATGATTGTGCCACTTGAGATTTTGGAAAAGGAGATGATTCAAATAGCGCTTGAAAAATATCCTAGAACAAAAGAAGGTGTAGAGCAAATTGTCAACGCCTTAGGCATCTCTAGAGCAACTTTATATCGTAAAATCAAGTATTATGATTTGTAGTCTCAAAATGAGATGTATCTCAAAATGAGAATGCAAAATTAAGATGGTGAGTCTCAAAATGAGATTGACCATCTTTTTCATTGAGAAGATATTTATAATTTCTTCAAAGAAAGTAGAATAATCAATGTTTTAGAGAAACTCAAATACAATATTATTAATTGATTTGACATTCATTGAGTTGGCACGTCATTTGCGTATATGAAGTGTGGAGGTGTCTTACATGAAAAAAGAATTGATTTATTTATTAGAAGCCGAAGTAAAACCAGCGATGGGATGTACTGAACCCGTGGCTGTAACTTTGGCAGTTGCAAAAGCTAGAGTCATTGGTGGACATGAGACAATTGATGAAATCCAAGTAGAAGTGAGTCCTAACATATATAAAAATGGTTTGTCTGTTGGTATACCCAAAAGTGACGAAGTAGGCATATTAAAGGCAGCAGCTATTGGTGCTGTTACTGGTAATCCAGACTTAGGTTTGAAAATTTATGAAAGCATTCATCATATTGGTGATTCAGATGAACATGTGATCCATAAAATTAAAGTCTCTATTGCAGATACTGATGAAAAAATATGGATAAAAGTTAATATGAAATCAGTGGATAAGGAAACAACTGTGATTATTCAAGGCATGCATCAGCATTTTTCGTACATTAGCCACAATGGTGAAGTCTTAGTAGACCATCAAATTAAATCTATGGATGCAAGTTTTGACATAAGAACATTGACCATAAAAGATATACTGAATGAAGTTGAAAATGCAGCATTTGAATCTGTTTCTTTCTTGATGGAAGGTTTGGAAATGAATGCTATTGTTTCAAAAGCTGGCTTAGAAAACAAATTGGGTTTAGGCGTAGGCTACAACACCAAGTTCAATATGGACAAGGGGTTATTAGGTGATGATTTAGCCAATAGAGCGATGTGTTATACTGCTGCAGCATCTGATGCAAGAATGTCAGGGATTTCCTTACCAGTAATGAGTTCTAATGGTAGTGGTAATAACGGTTTAACAGCAATTTTACCTTTATATGCCTATGATGAATTTTATAATGTACCTAAAGAAAAAATGGCAAAAGCACTTGCTTTAAGTCATTTGATTAATTGCTATATCAAAGCTGAAATTGGTAGGTTGTCTGCCTTATGCAGCTGTGGTATTTCTGCAGCTACTGGTGCATCTGCAGCCATAACATGGTTAATGGGTGGCGATTACGATGCAATAAGCGGTACCATTCAAAATATGATTGCCAATTTATCAGGAATGATTTGTGATGGTGCAAAAAACAGTTGTGCATTAAAATTAGCAACTTCTGCTAGTATTGGTGTAAAATCGGCTCTTTGGTCGCTTTCAGGCACATTTGCGTCTGCAAATGATGGCATCATTGGAAGAACTGTTGAAGAAAGCATTTTAAACTTAGGTGTGCTTAGTCGTGAAGGCATGCAGTTGACAGATCAAACCATTTTAAAAATTATGCAGAGCATGCAATAGTTTAGTGTTCTAACTTTAGGGTATAGTTTTCATGTGATCAAAGGAGGATTTCATGAAAGTTATACCTTATTTATCTTTTAAAGGTGAAGCTGAGAATGCCATTCATTTATACAAGAATGCGCTAAGTGGAGAAGTTGTCTATATCATGCGGTACAAGGAAAATGAAGGTATTCCCTGTAGCGAACACTATAAGGAAAAGCTTCTTCACGCTCAACTTCAAGTGGGTGATGATCTTTTATACTTATCAGATGCCATGGAAACAGAAGAGTTGACTCATGGCAATCAACTTGAAGTGAATATTAATTTCGATTCAGTAGAAGCCCTTGAACATGCTTATGCGGTCTTGGCAGAAGATGCTCTTAATATACAAATGCCTCTCCAAGATACCTTTTGGAAAGCAAAATTTGCTTCCTTAACAGACTGTTATGGTATTGGTTGGAGCTTAAATTATACTTATCCAGAGGATTAAACAGCGAATGCTGTTTTTCTTTTTGAATGTTAATGAACGGTAAAGGTTTTCCTTCTTTTTTATGGAAATTAAACTTCTGTTCCGAGGTCATTTAGTGTAAAATAGAGTCTGGGAGGTTCCTATGCAATATACATCACAAATGATATTTTTATATTTTAAGAATTTTGAAAAGGGATGTGAATTTCTTGAAAAGGTTCTTGAGTTAAAAGAAGTTTTTAATCCTGGATGGGCAGTTGTGTATCAATCTGTAAATCAAGGTTTTATTGGAGCCGTAAAAGCTGAAGAAGGCTCGATTGACAGTTCAAAAAAAGGTGGTTCTTTAATCAGTTTAACCGTAGAGGATATTCATGAAGCATATGAAGTGATTCAGAAGCGCTATAAATATGTCTCAGAAATCAAGTTCTTTGAAGATATTCACTTATATTCATTTTTAATACAAGGACCTGAGGAATATACTTTTGAAATTCAGTCCTTTAATGACCAGCATTTAGAAGCGATTTTTTAGGGAGAATACATGGCACATTATAAAACAGTTTACCAATATGGAGAAAGTTTGGATGTGATCAATAAGTCCAGGTTCATAGGTTACTGTAAACCCATTGAAACAATAGAAGAAGCACAAGAGTTCATTGAAACCATCAAAAAAAAGCATTGGGATGCTAGTCATAATGTACCAGTGTATATTATTGGTGACCATATGCAGATTCAAAAGGCAAGTGATGATGGAGAACCGTCAGGCACTGCTGGAGTCCCTATACTTAATATTTTAAAGAATGAAAATATTACCAATGTTGTGATTGTCATTACAAGATATTTTGGTGGTGTGAAATTAGGTTCAGGTGGTTTAGTTAGAGCATACAGTCAGAGTGCAAAGCGTGTTTTGGAAGCTTCTCAGATTATAGAAATGGAAAGCTATGAATGGTTTGACGTTACCATGAGTTATACCTTACATGGCAAATTCCAAAATTTTTTGATGCAACATCCTGAATACTTTATTATAGAAACGAATTATACAGATCAAGTTTGTACATCTGTATATGTTCATCTCAGTAAAAAAGAAAATTTTGAAAAAGAAGTCATCAACATGACTAATGATCAATGTCATATAAAAAGTGTAAAAGAGGCATTACTGAAGATTTCGGGTAATACCTGGATTAAGGAGGAAGTATGATAGAAAAAAAAGTAGAATTTATAGTAGATTGGCTAAGAGAACAAGTAAAAATTTCTCATACAAATGGTATTTTAGTTGGTTTGTCAGGTGGTATTGATTCATCAGTTGTAGCAAATCTTATTAAAAGAGCTTTTCCAGATAATTGTATTGGTGTTGTATTACCATGTAAAAGTAATCCTAAGGATAAAGCGGATGCCATTGCTGTTGCAGAAGCATGTGACATGAAATATGTGGAAATCGAATTATCGGATGCTCATACTTCAATATTTGATCAGGCAATCAAAGCTTTAGGTAGCAGTCAACCTACAAAACAATTAACAGATGGAAATTTGAGAGCAAGACTTAGAATGAGCGCTTTATATACCATCAGTAGTGAGTTGGGTTACTTGGTTGCAGGTACTGATAATGCTGCTGAATTATATACAGGTTATTTCACAAAATATGGTGATGGTGGTGTTGATATTTTACCTATTGCTAGATTATCGAAAGCAGAAGTTTTTGAGTGGGCAAAGCATTTAAATGTGCCGCAATCAGTAATTGACCGTAAACCTTCAGCAGGTTTGTGGGAAGGTCAAACGGATGAAGATGAAATGGGTGTAACTTATGATGCTATTGATGCTTTCTTGCAAGGCAAAAAAGTTACTGATGAAGAGTTGGAAATTATTGAAAGAATGAATCGCGTAACAGAACATAAGAGAAATATGCCACCTATGGCACCTGAATTTGCATAAAAAATGCTTCCAAGTCGTCTGACTTGGAATTTTTTTTGTAAATTATGGAATATTCCTTTAAGAGTATCACTTCTTGATGCGTAAATAATACATAAAAGGGTATTTATGCACTAGGAGAAAAATTATGATTATAAAATTTAAACCGAAAGATTTTGAAGAATGTCTCATGGGTATGCCAATAGACAATTGGCTCCTTGTAGATGAGCCGTCTTTTAATGAAGAACAATTGGAATTAAGACATGCAACAAGACCTAAGATGTTGATTTCCCATATTGTGGAGCTGGACGGCATTTATGAAAAAAATAATGCCCTTCACATTAGAGGGTACACAAAATTTGATTATTTATTGAAAACCCCTGATATCCCCAATACTTTCAAGGTAGTATTAATGCGCGCACATCAGGAAGTTTTATTGAAACATCAGACTTTGGGATGTTATTTATCATCCTATATGTTTGATCGGTTTTTATATCCTTATTTAGTTGCCACTCAAAGTAAGTTTTTATTAAAGAGTTATATGATGGAAAGAATGATGAAATTTGATCAGTTTGCATTAACTGGAAATTTACAGTTTGCCAACTATAATGAAATTCTTTATGAAATTATTATTCCAAAAGATGATTATACACTTTATTCCTTTAATACTTATGAATTTGAAGAAATTTCTGGTGAGAATAGATTCTCATATTTCTGTGGTGTTTACTTAAATGAAAATATGATTGAAAAGTTAGATTTTTCTTTGATGTTACCAAATAAAATGGTAATCAGCTTAGGCGGCTTAAATCAAATTTTAAAAAGTCGAAACATTGTGACTATTTCACAATTTAAAGAAGAAATTTACAGATATTGCTATGATAATATTGTGAATTTAAGGTTACAATTTAAATACAGAGCTTTTAGTAAGCACTTAATTGATGAATTGATTTGGAAACCTTTAATGAATTTGTATGGGGGAAGAGATGACTAAGAGAGAGAGAATACAAGATCGTATTAATATGGCTGCTGGAAGAGAACCAGTTGAGTTAGTGTTGGAGAACTGTAAAATTGTCAATGTATTTAATCATAAAATCATGGAAGGAAATATTGCCATAGATTCTGGAAAAATCATTGGTATTGGGAATTACACGGGAAAAGAAACCTTAGATATGAAAGGCAGATACATTGCACCTGGTTTAATTGACAGTCATGAGCATTTGGAATCTGCTATGGTAACACCTGCACAAATGGCTAGAGTTGTTGTCCCAAGAGGTACCACTACCATTATTGCAGATCCCCATGAAATTGCAAATGTCTGTGGTCTAAAAGGCATAGAGTTTATGATGGATTCAGCGAATAATGTTCCCTTGAATGTTTTTTTCATGTTACCTTCATGTGTACCGGCAACAGAATTTGAAACTTCAGGTGCAAAACTTTTAGCTGAAGATTTATCTAAACTAATTAAGCAGACCAATGTTTTAGGTCTAGGTGAGTTAATGGATTTTCCAGGTGTAATTTCTGGCAGATCAGATATCATTGATAAGATTTTAATCGCACAAGATAAAATCATTGATGGGCATGGACCGGTCATTAAAGGAAAAGAGCTTAATGCCTATATGATTAGTGGTGTGAAAACGGATCATGAATGCAGTACCTTAGAAGAAATGGAAGAACGTCTAGATCGAGGCATGTATATCGCCATTAGAGAAGGCTCTGCAGCAAGAAATTTGAAAACCTTAATTCAAGGTGTTCATGAGAATAATGCAAGAAGAATGACTTTGTGTACAGATGATAAAAGTCCTGAAGATATTCTAAAAGAGGGACACATTGATTTTAGTGTCAGAAAAGCTATCAGCTTAGGTATAGATCCTATTACAGCGATTCAAATGGCAACTATAAATACTGCTGAATGTTATCATTTAAGAGATATTGGAGGTATTGCACCTGGTTATGATGCGGACTTGATTGTTTTAGATGATTTAAAGAATTTTAATGTTCTTGAAGTCTTTAAGAAGGGTGTGAAAGTTGCTGAAGAGGGCAAAGCCTTGTTTAAAGTTTCAGAATCAGATACTTCGGATGTTGTTAATACAGTTAATATGAAGTCAGTCTCAAAAGATGACTTGCAAATTAAACTCAACAATGATGTTGTTCGTGTCATCAGTGTTCTGCCTTTTAGTCTGGTCACTGAAAGCAATATTCGTAAAGTCAATCTGGATGCCAATGGTCATTTTGAGAAACATAGATTCCTAGATATCGTTAAACTGGCTGTTGTTGAGCGTCATAAAAGCACTGGCAATATTGGATTGGGGCTAGTGGAGAATTTTAAGATTCAAAATGGTGCAATTGCAACGACTATTGGGCATGATTCACACAATATGATTGTTATTGGTGACAATGATGAAGACATGTTAACAGCCATCGCTGAAGTAAGAAGGTTAGAGGGTGGTATCGCTGTTGTACACAACAAAAAAGTGGACTCATTACAACTTAGAATTGGAGGTTTGATGTCAGATCAGCCGATGGAATTTGTAGCAAAACGTTTAGAGGAGTTGTTAAACATTGCTCATCATGAATTACAAGTAAATCCTAAAATAGATCCATTTATGACTTTGAGTTTTTTAGCACTGCCAGTAATCCCAGATATTAAATTGACAGATAAAGGTTTATTTGATGTACTTGACTTTAAATTTGTAGATGTGGAAGTAAATGAATAGAGGCTAGGTCTTGTAATAACATTTACAAGACCTTTTTACTAAGAACTAATTGCAAGATCAACAAACAATATTGGTCATATTTATGAATATTTTTTTGAAGATATTCAAGTTTTCATGAATCTTCATGTTAAAATACAACGAGGTGTTTTATGAAATCTATTTTAAGTTATTTTGGTTATCAACCATCTTTAGAACGTGAGAATAAGTTTGCCTTTATTATTGGCATATTTGGTGTATTGCAATTGTTATCTTTTTTGCCATTCTATGCTTTTGTTGCAAAAAATATAATTTTGGTCATTGAAACACTCATTGTTCTATTTGCGTATATGCTGGTATTTCCTTTATTTAGGAAAAAGAGATTTTTGTTAGCAAAAAATATTATTGTCTTTGGTTTTATGGTACAAGTTGCTCTTTTGGTTTTAATATGGTTTCCAAAGGAGACAAATTTCAGGTATTATTATTTTATTGTTGCGCCAATTTCTTTTTTTATTTTTAATTTTGGAAAGAAATCTGAAAGAACTTACATTATTTTTATCAATCTGTTGGCAGCAATTTTATTAATCATCAGTGATATACTGCAACCTTTGGAATTGCTGGCAATAAGTTCTTCTTTTACAAAGGCTTTTAGTTTCATGTCCTTGAGTTTTACAATTATTTCTGAAATGATCGTATTTTATTTTTATGCAATGAATTTACATGATACGGAGTTGAGTTTAAAGCGGCTAGCCAATACAGATGCCTTGACAAATGTCGCAAATCGAAGAGTCCTTTTCAAAGAAGGGGAGTTATTTTTTCATCTTTGTGAAGATGAAAACAGCTCTTTTGCATTAGTATTACTGGACATCGACTATTTTAAAAACATTAACGATCAATATGGACATCCTGTTGGTGACGAAGTATTAAGAATTCTGACCAGTAGAATTTCTGGATTTATAAGAAAAAACGATTTGGTGTGTAGATATGGTGGAGAAGAATTTGCTATATTGTTTAAAGCTCTGCCGAATGATTACAAGAGAATCATAGAGCAGTTGAAGGAAAATATTGAAAGTGATCCTTTTGTGATAGACAACGAGAAAATACACATTACAGCTTCTTATGGTGTTGTTGATTGTCATCATACATTTGAAAGTTTTAGTGCTATGGTTGCAATTGCAGACAAAATGCTTTATAAAGCAAAAGAAGCAGGTCGTAATCAAATCAAGTTTTATGAATAAGAAAACCTCACCATGAAAGTGGTGAGGTTGTTTGTTTGTAAAGATTAGAAAATTTTAGTGGTCCATTCTTCAAGGTTCCATATATCCGTTGCAATCTCTCTGTAGAAATCAGGCTCATGGCTGATCAGTAGGATACTGCCTTTGTACTCTTTTAAGGCACGTTTCAATTCTTCTTTTGCATCCACATCCAAATGGTTTGTCGGCTCATCCAGAACCAATACATTAGAAGGTTGATTGATCAATTTACATAATCTTACCTTAGCTTGTTCACCACCACTTAAAACTACCACTTTGGATTCAATGTGTTGAGTGGTTAAACCGCATTTTGCTAAAGCTGCTCTGACTTCAAATTGCGTGAAAGACGGGAATGAATGCCAAACTTCTTCAATGCACGTGTTGTAGTTTGCTTCCTTAATTTCTTGTTCAAAGTAACCCATATCTAATTTTAAGCCCATTTCAACTTCACCTGAAATAGGTTTCAATTGGCCTATTAAACTGCGAAGTAAAGTGGTTTTACCAACACCGTTTGCACCGATTAAAGCAACCTTTTGACCACGTTCCATTCTAAGGTTCAGTGGTTTTGAAAGGGGTTCATCATAACCTATGACCAAATCCTTTGCTTCAAAAATCAATTTGCCTGGGGTTGTACTGTAAAGAAAATTAAATTCTGGCTTCGGCTTCTCGCGGGCTAATTCAATTCGATCCATTTTGTCCAATTTCTTTTGACGTGACATGGCCATATTTCTTGTAGCAACTCTGGCTTTATTTCTGGCAACAAAATCTTCCAATTTATTGATTTCTTGTTGTTGTTTTTTATATGCCGCTTCCAATTGTGATTTCTTAACTTCATAGACAGCCATAAAATCATCATAATTACCGACGAAGCGGTTTAATTCTTGGTTTTCCATGTGATAGACCAAGTTAATGACATCATTTAAGAAAGGAATATCATGGGAAATTAAGATAAATGCATTTTCATATTCTTGAAGATATCTTTTTAACCAACTGATATGCAATTCATCTAAGTAGTTTGTTGGCTCATCTAATAAAAGAATATCTGGCTTTTCTAGTAATAACTTTGCCAATAAAACTTTTGTTCTTTGACCACCACTTAAGTCATGAACGGATTTGTCTAAACCCACATCTAATAAGCCTAAACCTTTGCTGACTTCTTCGATTTTAGAATCGATGATATAAAAGTCATTGTGGCTTAAGATATCTTGAATGGTACCAACTTCTTCCATCAGTTTATCTAACTCATCTGGTGAAGCATCTGCCATTTGGTCATAAATTGAATGGGTTTCAGCTTCCATATCATATAAATATTGGAATGCAGTTCTTAATACATCTCTTAATGACATAGAAGGTTCTAAGCTGGTATGTTGATCTAAATAGCCAACACGAACTCTTTTTGACCATTCAACGTCACCTTCGTCGGGTTGAAGTGAACCTGTGATAATGTTCATGAAAGTTGATTTACCTTCACCATTGGCACCAAATAAACCAATATGTTCACCTTTTAATAGTCTAAATGATACATTATTAAATATTGCACGATCGCCAAAACCGTGACTTAAGTTTTTTACAGTTAATATACTCATAATCCAATCCTTTTCTAATTCACAAAATTGATTATATAACACTTTGTTTTTTTGTTCAACAGTCTACCGGTTATTTACTGAAACAATGAATTATGGTATTATTGGAAAGGAACTAAAATACATTAGGAGATGGAAAAATGGGTAGAATAGGAACTATCATAAATAAGAAGGGTAAGATGGATGCTAAAAAAGCAAAAGTCTTCACAAAAATGGGTCGTTACATCATGGTTGCTGCACGTGAAGGTGGCGGAGATCCAGAATATAATGCAGCTTTAAAAAGTGCTATTGAAAAAGCGAAAGCAGCAAACATGCCTAAAGACAACATCGAAAGAGCTGTTAAAAAAGGTACTGGCGATGCTGATGGTGCAATATTCACTGAGTTAACTTATGAAGGCTACGGTCCTGGTGGTATTGCAGTTTTAGTAGAATGTCTTACAGACAATACGAACAGAACTGCAGCAAACGTTAGATCTTACTTTGTTAAAGGTAATGGTAATCTAGGTACCAATGGTTGCGTATCATTTATGTTTGATAAAAAAGGTGTATTGGTAATCGATAGAGACGAAGATTTAACTGTTGACCCAGAAGAACTTGAAATGCAAGTCATTGAAGCTGGAGCAGAAGATTTCTCCGTTGAAGATACTCACTTTGAGATTATTACAGACGTTGAAGATTTTGGTGCAGTAAGAGATGCTTTGGCAGCTGAAGGTTATACATTCTCAATGGCAGAATTAAGATATCTTCCTCAAACAATGACGGCTTTATCAAAAGATGAAGAAATCAAATACATGAACAAATTGATTGATCTTATGGATGATGATGATGATGTTCAAAACGTTTACCACAACTGGGAAGAAGTAGAATAGCATTTAAAGAGCTTTTACTTATGATTGTTTCCTTACAACATGAGTAAGAGCTTTATTTTTTTTAGGAATATAATTTACGATAGGATGTTGAAAAAGGATCAGGTCAAATTTTATTGAATATTCTTCATAAAGTGACACAATTAAATCTAAAGCGTTAGATTTTTGTTAAGCTTTCTGTATTTATGGTAAAATTAAAGTAGAATCAAGTATGGAAATTGTACTGAAAATAGTGTGTTTGAAAGGAAACCTTATGGTAATAGAAGAATTAAAGATAAGGAAGTTATATTATTTTAGTACCGTTTCTATTGTTTTAATTTTATTAGTGATTATCAATGTCATTAATCTTACAACCTTTCATAATGAAACGACTACAAGAATTGAACAATTAAAAGAGAATACCATAGATATGAAGAAACTTTATATTAGTGGTATTATTGAAAATACCATTTTACATATTGAAATCGAAAAAAAAATTATTCTTGAAGAGTTAGCTTCTTCTGCTGAAAAATTTAATGACAAACTGAAATTAATCTTATCAAATGAGACTTACAATGATGAGTTTGTAAGTAAAATTAAAAATCTGCAAGTGGATTACAGTTATCTGTTTCTCCAATTAAGTAAAGATGATTCTGTTTTTAATTTTGGTGATGAAAGTGAGAATTTGGAGTTGCTTCTCAATGATGAAGTCAATAATTTCAAATACACCATCCAGATATCAAAAGATTACATTGATGATGTTACTAAAGCACATACAATTCAATATATAAAAGAGATTCGTTTACAAGACAATGGTTACATTTGGATCAATCAAATTCTAAATTATTCTGGCGGTGATGATTATGCAGTAAGACTAGTTCATCCTAATATGCCAGAAACAGAAGGACTACTTTTATCTACTAATACTGAAGATGAACAAGGCAATAAACCTTATTTAATTGAATTGCAGGGAATTTTATTAGAGGGTGAATTATACAATGAATACTTTTTTAAAAAGATGGATTCCAATATTACTGCACATAAATTGAGTTATGCCAAACTCTATGAACCTTATGATTGGGTTATTGCTACAGGAGTTTATCTAGATGATATCGATATACTTATACAAAATGAAATACTAGGCTTTAAAATTGAATTTAAAAAGGTATTCATTTCATCTCTAGTTGTCTCCTTTATTTCATTAATTTTTTCCAGTGCTGTAATTTTTTTGTTTGAAAGACAAATACATCAAATGATAAGTACCTATACCCTTGCTATTAAGGAGCAAAATCTTCAGTTGGAAAATGAAAAGAATACCATGGAGGCATTAGCCTTATATGATGAGTTGACAGGTTTATTAAATAGAAGATCAATGGAAACAAGAATAGATGCCATGATTAAAACTTATCAAGCTAAAGAAAATAGTTTTGCACTTGTATTGTGCGATATTGATCATTTTAAAAATGTTAATGATACCTATGGACATGACGCAGGTGATAAAGTCCTTGCTTCAGTTGCAAAATGTATTGAATCTGTTGTCAGGGCAAATGATTATGTAAGTAGATGGGGTGGCGAAGAATTTGTAATATTATTGAGTAATGCCTCGAAGGATATAGCTTATATGGTTGCAGAGAAAATAAGATTGGCCGTTGAATCTGAAATAGTTTTTTATGATAAGAAAGAAATTAAGTGTACTATTTCCTTGGGTGTTGCGATTTATAAAAAAGACTCTTTGGGTAAAAAGGGATTGCTTAAGGAAGCGGATAAACTGATGTACATTGCAAAACAAAATGGAAGAAACCTCACAGTTATCAGTTAGTCACATGAATAAATTCATGAGTCTACATTGTAAAGTTGATAATGGCTTTTCTATGTCAAAAACTTCTGATTATTTACTGTCATTAATAAAATTATATCCAATTTGTATCAAGGATAGTTTATTTTCATAAAAAAACTTAACAATCTACAAATAAATAATAAGGAATTTAAAGTTGTGTCATAAGCTCTGTCTAAACTTGTTGAAGAGAAGAGGGGAGAATAGCCGGTCTAGTAGTTGAAAAAAAACGAATTGATTTCGACTATAAAAACTTGAAAATACTTGAATGCTAAAACTTACACAATACATCATACATACAACGGGATGGTAAAAATGAAAAAAATAGCAGTAATAGGATGTAGTGGTTCAGGGAAATCTCTGATTTCTCAATTCTTAAACAAAAAATTGGATATTCCGGTTTATCATTTGGATAGTTTGTTTTGGAAAGCAAACTGGGTACCAACACCTCAAGAAGAGTGGGATACTATACAAAAGGAATTGGTAAAAAAAGAGAAATGGATTATTGATGGCAATTATGCAGGAACTTTAGACATTCGCTTATCAGAAGCCGATACTGTAATTTTCTTTGACTTGCCAAGGTATATTTGTATGTTTAGAATCTTTAAAAGGTATTTTCAATATAGAAACACTACAAGACCAGATATGAGTGCTGATTGTGAAGAGAAAATAGATTTGGAGTTTGTGAAATGGGTGTGGCATTTCAATAAAACTCAAAGACCTGAAGTGCTTAAGAAACTCGAGTTTTATAGTGAAAAGAATATTATGATCTTAAAAACGAAAAAGGAAGTCTCAAGATTTATGGCATCTATAGTATAAATCTTGAGGATGGGATGAATCTTTCATCACACAAAAGAATGTCTCACGATGACTTGTATGTTTATTCAACTCAATATAAAGCATCAGAAATCTTCTGTTGAACAAGATATTCCAACTGTAGTGAAAGTAAGAAATTTCAGCATAGGTCTATGAAGTGTATCCAATTTTAAAGTAAAAGTATATCATGCATTTTGAAAAAACGACATTTTCTAGAGTAAGAAGGCCATTATGAAAAAGAAATATATTTATGCAATATTAGTCATCATCAGCTTGTTTTACATTGAACAAGTTTTGGAATTGAATTATTTGTTGAAAACTTTAATAAAATTACCCTTGTTCGGCATTGTTCCATGGTTGATCATAAGACCGATGAAACTCCATATGTCAACTCATGACAAGAAATGGATGGCTATAGTCAGTGGGGGAATCTTGTTTGTATTCCTAGTAGGCTTTATCGCTTTGAAAGGATTTTTAGATATAGAAACTATTCAAGGGGATTTTAACAATAGAATGGAAATGAGTAAAGGCATTTTTATTCTCGCTGCTCTTTATACTGTTTTTGTGAATTCATTTTTAGAAGAGTTGTTTTTCCGAGGCATGTTGTTTCAATCCAATCCAACAAATTATCACAACATTGTCAGTGCCATGTGCTTCGCTATTTATCATGTTTCTATTTTTAGAACTTGGTTTAATATTCCTTTATTAATGTTGATGCTCTTTGGTTTGTTCACTGGAGGAATTATCTTCAACTATTTTGTCAAAAAAACAGGAAGCTTACTGGCTTCATATATGATACATATGACAGCCGATATTGCCATTGTGATCATAGGTTTTCAAGTTCTAAACTATTTTTAGTTTTTTTTCTGTGTTATGATGGAGAAGAATGTGAGGTAGTAGAGATGCAAAACGGATATGATCATTTAATTGGATACAACATCATAGAAATTTCAAGAAAAGTCAATGTGATGATGAACAAGGCCCTTGGTCAAATAGATTTGACCTTTCCCCAATATAGAGTTTTGTCCAGGTTGTTTATTGAAGAAGGATTAAGTCATAAAGATTTGGGAGAGCGACTGAGTTTAACCAGTCAAACCTTAACACCCATCTTAGCGCTCCTTGAAAGAAAAGGTTGGATTGAGAGAAAGAAAAATACAGAAGATGGCAGACATAAATTTGTCTTTTTAACTGATCTAGGCATTAAAAAGCGTCATGAGGCCTTTGAAATAGTTATGATACATGAAAAAGAGTATTTTCAAATCTTTGGGACGGAAAATACCCATCAACTCTTAGAATGGCTACATGCAATAAACATGAACTTAAAACTGGAAATTTGACATTTTCAGTTTTTTTATTTATAATTAGTTCGTGCACGAAGTATATGAGGAGGGATTATGAAGTTTAATTTAGAAGAAGCGAGAAGACAAGACCAAGAAGATTCATTTAAAGCGATTAAACACGAGTTTAATATGATTGAAAATACAATTTATATGGATGGTAATTCCTTAGGATTGTTTCCAAAAGCTGCTGAGGAAAATTTATTAAAGGTGTTGCAAGCCTATAAATCAATGGGTATTGATGTATGGTCAAAAACCAATCCTCCTTTGTTCTTGTATCAAGATACATTAGCTGAATTAATGGCACCAATTTTTGGTGCAAAAGCTTCTGAAGTGACCATTCATAGTAACACCACTGTTAATATCTATAGTTTAATGGCGACCTTGTATCAACCTACAGAGACTAGAAAAAAGATTTTAGTGGATGACTTAAATTTTCCTACTGGACGATATACGATTGAAAGTCTACTAAGAACAAAAGGTCTAAATCCTGAAGAAGTCATAATGGAAGTCAACAGTCGAGATGGTCAATTCTTAGAGGAAGATGCAATTATTGAAATGATGACTGACGAAATCGCCGTAATATTCTTACCAGCAGTTTTATATCGTTCTGGTCAACTTCTGGATATGAAGTCTCTAACACAAGCTGCCCATGAAAAGGGTATCATTATCGGTTTTGACTGCTCACATTCTGCAGGTAGTGTGATTCATGAGTTTGATCATTGGGATGTAGATTTCGCTGTGTGGTGTACTTATAAATACCTAAATAGTGGACCAGGTGCTAATGCGGCTTTATTTTTAAATGAAAAGCACCATCATTTACCAGTAGGTATTCAAGGGTGGCAAGGCTATAAAAAGGACAAGCAATTCGATTTGTTGAATCATTTCGACAATGTAAAAGATGCTAGTGGTTGGCAAACGGGTACTCAAAATATTTTGAGTATGGCACCTATAGAAGGGGCTTTAAAGCTCTTTCATGAACATGGCATGAAAAACATTCGAGAAAAATCAATTAGATTGACCCAGTATTTAATCGACTTAATTGAGGAAGTTTTATCATCTTACGGCTTTACAATAGGCACGCCAAAAGAACCTTTAAGAAGAGGTGGACATGTGGCCTTGATTCATGAGGAAGCTATAAGAATCAACGCTGCCTTAAAAGATCTGGGTGTTTTGCCTGATTTTAGAGCACCTAATGTTATTCGTTTAGCACCAGTAGCTTTTTATGTGGATTATGAGGATCTTTATCATACTGTAAGAATTATTAAGTTGATTATGGATGAAAAAATATATGAGCAATATGATAATAAAAGAGGAACTGTAGCATAAATGTTATCTCCTTATGGGTTTAGTGTATAATAAACTCGTAAGGAGATATTTTTATGAATGTAATGTCAGAATTAATAAATGCTGATCCATCCATCGCTTATCAAGTGAAAAGAGATTTAATAGGTTATGAAGATTTAGAGTTAAAAGCCAGGATTGCAGAAGTAGGCTTTGGAAAAAGATTTTTATCTTATCAAAGGGAAAATGGTTGGGGAGAAAGATACTACCAACCGAAATGGACGAGTACTCATTATACGATGATGGATTTAAGAGCATTAGAAATTGATACAGTAACACCCATTGTAAATGCTATGGATGAGATTGTAAAGATGAGATTTTGTAAAACGGGTGGTACAGGTTTTACGGAGGGAATAAAGGAAAGTGATGTTTGTGTCAACGGTATGATGCTAAACTATCTGTCCTATTTTGATGGTGAGAATTCCTTTATCAATCAAATTGTAGATTATATCATTCAAGAGCAAATGGAAGATGGTGGATTCAATTGCCAAAGGCCAAGATCTGGAGCAAAACATAGTTCCATGCATTCAACAATTTCTGTTTTAGAAGGGATTGGGGAATACTTAAAAGCAGGGCATATTTATAGAAAAGAGGAACTAGAAAAAATTCAAAAGGCCTCAGAGGAATTCTTATTCATACATCATTTGTTTTTATCGGATCAAACAGGAGAAGTCATTAAAGCTCAATTCCTGATGCTTAGCTTTCCGAGTCGTTGGTATTATGATATCTTAAGGGCTTTAAAATATTTTTCCGATTATAATAGACCTTACGATGATCGAATGAAAGAAGCTTTGGAGGTACTTTGGTCAAAGCAATTGAAGACAGGATTATGGCCCGTTCAGAAGAAACACTCTGGGCAAGTACATTTTGAAATGGAGAAAACTGGACGAGGCTCACTCTGGAATACCTATCGTGCATTGAAAGTGCTTAAGGCTTATGATCTAAATACATTGGTACATAAAACGCTGTTAAAGATTCATTTCGCCTTTGAAAAGGAGCAAATAAGATATGGTATTGGTGCCTCACTTTTACTGAAAGTCCATGGTATTGTTGAAAGTGGACGTGATATCGATCTCATTGTAGATGAAGGATCGATTCAGAAGGCTTTAAAGATTTTAGAACATTTAGGTATTTCTTTAGATACTAAATCAATGGAATTGTATCAAACTGAACACTTTTATACCTATAATGTAGATGGCATAGAGGTTGATGTGATGGTGAACTTTACTGTTGTGAAAGATCAGGAAATTTTTACAATGCCTTATGATGAAAAGGATATTGTTGTCCTAGATGGATTACCATATACCAGCCTGACAAAGTGGGAAAAGGCTTATTCCATGATGGGTAGAACCGAAAAGTCACAGTGGATCAAGACATTTTTAGATGAAAGTAAATCAATAAATTTATAACAAGAAAAAAAGAAGATTTAAAGACTTTATATTTATTTAATAAGTATAAAGTCTTGTTATTTCAAGGGGTTTAGTGAGTTTATCTTTTTTTAACATATTATCTACTTGTCAGGGTATAAAAACTATTGTATGATTCTATATATCGTCCCGACCGAACGTTCGGTCGGAAGAATAGGGTTTAATAATGAGGTGAAAGCATGTTATCAAGAATAAGTGTTAAGAAACCAGTTACGGTTATAATGATTACTTTAATTTTTATTATTTTCGGTGTGGTTTCATTTACAAATTTAAGTACATCACTCATGCCAAGTATTGACTTGCCAATTGGTGTTGTCTCAGTTGTTTATCCAGGAGCAAGTCCTGAAGAAATGGAAACCGTGGTATCAGCTCCTGTAGAAAGTACCATAGAGACTGTTGAGAATGTGAAGAGTATTCAATCAATATCTTCTGAGTTTTCGTCAATTATTATCATAGAGTTCAACGATGGTACGGACATCGATATGGCAATGATTGAAGTAAGAGAAAAACTTGATTTAATTTGGAGCAGGATGCCTGATGGAGTAAATGATCCAATGACAATGAAGTTTAATCCTGATATGATGCCAATTATGGCGATATCTGTTACACAAGATGGCGAGAGCATGTTGGATGTAACAGATTTCGTGAATAAAGTTGTCAAGTCAAGATTGGAAAGACAAGAGGGTGTTGCACAAGTAACAATCAACGGTGGTGAAACGCAATACATTGAAATTGTTTTAGACTCGGATAAAGTTGAATTATTAGGTCTAAACAGAGAGGCGATTTCAGGTATTTTATTTGCACAGAACTTTAACTTCCCTGCGGGTAACATTGAAGAAGATGGTAAAAACTATACTTTAAGAACTTCTTCTGAATTTACAAGTGTTGAAGACATTGAAGATACTGTTTTGATGCAAGTGCCTGTCATTAAATTACCAGATGGCAGTCAACTAGACAAATTTGATGTCTTTAAAATTCAAAAGCAAATGATGACACAAATGGCAGATGGCAATAATGTTGATCCAACTCAAATGGATCCAACCATGTTGGCAGCGATGATGGTGTTCTCTGATTTGGACAATGCTGAAATGCAACCTATTACGCTAGGTGATTTTGCAACTATAAATTTTGTTTCAGAAAATGAAAATGTTTATACCAAAGTAAATGGTGAAAATGCTGTTACTTTGTCTATGCAAAAGCAAACAGATATAAACACTTCTGATGTAGTAGCAAACATTTATAAAGAAATTGAAGCGATTAAAAAAGATTATCCAGGTACTGAGTTTACAATTCTATTAGACCAAGCGGAATACATCAATCAAATGGTTGGAAATATTTCTATGAATGGTTTAATTGGTGGTATTTTAGCCATTGTAATTTTATTTGTTTTCCTAAAAGATTTAAGACCAACCATTGTTATTGGTATTGCAATTCCAATTTCAATTATTGTTGCCTTCTCAGCAATATACTTTACAGGTATTACCCTAAATATCGTTTCAATGGGTGGTTTAGCCTTAGGTATTGGTATGCTTGTAGATAACTCAGTTGTAGTCCTTGAGAATATCTACCGATTGAGAAAAGAAGGCATGAAGCGAGCAGAAGCGGCTATTCAAGGTGCTCATCAAGTAGCAGGTGCCATTGTAGCTTCTACTTTAACAACAGTTGCTGTATTTATGCCAGTTGTATTTGTTCAAGGCTTTACAGCAGATATGTTCAAAGAAATGGCTTTGACGGTATCGATTACTTTATTGGCGAGTTTATTGGTTTCTTTAACTTTGGTTCCGATGTTATCATCGAAACTTATTAGAAAACCAGATACTTCTACACATCATAAATTGATGGATAAAACAAGAGATTTCTATTCAAAAGTACTTCGCGGTGCTATTAAACATAAAGGGAAAGTCATTATACTTACAGTTGCAATTTCTGCTTCTAGTATGGCACTTGTAGGTACAGTGGGTGGTGAATTAATGCCACAAACAGATGAGGGCATTATTAATGTAACCGTTAAAATGCCAAAGGGTACAATCTTCAATGATACTGTGGAAGAAGTTAAGAAAGTAGAAAACTATTTACTCACTTTAGACGCTGTCGATATTGTCAGTACGCAAGTGGGTGGTGGTGACGCTATGATGAGAATGTTCTTAGGTGGTGGAAATGATTCTGGTTCAATCTCTGTAACACTAGTAGATGTAGGTGAAAGAAAAGATGATACAAAAGCCATTGCAGATCAAATCAGAAACCATGTTGTGAATCTTACAGATGCTGAGGTAACTGTAGAAGCTTCTTCAGGCAATATGATGTCCATGGGTACGTCAGGGATTTCATATAATATTATGGGTGATGACTTTGATGTATTGGAAACATTAGCAGCAGATCTTTCCAATCGATTGTCTCAAATTGAAGGTGTTGTGGAAATTGAAGATGGTATCAGTAAAGGCTCTCCAGAACTTACCATCCAACTCATTGAAGAAGAGGCACTTCCAAAAGGTGTTACAACAGCAGGTGTTGCTCAAGAAATTAACAGTCTCTTATCTGGCGTAAAATCTACTTCAATCAATGTAGATGGTTTAATTATGGATATTTATGTCAATGAAAGCGACAATACAGAAATAAATTTAAACAGTGTTAAGGATATTGTCTTTAAAACACCTTATGGTACAGAAGTTGCTTTAAAAGATGTTGCGACCTTTGAACCAACTGAGGGTTATACATCAATTAATAGAAAAGATCAAAGAAGAACGTTAAATGTAACAGCTAAACTAGAAGAAGGGTATGATATTGGTTCAGTTACTTCTGAAATTAATAAAGCTATAGATGAAATGAATATTCCTGAAGGCTATATCATTGATGAATCCGGTGAAGCAGAGCAAATGGCTGAATCATTCAAAACTTTAGGTTTGGCACTTTTATTGGGCGGTATCTTAGTTTATATGATTATGGCTTCACAATTTGAGTCGCTTATTTATCCATTTGTTATTGTATTCAGTGTGCTCTTTGCTTTCTCTGGTGCGTTTATAACATTGTTCTTAACAGGGACTCCACTAAGTATTGTCAGTATGTTAGGGTTGATTGTTTTAACAGGTATCGTTGTTAACAATGGTATTGTGCTAGTTGACTACATTAACAAATTAAAAGAAGAAGGTAAATCAACTTTCGATGCCATTATGGAAGCTGGTCCAACACGTTTAAGACCAATATTTATGACGGCATTAACAACGATTTTAGCTTTATTACCAATTGCCTTAGGCTTCGGTGAAGGCTCTGAGATGATGACTCCACTTGGATTAGTAGTAGTAGGCGGATTGTCTTATTCAACTATTTTAACCTTGGTGATTGTACCATCGATGTATGCACTTGTGGATGGCATTAAAAGCAAATTTAAAAAATCAGGTGTAGATCATGACTAAAGATAAAATATGCAAATCAGTTGTCAAAACGTATAATGAAAAAGGGATTGAGGGGTTGACCGTTAAAACGGTCGCCCTTGCTGCCGGTATTGGCAAAAGTACTGTATATGAATATTTTTCCAGTAAAGAAGAAATGGTTGCTGAAGCGATTATTTATTCTGCCAATTATTTTATTGATGATTTTTACAATAAGGAATGGAATCAGTCTGAGTTGAATTTTGAAGAAACCCTTAAATCTTCCATTTCATATTTCATTGAAGCAATGCATAAGGAATTCGGTGATTTTGTGCAAATGGCAATGGAAAGTTCAAACAGTAAGTTTAAAGAATACATGAAAGAAAAGAAGCAGAAGGAACTTTTGGCTTTAGGTATGAAAGCAATATCATATACGCGAACACTGTTAAAAAAAGGCCAGGATGAAAAGATTATTCGTGACAATATCTCGGATTTGGATATTTTAAATTTTCAACGTATTATGGTCATGTTATGTGGAAATTTTTCAACCCATGCACCATTTTTTAAAGCTTTAAGTAGTGATATTGAGAATCCATCCCAATATGTTTATGACCATTTGGTTAAATTATATCATGTTTAAGCAGTTTCAATTGAAGTTGCTTTTTCTTTTTACCCATTTTGAAAAATCATTATATTTTAAATTGCAATTCTCTGTAGACTCTTGTATGCTAGTTAATAACATTTACATATTTTGGAGGTAAAGATGAAATTAGTAATTATTATAGGTCCACAAGCTGTTGGAAAAATGGCTGTCGGGATGGCACTTGCAGAAAAAACAGGCATGAGATTATTTCACAATCATATGACCATTGAATTGGCAAAAGATATATATGGTGATATGAATCAAGAAGCATGGAAATTAGTGGGTCAGTTGAGAAAAGATATATTTGATTCAGTACTTCACAGTGATTTGGAAGGTTTTATATTTACTTATGTCTGGGCTTTTAACCTTGAAGAGGAATATGACTATATTCAAAATCTAATAGATCAGTTTGCTAGTGAGCATATTGAATCCTATCTGATTGAATTAGAAGCTGATTTGGAAGAAAGATTGTTACGCAATAAAACAGATTTAAGACTTCAACAGAAACCTTCTAAAAGAAATTTGGAGTGGTCTGAAAACGAATTGTTAAATAGTATGGAAAAATATAGACTCAATTCTAATGAAGGTGAAATTACTCATAAAAATTATATAAAAATTAACAATACTAAGCTAACACCTGAAGAAGTTGCATCGCAAATTATAAAAGTTTTTAATTTATAAGGTGATAGAAATCTCTGATTTTATTTCAGAGATTTTCTTTTTATATATTGATTGTGCTTTGGTAGAGAAAATGGCAAAATTGTTAGATGAATCGAATTTTTCACATCTAGATGATGTCTTTATGATGAACGCTTGAGGACGTCTCTTGTAAAAAATAATATGAAGGATTTTAACTGAAAAAATCAACTAATTCTCCCGCCTCTAAATGGAGTGAAGGCGGTGAGTCTCGCAGAGAGTTGATTATTAGCCATGA
>JAFGVN010000081.1 GCA_016937975.1 Clostridia bacterium
AAATAGGTACCCACTAGGAACACATTTATAAAAAAAATAACTAATATAGAGAATAAGATCTCTATATATCTATTATACGAGGAGAAACGTATGAAGTTAATTATTAACGCAGATGATTTGGGATTTTCAAAAGGTATTAATTACGGCATTTATGATGCTTATAAATATGGCATTGTGCGTTCAACAACATTGATGATGAATATGAAATCAACGGACCATGCCATTGAGCTTTTAAAAGACACGAACATAGGTATAGGTGTACACTTAAATGCAACTGCAGGCAAACCTTTGTTGAATTCAGAAGTTCTTGTGGATGAAGATGGGGTTTTTAGAAAAACCTATGAGTTTACAGAAGATGAGTTAAAAGCCATGCATTTGGAATTTGAAGCACAGATTATTTTGGCTTATGAGAAAGGTGTTAAGGTAACCCATTTAGACAGTCATCATCACATCCATATGTGGCAGGAATCTATTTTTACCTTGGTTAAAGCCTTGGCTAACAAGTATAATCTCAAGTTGAGATGTGACAAACAGTACACCTTTATGCATGAGGGGTTATTAGAAGATGTATCCACAACAGAAGGGTTTAGCCAGGAATTTTTTGATCGCACCGTTTACCTTGAGCATCTAATGGATATTATTAAACGTAACAAAGATAAAAGTACTTTTGAGATTATGGTTCATCCAGGCTTTTTATGTGGCAACTTAATTAATCGAGATTCCTATCGTGAAATGCGAATGGTGGAGAATTCAATTTTAACCAGTCAATATATGAAAGACTTCATTTTACAAGAGGAAATTGAATTAGTTCATTTTGGTCAAATCTAGTGTCATAATTCTGTAAAAATGAAAGAGTTGTATGTCTGATATGAAAGTTATATAATATTACTTAGGATAACTAAAGATTGGAGTGTAGAATGAAATATCGTAAAATTGAGAAAACCCCTTATGAGCCATCTATACTGGCTTTTGGTTGTATGAGAATGCCTGTAATAGATGGAAACTATGGTCAAATCGATGAACCAAAAGCTATACAAATGATACGTTATGCTTTAGATAATGGAATCAATTATATTGATACAGCGTATCCTTATCATGAGGGCAACAGTGAAATTGTCGTTGGCAAGGCGATGAAGGATGGTTATCGTGAGAAGGCTATTCTCGTCACTAAGAACCCTGTTTGGAAAGTTGAAAAATACGAAGATTTTGAAATCCTTTTAGATGAACAACTTGAAAAATTGGATGTAGATTATATTGATATTTATTTGTTACATGCCCTTGGCAGAGAACGTTGGGAAAAAATCTATGAATTAGGTTGTCTTAAATTTTTAGATGAAATGATTGGAAAGGGTAAGATCAAAGCAGCCGCTTTTTCCATACACGACAGTTATGATTTGTTCACTGAGATCATTGATGCTTATGATTGGCCTTTAGCAATGATTCAAATGAACTATAAGGATATAGATGAACAAACCACTGTAAAAGCCATTGAATATGCGAAAACAAAAGGTGTTTCAATTGCAATCATGGAACCCTTAAAAGGTGGACAACTGGCTAATTTGCCAGAATCCATTACAAAATTATGGGATGGAGATGATCTGGATTTAACACCGGTGCAACGTGCTTTGAGATGGGCTGCTAACCATGAGAATGTAAAAACCATCTTAAGTGGGATGTCAACATTAGATCAAATGATTGAAAACATTGCTTTTGCAGAAAAAATGTTGCCAAATGTTATTACTGAGGAAGAAGCGAAAAGATATCTAGATGTAAAAGAGGCTATAGAGGCACGGATCAAGGTGCCATGTACAGATTGTAAATACTGTATGCCTTGTCCTGTTGGCGTAAATATTCCTGGTAACTTCATGCATTATAATCGTTCATTTATGTATGAGGATGTATATTGGGCAGCTAATGTTTATCAAAATAAATATAAAGAAGAACAGAGAGCAAGTGCATGTATTGCATGTGGACAATGTGAACCTCAATGTCCTCAAAATATAAAAATCATTGAGCGCTTAATAGAAGTACACGAGCACTTAAGTCAACCAATGGATTTTTCTAAGAAGCACTGGTCAGAATAATTATAAAGGGATGTTCTTACATCCTTTTTCTATGTGTTTTTTCAATGATCAATAATGTGTACCATATTTTTCTATTCTAATTCTAGGGATGTTTCTGTTAAGTATTAATATTTGTGGATATATAGGAAATAGCCTTTAAATCTCTATAAAAACCATGTATAATGTATGAGTTGATTCGTCAACTTGATATAAATGACAATTTTGAAGGGAGGAGCTATAGTAATTATAGCGGTGAAATATGATTAATGTAACAGAAGTTAGTCTTCGTTTCGGAGACAAAAAATTATTTGAGGATGTCAATATCAAGTTTACAAGTGGAAATTGTTACGGTGTAATTGGTGCTAACGGTGCAGGTAAATCTACATTTTTAAGGATTTTATCAGGTGCAGTTGAACCGAATACAGGTAGTGTAAGCATGTCGCCGAACGAGAGAATGGCAGTTTTAGAACAAGATCACTTTAAATTTGATGCTTATCCTGTGTTGGACACAGTAATTATGGGACATAAACGTCTTTATGAAATTATGAAAGAAAAAGACGAGTTATATATGAAACCAGATTTTACTGAAGAAGATGGTATAAAAGCAGCTGAACTTGAAGGTGAATTTGCAGAGCTTGATGGTTGGGATGCAGAAACAAATGCAGAGAAAATGTTAATGGGTCTTGGTATTACTAAAGATTTACATCAGAAACTCATGAGTGAACTTACTGGTGGTGATAAAGTGAAGGTGCTTCTTGCCCAAGCTTTATTTGGAAATCCTGATAACTTATTACTCGATGAGCCGACAAACCACTTGGACTTCAGAGCGATTACTTGGTTAGAAGAGTTCTTATTAAATTATGAGAACACAGTTTTGGTTGTATCCCATGACCGTCACTTCTTAAACAAAGTATGTACCCATATGGTAGATATTGACTTTAGTAAAGTTAAAATGTTTATTGGTAACTATGACTTCTGGTATGAGTCTTCACAATTAGCTTTAAGATTGATGAAGGATCAGAACAAGAAGAAAGAAGAAAAAATTAAGGAATTACAAAACTTTATTGCAAGGTTCAGCTCAAATGCTTCTAAGGCAAAACAAGCCACTTCAAGAAAGAAGTTGTTGGATAAGATTCAAGTGGAAGATATCGAACCTTCTTCAAGAAGATATCCGTTCGTTGGTTTTACACCTGAACGTGAAGCTGGAAAAGAAATTCTAACCGTTGAAAATCTAAGCAAGACAATTGATGGTGAAGTTGTATTAAAAGATGTTTCTTTCACAGTGAACAAAGGTGATAAGATTGTCTTATTATCAAGAAATGAATTGGCAAGAACTACACTTTTAAAAATTATTAACGGTGAAATTGAACCAGATGAAGGTTCTTACAAATGGGGTGTAACAACTACGGTTTGTGATTTACCGAAGGACAACACTTCATACTTTAAGGATTCAGAATACAATTTAGTAGACTGGTTGAGACAATTTTCTCCAAATGAAAAAGACGAAACTTTTATTCGTGGTTTCTTAGGAAAGATGTTATTCTCTGGTGAAGAAGCTTTAAAAAATGCTTCAGTGTTATCAGGGGGTGAAAAAGTACGTTGTATGTTCTCAAGATTAATGCTTTCAGGAGCGAATGTGTTAATTTTAGATGAACCAACAAATCACTTGGACCTTGAATCGATTACAGCAGTAAACAATGGTTTAATTGCTTTCAAAGGTACAATGCTCTTTACATCTCATGACCACAAGTTCATTCAAACCATTGCTGATCGTATTATTGAGTTAACACCAAATGGTACTTTTGATAAAATGATTACATTTGATGAATATCTAGAAGATAAAGAAATCCAAGATCAACTGGATGAAATGTATAAATAACCTTTTTTTAAAGGTTATTTTCTTTTTGTTCTTATAAGCATTTGCTATACTAGTGTTGAGGGGGAAAACTTATGAGGATTGGAGAATTTTCAAAACAAACATCAACGAGTATTGATACGATACGACATTATATTGCACTAGGATTATTAGTCCCTCAAAAAGATGGGAAATATTTTCGCTTTGATGATCGATGCGGTTACGATTTAGATCGCATTAAAGAAATGAAAGATATGGATTTCTCTCTTCAAGAGATAAAAAACATTTTGTTGGTGAGCCGTTTTTCAAAACTGACTTTGGGACAGGAAAGGCAACATTATCGATCGTTCTTCAAAAATAAAATGAAAGATTTAACGGTTGAAAAAGAGAGAATCGATCAAAAGATTGCCATGTTAGAGGAAAAAATTAAAGAAATTGAAGTTGATTTTCACCAAGAACCTGTAAGACTAGGCTTTGATTTAATGTTTCTAAGTCATATGAGTTGTCCAAATTGCCAAAGTCCACTGAAATTGGATAAAGCTGATATTCAAGAAAATATGATCACTGAAGGTCAAATGAGCTGTCATTGTGGTTATCATTTTGAAATTAAAGATGGCATTATTATTGACCGCGATAGCATGAAAAATTCTGAAGAAACAGATGAAACATACTTTATCAAATATGTAAATGAAACCAATAAGGGATTTTTGGATAATATTTACGCAGCGATGGAATGGAGTCATAGAACTATAGAATTTGAAAAGAACCAAAACTTAGTTCTTGAACTCGGTGTTGGAAATGGTATCATCCTGAGTCATATCTACAATGACTTGCCAGAAAATATTACTTATGTGGCAGTCGACTATGATTATTATAAATTGAGATATATAAAAAGAGTCTTGGAGCGGAGTGGTGTTAAAAAGAATATTATTTTCATCTGCTCTGATTATAGAAAAATGCCAATTAGGCATCGTTCTGTGGATTATATTATTGATTTCTTTGGTATGAGTAATTATTCTTTTAGAAACAAAACCGTACTACATCAAGAGGTAGAAGTTTACTATAAAAAGGAATGTACGTTAATCGCGACTTTTATGTTGTTTGATAAACTTTTAAGTAATGAAGAAATCTCCACAGAACAGTATCATCTGTTCAAGAAAAAAGAGATTTTGACTTATCTCGAAACACTGGGCTTCAAAAGGCAGGATGAGTACCTTGTGGGCTATTCTGAAGAAGGTGAGAAGAACGATGTGGTATTTGAGGTTACAAATCGTGTTTATGTTTATGGATATTTAGGAAAAAGAACTTAGTGTTGGGTAAGCCCAACACTTTTTTTTGTGCATATTAATGCATAGCAGGAAAACGTTTCGATATCAAAAGCATTGGAAATACAAGTTTCTTAGCTATGTATAAAAACGAATTTTCATGCAGTTAAAAAAGTAGACTTACAGCAGTGTAAATTGTATGTAATGTTAGAACAAAATAAACAATTAATACAAAAATACTATAGCCATATGGCCATAGAAAGGCAAAAAAAAGTGAAAAAAAATTTTTTTAGCCTATTGATGTGGCATAGAGACAACAAGTTATACTATGAATGTAAGATCGATAAGGAAAGGAGACGTTGGCAATGAGAAGAATAGAAAACAGATCACAACTAGCGGTAAGAACAAAACAAGATAGTAAAAGAAGCCAGCGACTGGCTGGATAAGGAGGTTTTATGATGAACAAGAAAATTTTTAGAAAAGTTAATCGTGCAGCTAAGCACAATCCTATAGAAAAAGTTTCAATGGATTTAATGATTGAAAGAGAAATATTCAGAAATACTATTCGATAGTAAAGGAGTTCAAGATGTTAAATAAATTCAATAAGAAAACTGCAAGATACAATAGAGAACAAGTTAAAGATATCAACACATTAAGAATTGAACGTGCAATGTTTGTTGGTACATTGGTATAATCGATTTTACAACGGGATAATGATAAAAAAGAGACAAGGAGATTGTTATGATGAATAAGAGAACATTAAAAAGAATTATGAGAAATAGAAAAGAAGTAATCACTAGAGATCAATTAACAAAAAACGTTGATAGAGCAATTTTTATTAGTACATTAGTTTAATAACCTTTTCCCCCCAAGTTAAGGTGTTATATATTCCAAGGGTTTTCGAACCCTATTTTCCCCGAAATAACGTTTCAATGATAAAGGAAAGGCTTGATTATTCAAGTCTTTCTTCTTTTTTACATAAAGTCAATTTGTGAAATCTATTGAGTTTTATGGGTTCGTATAGCACTCCCTTAAGAAACATGATACAATAGGTTTGCTAATTTTATAAAAGAAATGAAAGAAGGAAATATGCGTTTAAGATATGTAGATGATGCTAACGAGAAAATTGAAGCACATGAAAGGTTATTAGCAAGTCCAGAGCAGTATAAAGGAAAGTGGCACAGTTTGTTTGAAAAAGATCAACCCTTATATGTTGAATTCGGTGGTGGTAAAGGTGGCTTTATTATAGGACTTTCAGAAAAACATCCGGAAGCAAACTTTTTGACTTTTGAGAGAAATGCAAAAGTCGTTTACAAAAGTATAGCAAAGCTGGAAGAGATTCATCATGATAATTTCTTTATTGTATGGGGCGACGTAACAGATGTGGAAGCTATTTTTGAAAAAAATAGTATTGATCGAATATATTTGAATTTCTCAGATCCGTGGCCAAAAGATCGTCATGCAAAGCGAAGATTAACACATGAAAACTTTTTAAATAAATATAGAAAAATTTTAAAAGATGGCGGAGAGCTTCATTTTAAAACTGATAATGATGGTTTGTTTGAGTTTTCTGTTGAAGAATTTAAGAAAAATGGTTGGGAAATGTTGTTTATCACCAATGATTTGCATCAAACTGAACATGCTGAAGACAACGTAATGACAGAATACGAAGAGAAGTTCTCTAAAACAGGTAAAAATATTCATAAATTAATTGCTAAAAATGTGTAGTTTCAATTACACATTTTTTTTCTGTCTTTCTTTTCAAAGTAATGACTCTAAAAGTATTCTTTGATTCAAAACAGTTTTGAATGTGTGACCTTGTTCTTGTTGGGATAACAAAAAATAGAAAATATGGATATTAATATAAGTTATTTGCATAGAATTCGTTAAAATAATGAATAAAATTAAAATTAAATTAAAATAAATTAAGCTTAAAATTAAAATAATTGATTTCTACTTTACATAATATGCGTATGGGTTTATGATTAACTTAAGAAAAACAACAGGTGATGTTTGAAAGGAGAAATGAAATGAAAAGATCATTTAGAAAAGAACTCAAACTAACATCTAAACCTTATATTTTAAAAACACCACAAAGAGATGTTAAGTTATATTGGGAAGAAAAAGAATACGAGATATTTTTACGAAAATTCTAACAGGTTCATTTAGGTTGAATGTCATAAGGCATTATTCATTAAAAAGTATTTTAAAACTAGAAAATTATAAGATATACATATTGTTTAAATCCTATGATTTTGAAATGCATTGTTTAAAAATCTATGAGATGATTGAGAGGAGAAGAAAATGACTAAGAAAGTTGAAAAAAGATTAAATAGAGCTTTAAGAGCTGAAGAACATTGTTGTAAAGTGAACAAAGAAATGCTAATTGGTTTACTAAGATAACAAGAAGAGATGCAATGATCATTCGTTGCATCTCTTTTCTGTGAAATTCATTTGTTTTTAAAATTATCTTTTTAAAAGCATTAAAATATAATTTTCATTAGTATCGTCTTATGCATTGAAGCTGTATGCAAAAATCATAATGCCATGAAAGAGACTTCCTAATAAGATAAATAAATGAAATATCTCGTGGAAACCAAAATACTTAAATGGTGTTTTAGGTTTTTTAGCATAAATAATGCCACCAACTGTGTAAGATACACCACCGCTAACAAGCAGTATGACACCGATCCAGCCTACTGTTTTTAAGAGGGGATAGATGGCAAAAATAGCTGCCCAGCCAAGTCCGATATAAAGACCGGTATAGAGTTTTCTAGGCATATTCAACCACAGGGTTTTTGCGATAATACCGAGTATCGTTAATAACCAAATGACTGAAAGTAAAATGATTCCGAAGGTCCCTTTTAAGTATAACAAGCATATAGGTGTATAGGTTGCGGCTATCAGAATGTAGATCATAATATGATCTGCCAATCGCCAATGGTGTAGAGTTTTCTCAGAACCTTTTATGCCGTGATAAATGGCAGACGTGCCATATAAGCCGATTAAACCAATCAGAAAAATAGAGAGCGAGATGATTTCCAAATAATTAGCACTCTTCAATATGATAATTGGAAAAAGAATTGCTGCTGCAACCATTCCAATAAAATGTGTGATTGAATTGACAGGTTCTCTAAGGTGTTCCATATAATAACCTCCTAATCTAGTTATCATTACTATGTTATGTATTTATTGTAAATATATCACCGAGCACAGACGTTGTCAATAGTAGATATCAATACTTTACATAAAACTCATGTTCCATTACAATAGAATTGGAGGTACTTATGAATAGAATTATTGATTTTAATATTCCAGAGGAAAATGAAATTCCAACAATTCCATTATATATGGATCAAGTAACAGGCTATTTAGATGATATTTTTGAAAGTCAAAAAAGAAATGAAGAAGAAAAGATTTTAACAAAAACCATGATTAACAATTATGTGAAAGCAGGATTAATTGAAAGTCCTGATAAAAAGAAATACAATGAAGATCAAATAAAACAATTGATGATTATTTATATGCTAAAAAGTGTTTTGCAAATCCAAGAGATAGAAACAATTCTCAAAGCTGAAACTGAGGTTTCAAAGTTGTATCAACTGATGGTTTCAGTGGATAAGGATATAAAGGCAAATTTCAAAATACCAAAGGGTGATACATTGCAACAAGTTTTGGAACTTTTATTATCTGCACAACTACAAAAAAAATATGCAGAGACTTTATTAGATCAAATGATGAATCCTGAAATAAGTGAATGATACACATGAAATGAGGTATATATAATAGTGTAAGGAGGTAGCCATGGAATTATTTGTGGATAACCGTATTAAACGCTATTCTATAATGATGCTCATTATAGTGTGTATATTGTTTATTTTGTTTGGCTACTTTGTCTATCGTGAGGGAAAAAATGTTCAACTTCAGAATTTTGAAGAAATAGGCAAACAATATACCAATTATGCAAAGCAAGATATGACAGATCGAAAGGAACTTGCAAAGCTTAAGCTAGATGTAATTCGTAATCATGTAGACATTGTCAATTTTCTAAGAGATCCTAATGAAATTTTTTATCGGTATAAAAGTGAACTTGTGGTTTATCCGATGTTAAATGATATCAATGGTATGCTTAATATTAAGCTGGTACCTTCTGTTAATCGTGAAAAATCTTATACCATGGGTAAGAAAAGTTTATTTGATACTGTGGAACTGATCATTCCAGTGGATTACTTAGATGGTAGCAATTGCTATGTTTCAGAGCTGATGTTTAATGATTCAAGGGTAGAATTTCAAATGGTTACGTCAGTGGTTGCTGCAAACAATTATATCGGAAAGGTCTATTTGACCGTTGATGTTATGGATGTACTTCAAGTACTGACAAAGAGTATGCTTTTCAAGGAAACAGGAAGGCTGTTAGTTTTTTCAGAGGATGATCATTTACTTTATCAACCAGAAGATGCGGAAATATACGCTAACGTATCCATTGATAATATTGCCTTGGATCAGGTAACGTTATATGAAATAGAAAATAAAAATTATTACTTGTATTTAACTTCATATGAAGTATCACAATCTTCAACAATTTATCTCGGATTCATTGAATCTGAGAAGGAGCTTTTTAATTTTAACGAAAAGATTCTGAGAAGTGTTTCATCTATAGTGACTATTTTTGTTCTGACTTTTGCATTGGTGGTGATTTTCTATGGAAGGTATTACTCTAATCAAATTCATGTAGCAACAGAAACTGCTGTAACTGAAATATTAGATTCTGAAGTTGAAAAACAGACGAGATCTCTAAAGAAAATTGCTGAAACAGATAGTTTAACAAAACTTTATAATCATGGATCAATTTATAAGATTTTAGAGGATGCAATTATCGAAGCTGGCTCTTTGAATAAACCACTGACCTTGATGATGTTGGATGTGGACTATTTTAAAGACGTTAATGATCAATATGGTCATCAGATAGGTGATGAAGTTCTCAAACATCTCGCTAAACTATTCTTAGATAATATTCGTGATGTGGATGTGGCAGGGCGATATGGTGGTGAAGAGTTTATTATCTTACTGCGTGATACCCATTTAGATTTAGGTTATACTGTAGCTGAAAGGATTAGGAAAGCTGTTTTAAGTACGATTTTTAGCGATGAACAAATAAGAATTACCATTAGTATTGGTATTTGTGAATGGAAAGATGAGGATGTTTCCACTTTAATTAAGAAAGCAGATAAAAAGCTGTATGATTCAAAACGATATGGTCGCAATAAAACGACATTTTAAAAGGACTTGCAAAGCAAGTCCTATATTTTTTCCAAAGCATCATATGCATTTAAAAACTCTTTTAAGAAGTTTGACATGAAATCTAGCCCGCCTTCAACATCGGATTCAATGTTAATAGGTAAAATAGGATCATGTAAGGATAATCGGACTAAAAACCAACCTTTAAATTTCTCATGGATTAAGTTGATTCGTATACCTTCGTGATTGATTTTCGCCAACTCAAAATTCTCGTGTGCTGTACAACTTTTCTTCAACGCTTCAATCACTTGATTACCATAGGTTTGGAAATCTGGTGAAAGAATTTTGACACGATATTCTGCTGCTTCAACTGGCATTTTAAGATCTTCAATGAGTGAACTTAAGGAGCCGGTATTTTTCATTTTAGCCAGTTTTATGATTATTTTAGTAATGGTATAAGCACCATCATCTAAAAAGAAATTTTCTTTTAATGCACCATGCCCAGAAGTTTCAATAGCTAAAGCACTATCAATACCTTCGTTGTTTAAACGTTTTGATTCATTGATGACATTTTTATAACCACGTTTAAAGCGATGGTGGATACCACCTTTTGATTCTATAAATTCAGTTAAACCATCGGATGTAACTGAATCGGTTACAATAGTGGTTCCAGGAAAATCTTCCAATACGATTGCACTCATTAAAGCGATTAATGCATTTCTGTTAATGATATTGCCACCTTTATCGACAATGGCAGCTCTGTCTACGTCCGTATCAAAGATAATACCTAAATCTGCATCGTGATCAATGGTAGCTTTTTGAATGGAACGCATGGCTTCATCATCTTCCGGATTTGGTATATGATTTGGAAAGGTACCATCAGGATCTAAAAACTGACTGCCGTTAGTTTCAGCTCCAAGTTGTCTAAGGATTTTATTTGTAAAGAATCCTCCTGCGCCGTTTCCAGCATCGACAATGATTTTTAAACCTTCAAGAGGTGTCAAATCACTAGTTTCTTTTCTAATTTTATGAACCAAATAATCCGCATAGACATCAATGAGACGATAAGGGATAATTTGTCCTTTTAAATCACTAGAATAATTTTCCTTGCAAAGGGATTCTGCTGATTCAAGAATCATTTTTATGTCGGGTTTGTCTAATCCACTGTTTCTCGTAAAAAATTTCATGCCATTTCTATTATAAGGTAAATGGCTTGCAGTAATCATGATAGCACCGTCACAGTTATGTTTTCTAAATTTTGTACTCATAAACATAGATGGTGTAGATGCAATACCACATGTATAGGTGGTTACACCGAGAGCAGACAAGCTGTTAACAATTGCCTCCTGAAGATCAGGACCACTTAATCTAGAATCCATGCCGACTGAGATATTTAGCGCTTCAGTACTCATACCTGTTTTTTGGCTGAGCCAAAGGGCAAAGGCATATGCGATATATTTTACATGATCTGTTGTAAAGTTAACGTGTTCTCCTGGAACACTTTCAAGTGCAATACCTCTTATATCAGAACCATTTTGAAGATTTAAAAATTCTAAACTCATAAAGCCTCCCGTGGATTGTTCTACCTACTAATTTAATCGTATTTTTATAGAATGTCAACTCTATTATGGTCAGAAGTAAAATGTGAAATTGCTGTAATAAGTTATAAATTACCAAATTTTTTGCAAAACATTGAAAAATTATAACCCTTTGTATAGAATGAAGGTAATATCATAAGGGGAGGGCAAGAAATGAGTATTTTTAGAAAAGAATTGGCAAATTTAAGAGCATATGTTCCAGGAAAACCGATTGAAGATGTTATGCGAGCATATGGGTTAACATCTATAGTTAAATTGGCTTCTAATGAAAATCCGTTAGGCCCATCGAAATTAGCTGTAGAAGCAATAAAAAAAGAAGCAGATCATATTCATATTTATCCAGATGGTGCGGCATTGGATTTGAGAGTGAAACTTGCAGAAAAGTACAATCTAGATGTAAATCAAATCCTAATTGGTTCTGGCGGTGAGCAGATTATAAAGTTAGTGGCACACACCTTTGTAAATGAAGGGGATGAAGTCATTTTTGCAACACCTTCTTTCACTCTTTATGATATTATGTCAAGCCATATCGGTGCAAAATGCATTCCTGTGCCTTTGACGGAAGACTTTAAACATGATTTTGATCGATTTGTAGAACTTATAAATGAAAAAACAAAAATAGTATATGTATGCAACCCCAATAATCCAACAGGTAATATTATGACTAAGGATGAAGTGTGGTCCTTGGTTGAAAGGTTGCCAGAAACTTGTATACTGATGTTAGATGAAGCTTATTTTGAATATGCAGTACATGATCCTGAGTACATAGATGGTTTGGAAGTGCTTAAGAAAAGGCCGCATACCATTATTTTAAGAACTTTTTCAAAAGTTGCTGGATTAGCTGGTCTTCGTGTAGGTTATGCTTTTTCAAGTTCTGAAATCATAAGAGAAATGACAAAAATAAAAGGTGTTTTTAATGCGAACAGACTGGCACAAGTGGCTGCTGTTGCATCATTAGAGGATGAAGAACATCTTACAAAAACCCTTCAATTAAATCGCGAATCACTTCATTTGATGAAGAATTATTTTACGAAGCAACATATGAGATACGTTGAGACACATACAAACTTCATTTGGGTAAACATTAACATGAGTTCCAAAGTGGCTTATGAGGGTTTACTGAGGAAAGGTGTAATTATCAGACCAGGTTTTTTGTGGGACTTTGAAGATTGGATTCGTGTTTCAAGTGGTACTATGGAACAAACTGAAATATTTTTAAAAGCTTTAGATGATGTGGTTCATGAAAAGTAGTAGAAATGTTTTTATATAAAATAAAGACTTATTACAATAGTAATGAATATCAATGACTTAAGAGATTTTTAATAGTTTTTTAGTATATTTTGACCTTTGATTGTAGTATACTTATAACGCAAATGGAGATATTAAAAAAAGGAGCGTATGTATGAAAAAAATATTAGCAATGATGCTAATTCTTGTAATGGCATTCACTTTTGTTGGATGTGGAAAAGAATCGGCAGCTGATCAAGTAAAAACACCGCAGGAGTTAATGGATAAAATAATGGATGCATCTGGGACTCAAAAGAGTGGTGAATTCAAAGGAAATTTTGAACTTAACATGTCTGGGTTGGAAGAAATGGGCTTAGCTGGTCCAATGTCTTTAGAGATGACCGGTAAAGTTGCGGATGAGAAAAACATGTCTATAGACATGAAAGTAGATCCAGGTATTGGTATGGTAATTGATGCTTCATTATACTTAAATGATGAACAAATGTTAATTTATGCACCAATGCTAGGACAATTCATGGGATACTCTTACTTATCTATGGATATGGCTTCAGTTTCTGAAATGGCTGGAACCGATATCAATGCTCAAGAAGCAGCAAAAGTTATGGAAGTTCTTAAGAAATTTGAAGATGAAACAGAATACTCAATTTATGATGTGATTGTTTTAAATGAGAATTTAAAAGAAGAAAAAGTAAAAATTAATGGTGAAGATGTTGATACGACAAAATTAGTCATGAATGTTAAATTAGACAAAGCGATGGATTTAGTCGTTGCATTTTTAGAATTTGTAGCTGAAGATGAAGACGCTAGAGGAATCTTAATGGCAGATATGAGCCAAGAAGATATAGACATGATGCTAGAAAGTATTCATGATCCTGATACTAGAGCTGAAGTTGATGCCGCTTTAGAAGGAATCGATATCAAAACTTTTGAAGTTGAATATTATGTGAACAGTGATTTTGTTCCAGTTAAGATGGACCTTAACGCTGATATGAATATTTCAGCTGAAGGTGAAGAACTTTCAATCCAGTTAACAGGTTCTTTTGAATTCTTTAACATTGGTAAAGTAGAAAAAATTGAAATGCCTGAAGTTGATCCAGCTGAAGTGATGGATATGACGGACATGATGGGTATTTACTAAGATAAAAAAGCCTTTTCTTTATGAAAAGGCTTTTTTCACAATTATTATTCATTAGATGGAAAAGACTGGAGGGACTATATGAAGAAGAATATTGGGTTTTTAACTGAAAAAATCAACTAATTCTCCCGCCTCTAAATGGAGTGAAGGCGGTGAGTCTCGCAGAGAGTTGATTATTAGCCATGA
>JAFGVN010000082.1 GCA_016937975.1 Clostridia bacterium
ATTTCAGCTCTAGTAATACTTGCTTCTGGTCTGAAAGTATCATCTGAATAGCCAGAAATATACGGCAATACAAAATCAACTGCTCCCAATGGCGTTTCTTCGTTGCCAACTAAGTAAACTGTTACCTTTACTTTGTCAGATTTTTTACTTTCATTATGTGTCACTGTAACAGTTGCTTCACCTTCACCAACTGCCACTAACTGACCATTCTCATCTACAGTGACTACATCAGTATTATCAGAAGACCAAGTTAAATCTTCCATTGGAATTGATTCATCTGTTAAGGTAAGGGCATAAGTTTTCATTGTTTCCAATGCCTCACTACCATATTCTAGTTCTACTTTATTAGCATCAATTTTGATGTTATTTTGTGCAGTTGGAGGCGGCGTAATTACAGGAGGAACTATAACAGGTGCATTAATCACATTCACTCTTACTGTAATTTCTGCTTCAATGGTTTTATTCACAATCACTTTAACAACTGCTGTACCTCTTGATTTTGCTGTAACTAAACCTGTATTTTCATCCACTGTTACAACATCATCACCTGTAACAACTTCCCAAAGAACTGATTTTGGAACAGCCAATTCTGGCAAAGTAACGACATCTAAATCTTCTATTTCAGGTGTTGTATAACCATAACCCATATTCAATGTCAGGACATTGATGTTTCTACCTGCTTCATCAACTATTTCAGCTTCTGTCACGATATATTCAACAATAACTGAATCTGGATCATTTTTACCTGTTTCATAACCTGTTGCTGTTCTTACATAATACTCAGATTCCCATAGACCACCATCAAATGAAGTCCATTTAGTGAGTGCAATATGAGCATCTGCGAAGACATTGTCAAGAATTACATCATTGATATTATTAACATCAATAATTTCAATTGCCTCCATTACTTGACCACTAAATACATTGCCTGATACGTTAGCGTTTTCTGCACCCCATAAGATAAGACTAATAGAGTACCAAGGACCAGCTAAAACCATAGATCCATTAAATTGGTTGTTAATAATTGTTGCATTAGCATTACCTGAAGCAAAGACTGCATATTGCAATTCCCATTCAGTACCATCACCTTTAACGTTTACTGCCGTTTGGTGTGTATTAAACACGTTATGATCTAAAACTAAGTCACTACCCTTTGATACAACACCTTGACGTGAGAAGTTTTCAAATGTTGAGTTAACAATAGTCATATTTGAAGTAGTGTCACCAAATACTTGTGCTGTACCATAACCAGCTGCACCACTTTTGTCACCATCTAGTTTAGTACCATTAAAGTAAACATGATCAAGATATAATGTACCATCTACATGGATAAATGAATCTAATTGTGTTCCACTTACAAAATTAGCGTTTTTAATCGTTAAAGTTGTACCTTCTGTTACAGTTAATGCACCTAAGAAATCCGAATCATTACCAGGACCATCTACTGTCACATAGGAAACATTGAAAGTTACATTGTTACCAATAAACTCTACATCATGATCAATCACCAGTGCTTCAGAAATTTCTATTGTTGCATCTTCTGCAAAATAAATTTTTTCAAGACCTAAGTCTAAAAGCTTTTCTAATGTAAAACCATAAGCAGCTGAGTCTGAATCTAATGCTTCAATTACGATTTCAGATTTTGTTCCATTAAAAGTATTGTCACCTATTGTTACATCACACCATGCACCATATGAGATACCTGTTGTACCATTAATGACTGTGTTACCATTAACACTACCACTTGAGAAATTACCCGAATTGACTTCATAAATACCACCTATAGAGATAGCACCTGAACTCCATTCATCATTCTTATTGATAAAGTTTTTAAATGTGTTATTTTCGACAATTACATGAGATCCATAGTATGCCATAACGCCATAACGCAATGCACCATCTTCACCATTATCAAACTTCATATCGAAGTATGAATTGGTTACACTACCTGAACCACCAAATTTGAAGTAAACATTAGTTCTTTCAATACCAGTGAATACTGCATTATTAATGTTTGCTGTACCTTCAACGTAGATACCTTCACCATTGTAAACAGAAACGTATGATCCTGAGAATGTCCCACCTTCAACTTCTAAATGGCCACCTTTTGCAACACTTACTAATGTATGAATGCTGTTACCTGTACCATCTATATTAACATGGTTTAATGTTAAGCTTCCGCCATTTACTACTTGAATTGTACCCGTATGAACTGCACCTGAGCTTTGAGTTAATTTTAAAGTTGAACCATTACCAATAAATTCTACATCATAATCTATGATTAACCCCTCGATATCAAATGTTGTATCCTTTGCAAAATAAATTTTGTTAACACCTAAGTCTAATAGGCTTTGCAAAGTAACACCATAATCTGCACTATCTTCATCGAAAGCTTCTACTATGATTTCTTCTTCTGTTTCTACAAAAGTGTTATTATCTATTGAAACATTACTCCATGCCCCATAAGAGATACCTGTTGATCCATTATAAATAGTATTTCCACTAATAGTACCTTTAGAAAATTCTCCTGTATAGAAGCTTGGATGAACTTCATAAATACCACCAATAGTGACAGCACTAGAACCCCATTTTTCATTTTTGTTTACAAAGTTTATGAATGTGTTGTTCTTAATGGTCACATCAGCTCCAAAGTATGCCATAACGCCGTAACGTAGCGCACCTTCTTCGCCTTCATTTTCAAACTTCATATCAAAGTAAGAGTTGGTTACACTACCTGAACCACCATGTTTAAAATATACGTTTGTTCTTTCAATACCTGTAAATTCTGCATTATTAATGTTTGCTGTACCTTCAACGTAGATACCTTCACCATTGTAAACAGAAACGTATGATCCTGAGAATGTACCGCCTTCAACTTCTAAATGGCCACCTTCAGCAACACTTACTAATGTATGAATGCTGTTACCTGTACCATCTATATTAACATGGTTTAAAGTTAAACTTCCACCCGCTACGACTTGAATGGTACCAAAATGTGTCTTTCCTGAACTCTGAGTTAATCTTAATGTTGATCCATTACCTAAACCAATAAATTCTACATCATAATCGATAACAAGTGAATCAATATCAAGTATTGCATCTTCAGAAATATAGATTTTATCTCGACCTAAATCTAAAAGTTTTTGTACTGTAAATCCATAATCTGCAGTACCTTCATCAACTGCTTCAATGGAAATTTCATTTTCAGTTCCATTAAATGTATTGTTGCCTATAGTAACATCACACCATGCACCATATGAAATACCAGTTGTTCCATTGTTAATTGTATTACCACTAACGTAACCTTTTGAGTATACACCCGTGCTAACTTCATAAATGCCACCGATAGAGATTGCTCCAGAACTCCATTTTTCGTTTTTATTTACAAAGTTTTCAAATGTGTTATTAAGAACAGTTACTTCCGATCCGTAGTAAGCCATAATACCATAACGTAATGCTCCTTCTTCACCATTATCAAATTTCATATCAAAGTGAGAATTAGTTACACTACCTGATCCACCATGTTTGAAGTATACATTAGTTCTTTCAATACCTGTAAATTCTGCATTATTAATGTTAGCTGTTCCTACAACGTAAATACCTTCACCATCGTATACCTTAATATATGAACCTGAGAATGTACCACCCTCAACTTCTAAATGGCCACCTGCATCAACACTTATTAATGTATGAATGCTATTACCAGTACCATCCACGTTAACATGGTTTAAAGTTAAACTTCCACCTGCTACGACTTGAATTGTACCAAAATGTGTCTTACCTGAACTCTGAGTTAAAAATAATGTATGACCATTACCCTCTATTGTAATTGGTCGATCTACAACAAGAATACCTGTTACAGTTGTATCTTCTTCAATTGTAATAGTACTAATATTTTCATTAGCGATTAATTCTTCTAAAGTAGCATCCGTTTCTACAATAAACTCTGTAGTTACAAGGTTTGATGTACTAACCGCTTCTACAAAAGTTTCCTCTGTTGCAGCTTCCTCAATACTTTCTCCAGTTGCTGGTTCTTCACTGCTTTCTTCAGCTGCTGGTTCTTCATTACTCTCTTCAGTAGTTTCCTCAGCAGCATCTTCTTGCGTTTCATCAGTTGAAGATTCTACGAATAATTCTTCATTCATTTGGTCTTGCTTCACTTCAGTTTCTGAAATATCAGCAATCGCAATCGAGTTGAATATTAATAAGAAAACTAACATCATTGAAAAAATTCTTTTCATTATTATCCCCCTGTGTTGGATGGTGGGTGCACTACTAGCTCCACATAACTCAAGTGCCCAAGTAAAAGTTATGCTTCAAAACCTTCCCGAAAATCTTTCATACCAGAATTTTGCGTCACTGGCTACGCTCATTATTTTAAGTCTAGTCTTTAAAATTAGACTTCTTTATAACTTTGATTATATCTATCACAAAAGACTTTTCTGAATAGACATACATATTTAATTTTGATCCAAATGTTCCTCTATATGAACCACTTTTTTAACATCATCCCAAGTCATCATTTCCTCATTAGGTAATGCTTCCATCAATAAACTGATGAGTTCCATCACACTTTTGAACCGAACGACTTTATTTTCCTCTAACCAGTGAAGTGTCCCTTGCATACTCTGATGTTCCGTATAATTAACTTTCACCAGAAAGGAAGCTTTTGTTTCTTTTCTCAATCGCTTGACCTCCTTGTAGCATTAGGTTATCAAAAGCCAGTCACAAACCAGTCACAATTTTTCAAAAAAAATAACAGGTATCAACCTGTAGTGTCTTTGTAATATTTCCTTCATTTCAACCAAAATTTTATTGAATCAATTTCACTTCATATTTTATTTGATTTGTGTCCATCATACTCTCAACATGATTGACTATTCTAGACTCGATATATGGAATTTCTTTATCCTCCACATCTTGTAGTAAAACATGATATGAGCCTTCTTCCTCTTCTGAGAACACATCACTTTGTCTTAATGATTTTAAGATCATCAATGATATGGCTTTAATTTTTCTCTTTTGCTCTAAGTTATGAGAAGAAATCTTTATATGAATATATCTCGTTTTATTATTTTCTCTTAAGGCTTTTCTTTTTTCCAACTGATGTATCATTTGAAATTGATTGATATTACAAACCAAAGCACCATTTAAGGCTAAATCATTACTTCCATTGGTAATACTTGTTTCATTGACTTGTTTCATAATTTTTTGAATTTGATCCGATGGCTCAACACCAAATTCTTCATACAAACGGTCCTCTAGTTCATAATAATATTTAATAGCCTTTGCTCGATTGCCTTGATGCATATAGGACTTTATAAGATATGCTGATATAGTTTCGTCATCTGGATATAGTTCAACAGCAAACTCTGATAAATTAACACATTCATCATAGCGATGTTGTTTTTCAAGACTCGTCAAAACAAGTATCAATTGCTTCAAGTGGGTTTTTTCATAATAGTGTCTTATAGGAAAAAGCCATTCTGAAAATCGTTCTTCAGGAAGTAGCATAGGATAATTATGAAACAAACAACCATATTTTAAATCTTGCTTCTCTCTATGCTGCATTTCATTGATCTTCTTTAAATCAAAACGCACTTGTCTACCAACCTTTAAGGTATAACTTTCATTTGCGTATATGATGTTTAGATAATCATCATGATATAATTCTAATTTCATCAATTCTTTTCTCAATCGATAAACTAGATTTTTAACCATGGACTTTATGTCCTTGGAAACCTCTCCTGATAAATATTCATAGATTTGCTCGTAATGTAATGGTTGATCGTAATGTACCAATAAAATCTTAAATAGCAACCATATTTTCCTAGGTTTCTCCCCTTTGGTAATGATGTCATCTTGATTTCTGATTTCAAAATGCTCCGTTGTTTTAATCGTTATCATCTTTAAACTGCCTTATCAAATTAGTATTCACCTGATATTAATTTTATATGAAATCGGTTGCACGTTCAATAGCACTTCACATTAATTCTTATATAAAATTATTAATTATAGGAAATAAATTCTCCGACTCTCGAGCCCAGCTCTGAAGAAATAAAGATTATATTCACCTTCAAAAAAAGCACAACAAATTTTATGTCTTTATATCCGATAAAAAAATTCCTTTATGCTTAAATCATTTTATAATATAATGGTACATGTAACTAATCACATTTTACAAAAGGAGTTTATTATGGGCAGTACAACATTAACTGTAATTGCAATTATCTCAGTAATCATTATTGCTGCAGGGATTGCCGTTCATTTCTACAAAAAGCGTAACATCAAAAAGCTTTTTGAAAGCATTCAATTTAATTTAGGCCAAGTACCAAAAAACAAAAAAAATAGTTTTATTTTGTTAATGTTAATAGAAACCATGACAGCCCCAATGAACAAAGGTAAGGCAGCAGCTCAAATGAGCAAACTAAATAATCCTAAATACTTAAATCTTCAAATGATGCAAATGACAAGAATCTTAAGTAATCCTGAAAGTGTAAAAGATAAGAGAACAAAGCAAGCGCTAAAATTACACACGGAGTATAGAGCTTGGGAAGAAAGTCAAAGAGCGAGTCGATCAAAAACTGCATAAAAAATATAAGATGGTTCCCTTAAGTAGGGACCATCTTTTTATTTTCGATCATATGATTTTATTTTTGTGAATAAAGCACTAAAACCTGCATCTCTCTTTTGAATGTCAACATCAAATTGATTTTTTGCTGCCCAGGTCTTTAGGATCTCCACTTCGTAAGGATAATACTGAAAGGTTTTTTCTTAATTCCAGCGGCAGGTTTAGGAAGATGATAAACATCAGGTACTCGAAGATTTCGAATTTCATAAATAGAATACTTTCTTATATGAATCTCACCTCAACCATTATAGTAAAAAGGTGTTTGATATGCCTTCATCAACCTACTCATTGCCCTTTTAAAAGTCTTCTGATCCGCTTCTTGAGAAGAAAACAAGGTACAATGACATGCGCCTTTCCCATAACATCACCCTATTGATATAGAACTTATTTTCTATGTCCCTCACGTAAAAGGTCATTGACTGTTTTGACTGGATTAAAGGTTAATAACGGCACTTCAACAAACAAGGTGTTCCAATGATCCATGGCACCATTCCATAAACCAGGATGTTCCAAAGCTTTCAAGGTTCTTCCCTTATAACTCTTTTCACTGATAAAGTAACGCTCTTCATTAATAAAGTTTCTTAAGTCAAACTTATTATTTTCAAAATCCTTTACAAAGCATACCAAATCTACAGGGTTAAAGAACTCTGATGCTTTTAAAATACTTAAATTGTTTGGATCCTTTATATCGATTTCTGCCATTTCACAAATTTGTAAATCTCTATAATCACCATTGTCGACAACAAATGGCCCACCACCAGGTTCACCTTGATTCTTAACAACACCACAAACCCTTAAAGGTCTATTAAGAAAACCTATCGCTCTTTCCTTTGTCAGTACAAAATCATAGTCAATATGAAGCTTCTTTTTTAAGAATTGATCAATTTGGAAAAGATCATAAGTGCCTTCTGTGAGTTGATTCATATATAAATCAATTTGTTTTTTTACTTCAAAACCTATGGAAGCCAACTTTTTCTTGGCATAGATGGTCATATCTACTTTACTTTGATGACATACATTATCCACATTTTTGATATAAATAATATCACTATCTAAATCATTTAAATTCTCTATAAGTGCACCATGGCCACCAGCTCTATAAAGCACCGTATCATCATCCAGATGAAAAGGTATATTGTCCAGATCAACAGCCAAAGTGTCTGTAGCTTTTTTTTGGAAAGAATATTCAATGTGAACATTTTTTTCATCCTTTAAAGCTTCTTTTACATAAGCTTTAAACAACGTTTCATGATTTTCCGAGATGGTAAAGTGCAAATAGACTTCTTCTTTTCCTGCATACTCTTTTCCTTCAAAAATATGCTCATCTATAGGTGTAGTACTTTTATCGTCATAACGATGCATTTTTATCAAAGCCTTTGGTTTTTCACCATAACAAAGGGGTTCCTGTAAAACCATTTGAGCAACAGTCACTTGATCTTTTAAATCCTTCGGATTTAAGTTTTGCTCTTCAATCAAATCCTTAATGTCCTCATAAAAAGCAAACTCTGATAAATGCTCAAAAAAATATTTTGTAAACTCGTTCTCCGTATGATTTTCTACAAAACCATATAAATCCTTAAACATTCGAGTGGCTGCACCACTGGCTGGAATAAACTTCACACAACGTTTTTCCAAATAGGTTTCATTAATTTCATCTGTATCTGTTAATTCATTTTTTGTAACAGGCGCTACAATCTTAACATACTGGGTACCCTTTTCAAATTTTCTAATAAACTGTTCCATTTTTCCCCCAACTTCTTTGATACGCTTATTTTAATTTACCAATAATTTTCAATTCCTGCCATAAATTTACGTATTTAACCAGAATACTTCACATTTAGCCATAATGTTTCTATACCCTGTTGTCACTTTGTGACGCAGTAGATCTTTTCAAAATATTTGATTTTGTCATAACTTTGTAAGAAGTTCCCTTTATACTCTTATATATGGAGGAATGAGAAATGATGATATTAGAAACGAGACAGCTTAAAAAATATTATGGTAAAAAGAACAATGAAGTCAAAGCGCTAAATGGTGTGGATTTATCCATCAACAAAGGTGAATTTGTTGCCATAGTCGGTACTTCTGGCAGTGGTAAAAGCACTTTGCTTCATCTCATTGGAGGCCTTGATGATGTCACCTCTGGAAAAGTATATGTAAACGATGTGGACTTGACCACCTTAACCCCTGATGAAACAACGATCTTTAGAAGAAGGCAAATAGGATTTGTTTTTCAGAATTACAATCTTATTCCCATACTCAATGTGAAGGAAAACATCACCTTGCCAATAGAACTTGATAACAAACCTGTTGATGCATCTTATGTTGATAATTTATTGGAGACTTTGGGCATTAAAAACAAAGCGAACAAATTGCCTCATGAATTATCTGGTGGGCAACAGCAGAGAGTTGCCATTGCTAGAGCTTTGGCGACAAAACCATCTATACTTCTAGCCGATGAACCTACTGGTAATTTAGACAGTAAAACTTCAATGGAAGTCTTGGGTTTACTTAAGCTTTCTTGTAAGAAATATAATCAGACCATTGTCATGATTACCCACAATGAAGAAATCGCTCAACTGGCAGACCGTATGATCCGTTTGGAAGATGGTTTAATTACGGGAGGTCAATAAGATGAAAGGCATTACAACTCAACTCAATTATAAAAAAATAAAGGCAAGCAAGCTACGCACAACCCTTATTTTTGTCACGCTTCTCTTAACCTGTATTATGATCACGACAGTGTTGAATGTTGCTTTATCCATGAAGGATGCCTCAGAATTGGAATATTGCAGACAATCAGGTTCCTATGGTCATGCCAAGTTAGTGAAAATAAGCGAAAACCATTACAATGGTTTTTCCAGCGATCCCCTTATATCAAGGGCCGGGTTTTCAATGTCTTTGGGTTTGTTCGAAGAACATGAGATGGCACATCGTTTGGTCAAAGTCAACTACATGGATGAGAACGCCATGAAGCTTTCCTTCATTGATCTGGACAAGAATGCTTATGCACTCACTGGAAAAGAAATTATCATCGACCAAATGATCTTGGAAAGTCTTGGTTTGAATCTTAAAGAAAAAGATACCATTACCCTGAACTTAAAGATCAATCATGAAATCATAACCGATACCTTTATCATCAAAGGCATCTATGAAGGGCATACCATTTATCCAGAGAGTTATCTTATGGTATCAAAGGATTTCTTAAAGGAGTATTTAAATACTCATAATCTAGACCTTTCTCAAGTCAAGGGTGAAGCTTTAATATACTTAAAAAGTGGGTTTAAAACATTATCACAGCTTGAAACACTGGCTTCAAAGTATTCTTGGGATTTGGAAAACATAGAAATTAATCGTGCTTACATGTCTACTTCCGAACTGGGTTTTGAAGGGATTTTAATGATTGTTGTCGTCATTGCACTTTTTATCATAGGTAGCTATTTGCTGATTTATAATATTTACTTGATTGCCATCCGAAAAGAAATTAAATTTTTTGGTTTGTTAAAAACCATAGGCATGACGGATAAGCAAATCAAAGGAATGGTTATACAACAAGGTACGTTTATTGCCACAATTGGTATCCCGTTAGGCTTGTTGTTTGGGTATTTATTGACCCTTGCAGTTTTACCCATGATTACAAAAGGAATCTCCATTTCTTCAGTAACCATAAAGCCTCATTTGAGTGTTTATTTATTCGCTACTTTATTCACCTATTTTACGATGTATATCAGTTCCATAAAACCAGCAAAAATAGCAGGACGCGTTCATCCTCTTGAAGCCATTCGATCTGTGGATACAGATTATACAATTAAAAGAAAAGACCAGGTAAAAAGAAACAGCTTGTTCAATTTGGCCAAGTACAATGCCTTTCGAGTAAAAAGAAAAGTTGTATTGGTGGTACTTTCCTTGTCAATCAGTCTCATATTGTCCTTTATCATCTTTGGTTCAACAACAAATATGAGTCCCGAAGCATTCTTAAAAGACAAAATTGACACCGATTATAACATTGGCAGTGAAAACTTCTACGCTTATCGCTATGATTTTTCAAGAGACGGTGTGCCAAAGGATTTAATAGACAGCATTGAAAGCTTTGATGCCTTTGATTCTGGTATAAAACGATACGTGAATTACGGATATCTTCATTTAAACGATCATGAATATTCTGCAATCAAAGAACGTTTAACAAAAGAAGATCAGCAGCTTTATCTTAAAGATCTCATGGATAAGAAAAGAGTTTCTGGAAGATTTTACGGCTTGGAAAATGATGATATGATGGTTCTTCAGAATTATCTCACAGAAGGATCGATTTCAAAAGAAATGGTAGACACCAATACCTATGTTTATGTTTCAAGGTTGTTCTTTAAATCCGATGGCACCATGGAAGTCCCTTATGAAGTCGGTGAAAAAATAACACTTGATACCCCTTTGGGGACAAAAACCTATACCATTGGAGGTATTGTAGAAGAACTGCCCTACTATCTTTATGAAAGAAATTTTACATCACTTACCACTATGATTTATATGAATACAACACAGCTGGGTGAATGTTTTAGAGATACGCCTGTTATGTTGTATGCCGTTAATTACAAGGATTCTTCCGCATTTAACAAGGATCTGACAGAACTTTTAAAGCGCTACCCTCAATATAGCTTTGAAAATAGGGCAATTTTGATTCAATCCTTAGATGATTTTACACAAATGGTTAAAAATGTTGGTTTAATGATCAGTGGCATTTTAGGACTCATTGGTCTTTTAAACTTCATCAATTTAAGTGTTACCAATACAATTATTAGAGATAGTGAATTTGCTATTTTACAGAGTATTGGGATGACCTTTAAGCAAATATTTGTGTTATTAATTTATGAAAATAGTCTTTTAATGGCATTAGTTTTAGTGATAAGTCTTTTAGGTATTTATCCCCTTTCTGCACTGGCTTTTACAGTAATGCCAATCTATAAATTTACAATGACTTGGTCAATTCTATTCACAACATTAGGTGTATTCTCTGTTCTTATATTGACATTAAGTGCATATGCCTGTCTCAATTACAAACAAAGAAATCTGGTGAATCGTTTAAGATTTGATTAATATCTTTGGAAAATATGCTATGTTATAATGTCATAGAATGGAAATTATTCTATGACATTATATTCTTCATCTAGGAGGTCTAATCGATGGCAAAAATACTACTCATAGAAGACGATTTTGATTTACATGAAGGTATTTCATTATCCTTAAAAAAATCCAATCATGAAATTATCAGTGCCTATGATGGCTTGAAAGCACAGGAGCTTTTAAAAGAAACCTATGATTTAATCTTACTGGATGTAAATCTTCCCCATAAAAATGGTTTCGATTTGGCTATGGAAATTCAGGGGACACCCCTTATATTTATTTCTGCAAGAGATCATGAAATTGATGTGCTCAAAGGTTTTAAACATCAATGTGAAGACTATATTACAAAACCTTTTTCACTGGCAGTTTTAAAAGAAAAGATCAACGTCATCTTAAAAAGGTATCAACATGTCAGTGTCTACAGCTATAAGAATTTGGTCTTTGATTTTCAAGCCTTGGAATTGAAAATCGATGATCAAATCATTCCATTAACAAAAAAAGAGTCTCAACTGATAAAACTGCTTATACAAAACAAGGAAAAAATTATGACCAAGGAAATGATTCTTGAACAGGTCTGGGATCAAGAAGGTGCCTTTGTGAATATTAACACTGTAAATGTAACCATTAACCGTATACGTAATAAAATAGAAACAGATGTAAAGGCCCCTCATTGGATTCAAACCGTCTTTGGCATTGGATATAAATGGAGTGAAAAACACCATGGGTAAATCGAAAGGGATTCTCAAGACGTTAATGGTCTTTAATTTTATTTTATTATACGGGGTTGTCCTTCAAAGCTATACCCCATTAAAGTATATGCTACTGGTCTTAATCACTTTGTCGATTATTGGGTTTTCACTTTATGATATACAGCAAAAAAAGTCCTTTGAAAAATCACTAGAGCAAATCACAGACAAGATTATTCAAATGAAAAATCATCCCAACGAAATATTTAGGAGTGCCTTAGAGGACAATACTTTTTCAAGACTGCAATTTGAAATTAATGCATTCTCTGAACAACTTAAGGATTTATATGAGAAAGAACAACAATCCAAGAAACAAATTGTGGCATTAATCGGTAACATTTCTCACCAAATTCGAACGCCTCTTTCCAATCTGGAAATCTATTTTGAACTGGCAGCCAATGCTTCACAAGATGAAATACAAGTTTATATGAAAAAGATGAATCCCCAGCTCAGAAAGCTTGAATTTCTCATTGAATCCTTAATCAAGCTGAGTAAACTCGAGACTGGAGCAATACAGATTCAACCAGAGAACACTTCTTTAAATGCCTTGTTGCTTGAAGCCATTAACATGGTTCATCTAAAAGCTTTGGAAAAGAACATCGATATTCAATATTTAATCACTGAAAATCTCCATGGGCTTGTGGATCCAAAGTGGACGATAGAAGCTATTTTTAACATCTTGGACAACGCTGTAAAATACAGTCCAAAAGACAGTACAATTGTCATCCAAAGGGAATCCAGAGAAATGTATGAGTCTATCCGTATAACGGATTTCGGTATTGGTATTCCAAAAGAAGACTATCATAAAATCTTTAAGCGCTTCTACCGCTCTGAAAAATCAAAAAATTATACAGGTGTAGGTATTGGCCTTTATTTGGCTCAAGAAATCTTCTTGAAACAAAGAGGGTTTATTACCGTTAAATCCTCACTCAATAAGGGATCCACCTTCTATCTCAATTTCAAAAAAATAGAATAGGTCTGCACAAAAAAATCATTAGACCACTAATGATTTTTTTCCCATGCATCATATAAACTTTCCCATTGTTTCTCCAAAGCTAATTTTTCTTCCTGTAACAAGGAGAGTTTTTCATAATCAGAACCATATGCTAGCATTTGACTTTCCAGTTCTGCCATTTTATTTTCCAAAAGCAAAATTTCAGTTTCAGAATTTTTTGTTGGTTTTTCTTTTAGAGAAACCTTTTTTTCTTCTTTTTTGATTTCATCGACTGAAGTCATCTGTTTTGCATTTCGATAATCACTGTAAGCCTCGTAAGATATCAGACCTTGATTTTCAATGGCAATCACTCTATCACTTAGGACTTCGATGAGATATCGATCATGAGAGACAAAGCAAATGGTGCCACTAAACTGGCGAAGTGCAGCTTCTAAAGTTTCAATGGAATCCAAATCCAAATGGTTCGTGGGTTCATCCAAAATCAGTACATTCACTTCGTCATAAAGAAGCTGGGCTAATTTTAATCGTATTCTTTCACCACCGGACAAACCTTTTACAGGTGTAAAGACCCTTTTATTGAAGAACATGAATTTCGCTAAATATTCACGTGCTTTTCCCTCTTCTATCAGTAGATGCTCTCGGAAACACTCTATAACGGTCATTTCCTCATTAGAAAAGGTAATATACTGAGGTAAATAAGCGACCTTCGTATTGGCACCTAAATAGACTTCTCCCTCATCTGGTTCAATTTCAGACATGATCATTTTAATGAGTGTACTTTTCCCAGAACCATTATCCCCCACTAGAGCCACTCTTTCACCATAGTGGATCATGAGATTACAATGATGAAACAAGATCTGTTCTTCATAAGCCTTCGAGAAGTTTCTTCCTATAATGGTTTCTTCTCCTGAACGACTTTGATCCTCAAAGGAGAGACGCATATTTTGTCTTTCAAAGACGGGTCTATTAATTTTCTTTATCTTTTCCATTTTAATTTGAATGCTTGCAGCCCTTTGAAAAAACTTATTGTTGTCCGACTGCATGGCCCACTGCCTAAGCTCCTGAACTTTCTTCTTCATGGCTTTTATATCCTTTTGCTGCTCTTTGTACTGATCGGCTTGTATACGCAGCAGCTCATCTTTTTGCATCTTAAAGGAAGAGTAATTCCCGTTGTATAAATGGGTCGTCTGAAATTCTATTTCAATAGTTTTATTCGTAATGGCATCTAAAAAATATCGATCATGGGACACCATGACAACAATGCCCTTATAGGTTTTTAAATATCCTTCCAACCACTCTATGGCCTCCACATCCAGGTGATTCGTCGGTTCATCCAGAAGCAGTATTTCAGGTTGGTGAATCAGAAGCTTACCAAGCTCCACAGTGGTTCTTTCACCACCACTGAGTTTTGAAAAAGGCTTTTCTAAAAATTCCTCAGTAAAATTTAACCCAGTAATGACCTTGTTTACTTTTTCATGCATCTCATAGCCGCCTTTTATTTCAAAGGCTTCCATCACCTGACCATATTTTTTCATTATTTTTACCAGATCCTCCCCACGACTTGTCGTCATAAGTTTTTCCAGTTGCCTCATTTCCATTTCCAGTAAAAGGGCTTCATGAAATGCCATTTGTAAAATTTCTTTCACGCTTACATGTTCCTCATAATGGGGAATTTGATTTAAATAAGCAACCCTAGCGGTCTTTGGCAAACTGATCCAACCGAAATCATAGCCTTTACTCCAAGCCCCAGGAAATAATTTCAGAGGCTCGATGCCAGCAATCATCTTAAGGATCGTTGATTTTCCAGAGCCATTAGCCCCAATGATGCCTACTTTATCGCCTTCGTATAAGCTAAAGTTTACATCTTTTAAAATGAGGTTAACCCCCATATGTTTCATAACTTGATTTAATGATAGTTCTAACATTTTTCTCCTTCTCTCTACTATGCAAAGTAAACAGAAGAGAAGTAACACCTAAAACTTTTATTGAATTTATCACACGAGTTTAATTGGTCCATAAAAAAACTACGGCAAACAGCCGTAGCAAAATAGACTTATCATAAGATAATTTTAGCTACTTTCTCACTGTTTACTTTACAAACATCACAAATAGACCCTATTGGGCAGTTCAGTCTTATAAAGTTGATTTTCATCATTAACAGTGTTCAGGTGTCGTCATAAAATTATCTCTCCTTTTTAGATAGCATATCAAAGTCGAAAGAAAACAGATAGGTACAAAACAAATAAATTAAATACTACAACAAGAAAAAGTCAATCCCTTTGGGATTGACCTATTTAGCTTTATAATGGAGCTTTACATGTTCACAACCTTCAAATGCCTTTTCATGTACATTCTTTATGGAAACCGGTAAATATACGTCTTCTAAGGCTTTACAATTTTTAAAAGCATAGGCATTTATAATTTCTGTGCCTTCATGAAAAACGACTTCTTTTAAATTTTCGCACCCATTGAAAACAAAAGGGACAATTTGGTGCACACTGCCTGGAATCTCAATTTTCTCAACCGCAATTCTTGTTAGTGCATATTGCCACATGTCTACAAGCTGTGGTGGCAGTATGATCTCTTTAAGGTTTATACAACCATCAAACACCCAACCTGCAATCTGAGTCACCGTTTCAGGAATCTGGAGTTTTTCAATTTCCACATGATTTTTAAATAATTTATCTCCTAAGATGCTTACTGTAATATGTTCAGGAAATTGAACAACCGGATTCTTTCCCTCATAATGGGTTAAACAATAGGTCCCATCATCAATCATTTTATATAAATAGCTCATTCAAACTCCTTTCTCTGGCACAGTCATTATAACATGGTTTACAAAGTATACCTAGCATCTCCTATTGCCACATTTTCGTTAATACAAGAGTGCAATTCTTCTTCCAAATAGCTCACTAAGGTCTAAAAACTTTTTCAAGAAGGTCTACTACTTTTTTAGCATCTATGAGAGCATCACCATTGTTTCCTGAGAATTCAGTAACAACCAAACCCTTCACTCTAGGATCCCTGATCAAGGTTTTTAAAAGCAGAAACAAATTCTTAAAGGATAAGCCTTGCTCTGAAGGCATGTAGACTGAAGCCATCTCTTCTTTCATCAAAACATCTAAGTCCAGATGAAGCATGACCATGCTTGTTGCTTCTAACATATTTAAATAGCTAGTGGCAACCTTTACAGGATTTTCTGAAACCTCTGTCATAGGATATTTTATAAGCTCTTTTACATCATAATGTTCATCTAAGCTATCAGCAGAATAACCCATGGCACAAATAGAAGAACTCATAAAATCTTTTGGTTTCTCAATCCAAGGATTGTTTTGTGTTAAAAACCATAGGGTATATGCTGTTGCTCCCATACAAAGATTATTTTCAGGCTTTCTAATGTCTATATGATGATCGATGGTGACAATTTTAGCTGAATTTTGATATTTTTCATGAAATCTCATGAAAATCCCTGTGAAAACTGAACATCCTCCTCCAAGGATTAAAGTAAATTCATCTTCATTAAAGCTGTGCTCAAGAAATGCCTGACTCAGATTCCAAACCACTTTAGGCGAAGGCCAGTTTCTAATAGCTCCTTCATTGTGTCTAACCAGATTAGAAGGTATGACAACATCTCCTTCATCTAAAACAATGTGGTTCTGCCCTAGAACTTCTATTAAATTTGCTTCTCTCAACATACTAGGACCAAGTTCAGTACCTGAGTATAAAGCTCCTATGTTGGAAGGTATTCCTACCACTCTGATTTTCATTTTACCTCCTTGTAACTAGTAAAACTACATTTTGTGTGTTACAATTTTACTATATCAGATTTATCTGTAACTCACAATATATTATTTAGGAGGTTACAATGAATGAAAATCTTGCTTTGGCATTGATCAACTCCAGATGGCATAAAAACTACGAGAACCATGAGATTCTTTTTGATCAGAACTGGGTTTCAGAAAGACTTTTTTTACCTCATCAAAAGTCTATATCTTTAACAGAAGAAGAGGTGCAAAGCCTATTAGATTTGAGAGACATGCTTCTAGATTGTTTAACAAAAAAACCTACAAAAGCACAACTAAGTGCATTGGATGAAAGACTTAAAAAAAACAGTTATTATCCTCAAATGGATATCGTAGATTCAGACTATAAAATCAAATGGATACCTACTGGAAGTGCTTTCGATACTTTAATTTCAAGGATTATACTGGCCTTTTATGATTTGCTTGAAAAGGATATCTTTCAAAACATCAAAACCTGTGAAAATGAACTATGTCATTATTCTTTTATTGATCACAGCAAGAATCAAAGCAAGAAATTCTGTTCTACGCGTTGTAATAACTATGTTAAAGTTAAAAGATTCAGAAGCAAAAATGAATAATAAAAGTAAGCAAATGTGAGATAATCTCAAAAGTCTGCTTACTTTTCTTCGATTTTTTTCGAACAGATATTGATGAGCCACTCAAGGCTACTGTCATGGATGTTTTCTATTTACTCATGAATTTCTTGCCTGATAAGTTCATAAAACTTGCTATGGCATCACTTGTCACAAAAATAATTAGGGTCAATAGGAGTCCATAAGGTAAGATTAGAGTACTATATCCCATGAGCGCTGCTAACCAACCAATATATAGCCAATGTATGACATAAATTTCAGTCACCAACTTACTCCATCTGCTAAGAGTCGCTTTTATTTTTTTGTGTAGAACAAAGCTTGCAAAATGCAAAATACTAATCCAACTGATCACAAAGGCTAAAGCAATCACTTGACCTGCAAATCCATGTTTATAATATCCTGCTGCATCATTTAGCATAATATCCCAACCTAAATGAGTGTTAAATAAGTAGTAAGCACCTACCATAATAAGGGTGGCCGTAAAGCCTGTAACGAAATAAAAAATTAACTTATTATTTACATGAATTAGAGCTAAGCCAAATAAATAGCCTGCGAGAGGATAAATCATCCAAGTTAAATATGGAAAAAACGAGTACTCATTACTACCCCAAATCAAGCCACTGATGCCACCAAGGAAAAGTCCATGCACTGAATAAGAAGCAATAAGTGCATTTGCACTCATCAGTACTGACATCAAAAGAATGATACTCAAAGGTCTTGCTTTAAACTTTGATAGAAGAGCAAATGTCATTAAAGCTAGACCGGAAAATTGAAAAATATCTACATAACTGAACTCAACAGCTGCTTCTCTTAAAAAACTGCTATCTGATAAAAAGAAGGCATGAAAGAGGTTTGGGAGCACTCCCCGCATAAAATTTAAAAAGTAACCCAAGACCATGATTTTAATACCTCTTTTAAAGAGCGTTTTGGGGTCGGATTTTTTGGAATAGACAATACCTACACCCATTAAAAACATAAAAACAGGTGCAGCTGGTATGCCACCTAGAAAATCGACAATCCCAGCAAAGGAAGTATTTAAGGCATCTCCATTGAAAAAGTACTCTTGTACATGTATAAGTACCATAAAGAGAACAGCCAATCCTCTGGCAAAATCCATTTCTGGCTGTCTTGTCGTATTTACTCTATTTTTGGAAACAAAATACATAGGTTCTCCTCTCAAACTCAATTTAGCTTAGTTTAACAAAAGTTTATCAACCTGTCTAAGGGGAATATCCTCTAGTAGTTATAAGTCATAAGTTATAACAAAATCTATTCCACAATGTTTCACCATTTTATACCGCTAAAATGATGCTGTTACCTAGTAAAAAAATTCACTTTGGTTTATTATGAAGCAGCCAAGGGTTACTCAAGAGTGAGAGGTCCAAAGGATAGAATTTACATGAGAGATTTTCAAAATGAATTGAAAAAAGCAATGATTTCTATTAGTATGTGTGATAAGAAATACTGGTTATCACCGTGAGCGGTTTGCATTTCCATGAAATAAAGGAGTAATTATATGAAACTAGAACACTTTTACTATCTTGTGGCTATTAATGATTCTGGCTCACTCAATAAAGCGGCTGCCAATCTCTTTATTTCTCAACCTTATTTAAGTGCGGTAATAAGGGAACTCGAGCATGAACTCGGATACAAGCTCATGAATAGATCCAATCGTGGCATTACTTTAACAGAGGAAGGCAAAATTGTTTTAGATCACGGCAAGAGTATTCTTAAACATATAGATGATATTAAGGCGATCAGCGCATCTTTGCAAGCAAAAGTGGCAACTCTCATCATTGTCGGTTTTACATCCTATTTACTATTAGATGTCTATCAAGATTTTCTATCTCTTTCAAGGCCAAGCAAGTGGTATTTAAATTATGAAGAAAAACAGAACCCGATGGTTTATGAAAAAGTCCTTTCGGGAGAGTGCCATGTGGGACTGATGTATTTAGATACAAAACATCTAGATGACTATCGCCATTATTTTGACAAAAAAAATCTTAAGTTTGTCAGTTTAATAAGGAGTCCAATCTATGCCATCGTTTCAAAACATCACCCGATGGCTTCTGAGACAAAGGTTACTCTGTCACAGTTAAAGCTCTATCCCCTTTTAATCGAATCCTTTAAGATGAATTATTCACCAATAAACAAAATTCAAAATGTGCTTGAAAGTGAATTTTCTGGGTTTACTTTAGAACCCAATCGATTTGATAATAATAGAAGCTTGCTATATTATCTATCAAAGTCAAGTACTGCTTTCAGTCTTGGTCAATACTTGTTCAATACGTCAAATCCTTTAGTTCAAAATGGTGACTTAATCTATATCCCTATCACAGATTTGAATACGGATTTAACAACAGGTTATCTCACTAAAAAGGACTTTCCTGAAAATGATCTTTTTACAAATTATATCAACTACTTGAATGAAAGATTGAAAAAAACTATCTAAGTTAAAACTCATTTATAAGTGTTTAACTTAGATAGTTTCAGACA
>JAFGVN010000083.1 GCA_016937975.1 Clostridia bacterium
AAGATTCATCAATATTTAATCTACAAGTATATGCTAATTTCATTTATTCACCTCCTTCTAATATAATTTTATCCTAGAAAGAAGAGTGGAACAAGTGTTCTTTTTTCGTTGTAAGTAATTTTTTACAATTAAATTTTAGTGAGCTTTTCCAACGCTTAGATATATATAACTAATTGATTATAAAATGTAAATTCCTATACTATAAAAATACCTTAAGACAACTGCCTAGTAAATCCAGTTGACTTAAGGTGAAAAATATCATTGTATCCTGATTATTATAATTTAAATTTACTAATAGATAACTGCATATCTTCAGCAAGTTCAGAAAGTAATTCACTTGCTCTAGCGATTTCTTTCAATGAATCGGTTTGTGACATGACTGAACTGGATGCTTCTTCTGTACTAGCAGCGTTTTCCTGAGAAATAGCCGATAAATTCTCAATGACTCCAACAATTTCGTTCTTTTTTTCCTCCATGAGTTGTCCTGATTCATTTAACGTTGAAAGGACTTGAAGGGTATGCTGAATGGCTTTTGCTATACCATCAAATTTATCATTTGTTCTTGTAACACCAACAGATTGATCGCTGACAACGCGATTGACTTCTATCATCTTAGAAACCGCAAGTGCAGTCCTTTCAGATAGGACATGAATAATTTCATCAATCTCACTGGTAAAAGCATTTGACTCCTCAGCCAATTTTCGAATTTCATCTGCAACAACTGCAAAACCTCTACCCACTTCTCCTGCTCTCGCTGCTTCAATAGATGCGTTTAATGCTAGAAGATTGGTCTGTTCTGCAATGCTTTTTATGTTCATACTCTTAGATTCTATTTCACTGGCGCTGCCTTTTGTTTTTTCAATGACATCCATAATTTCAATAATCGATGCATTTGTGATATCTGTTTTTTCAATGAGATCCCTTAAGACTTCTAAACCTTCATCCTTCAAGACATCAATTTCCTTTGTTGAAGCATTTAAAGCTTGGCGATGATGCTTATCCATATTCACCAATTCTCCCATTGCACTAATATTTTCAGCACCTTTTTCAGTGTCATTTGCTTGACTAACAGCGCCTTTAGAAATATCATCTATGGTTCTTGAAATTTCTTCAGCTGATTCTACTGAGATATTAGTAGTCGCCGTTAATTCCTCAGAAGAGGATGCAACCAATTGGGATTTATCTAAAATGCTTTGAATTAATTCAACAAAATTAGTTTCAAGTTTGCCAATTGATCGGGTCATTGCCCCAATTTCATCATTTCTTTTGCTATATTTAAGTGCTTTTTCAGAGGTATCAATTTTCAAATTGTACTCAGAAATTGCTTCAAGGGATTGTGTCATATAAGTGACCGGTTTTAAAATATTATTCAAAATGAATAAGATCAAAACCACCGCAATAATAATACCGACTGAACCAATCCCAATCAGTTTTATGAGCTCTTCTGTAAAATCCAACATTTCATCTTTAGGTATATCCACATAAACTCGCCAGTTTCCCGGATTACCCAGACTGTAGTTAAATGATAAGTCTATATAATCTGTGAAATTGTCGGATGCATAATCTCCTGTATAGGAAATAGAAAACTTGCCACTTTCGTAAATGGTCAGATTGCTCATATATTGATTTAAATAATCAATGGACATATCTATTGCCACTGCACCTTCAATTTTGTTGTTGACAACTATCGGATAAGCTATGGTGACCATTTCTACGTCCACACCATTGATATCCCAAACAATCGGTTCATACATAAAGATTTTGCCACTGTTATAGGTATCATAATAAAAGGCACCGTCCACTTCATTTTCCAACCAGCCTGCTGCTTTCAAACCGGTGTACTCAACTTGATCACCTTCTCGATAAAAATAGGGATCATATGCCCCAGTATCGGTGTATTGACTACCTGGTACAACATACTTAGAATCTTCTAAACGAAGCCAAATCCCATAAATTCTTTCGTGATCTGTTAAGGTTTGCTTGAGTAAATCATTAAATGTGTCAATGTCAAAACTGTTATTTTTTATTGCGGACTCGGTAAATCTTGCCAAATCCCTAGTTATTTTAATGCTTTCATTAAAAAAGTCATTAACCGTGCCAGCTGCAACATTTAATTCACTGCTGACATATCTTTCATTATTGTTAATTTCATTGGCTCTTGCATCTAATATTGCAATAGAAGTAATACTACCAATAATCAATGCAACCAAAATCCCGACACTTAATACCGCCTTATACTTTAATTTCATATGCCCATCCCTTCTATATAAATAGATACTTTTAATATACCCATTCTGGTTCTTTCAAATAATTTTTTTCAATTTACATTTAACCAACAGACAAATTCATTAAAAATACTGACGCAAAAAAAATGTTACAACATATCCATTATAAAAATCATCATAGTTTTTATATTGAAAGTAATTATTTTCAATGCATGAAGACGATTATTTCGGGTATAAAAGCACTAGAGGTGATTTTATGGAATTATTTTGTGATTGTCAACATCCTATGATGTTCACAAAAATCTAAAGTCATAACCCTATTCAAAATGATTATCCATAGCTTAATTTCAATTGACTGGTATAGAACTTTTTGACAAAAATGCAAAAATCCCAATAGAATTCAATCTATTGGGACAACACTTATCATTCTTTAGCTACAAGTTTACATCTTTCGTAAAATTAATTATTTCAACTAGTGATGCCACTACGTCTTTATCATACCAAGTACCGACGTTTCTTCTTAAATCTTCAATCGCATCTTTAACAGATATTGGCTCTTTATAAGGTCTACTTGAAATCATTGCATCATAGCTATCTGCAACAGCCATTATTCTTGCTTCAATTGATATTTCATCACCTTGTAAATTATTAGGATAACCACTGCCATCTAGTCTCTCATGGTGGTCTAGAACTATCTTTGCAATTTCATTTTTACCAATTTCTTTCATCACAATGTCATATCCATATTGCGAGTGCTTTTTTACGATCTCAAATTCTTCTACTGTAAGTTTTCCTGGCTTGTTTATTATCTCAATTGGTATATTGAGTTTACCAACATCATGAATTTTACCAGCAAGCAAAATGTTTTGTATCTTTTTTTCTGATAACTTCATCATTGTTGCAATTTGAACAGCTAGATTACCTGTATTATTACTATGATCTTCTGTGTATTGATCCTTCTCTTGTATTTGATGGATCATTTCATAAATCCTATCAGTTGTACTTGCTTGCTCAATAAAATGCTTACTATTTCTCACCATTAGTAATCTAGTTTGTTTTACAACACTTAGATGATGGGTTACATCTAAATCCTTAAAAAATAAAATATCACCAGTATTTACAAATTTCCTTTCATTGGTATGAAACAGTTTACCTTCTAATAAGAAAATAATGTTTGTAGAGTTAATCGACTCATAAGGTTGACATATGATCGACTTACCAGGATAAATGTTTGATTCGAAAAGCTCTAAATCTTCATTATTGATTAATAACTTAAATATCCCTGCCCTATTTTCATACATCTTTAATGGTCTATCTTTATCTAATACTGTAAACCCTTTCATATACAACTCCTCAATTAAATATAAACGATAGCTCATTCAGTATTATATCATAATAAGATCTTCGGAACAAAATGATACGGATAATTTCCTAAAAAGCAAATAACCAATCAAACATAATCTAGTAAAATAAGATTTTCCATTTGGTATATCAACATTAAACTATTAGGTATGAAGAATAATTAGATGTTAGTCCTTCTTACACAACATGCCTGCTCACTCATCTGCTCCAAGATATTATGAAACAAAATCTCCATCATCTAAAAGTTCATCTACTTTCCCTTCATAATAAGCATTTCAATCTAAATTTAGAAAATAAAAAAAGACCATCATATGACTGATGACCCATAATTCATGAGAACTTAGTATAAAGAAAAGGTACCTGATTTAAGATTACATAGAGACCTAAGGGTCCCTATAAAATTTCCTCAAATAAAATTTCAATACCTAAAACACTTTTGATGATACCTGATTTGAAAATTCTAACATGTTTCATAATGTAATTTTCAAAGGTATAAATCATAATTTGTTGATCTTCAGGATCAACAATCCAATATTCCTGAACGCCTGATAACATATATGTATTTAACTTATATACGGCATCTCTATTTCTTGTACTTGGTGATAAAACTTCCACGACAATTGTTGGTAAGCCCGTATAAGAATTCTCATTCACATGTTCTTCTAAATCACATGCTACAAAAATATCCGGTTGTAAAACATCAGGTACCTTTGTCATATGCTTTAGAAAGTAAACATCACAGGGTGCAACAAAGGCTTTGCATATATGGTTTTTCAAACCCGTTGTCAAAGCATAATAGATTTGACCAACAATGGCTTGATGTTTTATAGATGGTGATGCCATTTGAAAGATCTGACCATTGAGATATTCTAATCTTGAATCTGATTTATTTGAAATTTCCTTGAACTCTTCAAGACTTACTTTTAATTCACCATATGTAATAGCTTCTTCTTTTGCATTAAAATAATTTTCAAGGTCAGAATATATAGGAGCCAGTTTAGCAATTTTTTTATTATTTTTAGTAATATAAACTTCTTCTTTTTCTTTTACAGCATCTAAATATAATCCTAAATTTTTTTTAAGCTCTGTTGCACTAATGGTTTTCATAGAACACCTCCTAAAACAACCCTAACATATCGTACGATTTTTTTCAAGAAGCGTTCGATTTATAAATCATCAATATAACGATGAAGCGATGATGCCTATAAATTATGGAAACTTAAGTAACGGTGGCAGATAAAAGACTTTCCAAGGAGTTCTTTATCAAGGAAGTCTATTGAAATTCAAACTATGCTCTAAATCTAAATTTAGGCTATAAAAAAAGACCATAAAATTAATGACCCATAATTGATAGAAATTTAAGTTATTATACGTTTTTGCTTATATTTTTAAAATGCCTAATGTTGAAAGCACTGAAATTACTTAATTCTTTTCAATAACTTAAGTTAAGATAACAGGTACCAATGCCATTCACGGGACTTTTTCTGGACTTTTTTTACACATAAATGTTGACATGGCATAGGGTTATGATACGCTTATTCTAACTGAAACGATTGAAATGAGGTCTTAAATGTCAATATTCATGCTAATTTTAGGAATTGGACTATTGGTTCTTGGTGCAAATTGGTTTGTTGAAAGTTCCGTCTCCATTGCAAAAAAATTTAAAATACCAAGTATTGTCATTGGTTTAACACTTGTAGCATTTGGCACAAGTGCCCCCGAAGCTGCTGTTAGTATTTCAAGTGCAGTTAAGCAAAACAGCGATATTGCATTTGCAAATGTTTTAGGTTCCAATCTCTTTAATATACTTTTCATTCTCGGTATTACCGCTATGATTCAACCTATTAAAATACAAAAGATGAGTATAAAAAAAGAACTGCCCTTTATGCTTTTCACCACTGCCATTGCCATCTTTTTAATATGGGATTCAAGCAGTGTATTTCTTATATCTAAAGCTGATGGTTGGATTTTGATGATTCTATTTCTTATGTATCTCTATGCGATGTTGGAAATCATCGAAAGTCAAAAGGAAAAACTTAGCCTTCCCGCAAAAAATCTTTCGTCTGGAAAAGGATTTATTTATCTTATACTTGGACTATCAAGCATTGTTTTAGGTGCAGAATTGACTGTTAAAGGAGCCATATCCATTGCAAAATTGCTGCATATATCAGATATGATTATCGGATTAACCATTGTAGCCGTTGGGACATCTTTACCTGAATTAGTTACAAGTATTGTCGCTGCCATAAAAAAAGAAAGTGATATTGCAGTAGGAAACATCATCGGTTCTAATATTTTTAATTTACTGTTTATATTGGGTGCATCTTCAGCAATTCATCCCATAAAGTTGCTTAAAAGTAGTTTGTTTGATACATTCATGTTATTGCTTGTTTCTCTTATTACCTCAATTCTCATGTTCACAGAGTACAAAATAAGCAGAAAGGAAGGATTCTTTCTTACCCTTACTTATTTAACCTATATTCTTATTATAATTATAAAAGCAATTTAGAAAGTGAGTATTTTATGAATTTTTATGATCCCTTTAATCTTTTTCATGCAAAGAAAGAGTTCCTTGGCGAACCGCCCGGCACCATCAATTATACCGGTAAATATAATGATGTCCCCGTAACGATTGAACTCATCCAATATAATGTGCACGAGTACTCAAAAAAAACTTGTGATGCCATTGAAACTGTCCATCATGACGATTATATTTACTGGTACAATATCACTGGACTTCATAACACTGAACTTATTAAAAATATTGGTACGATCCTAAATATTCATCATATGGACTTGGAAGATATTGTGCATGTTTCTCAATGGAGTAAGATTGAAGACCAAGAGGATTACTTGTTTTCTATCTTTAAGATGATTTATTTAAATAATGAAGATATCGTTCATGAACATGTTAGCATTATTTTAACTGATAATCTTATCCTAACCTTTCAGGAAACACCTGGAGATGTTTTTGATGAAGTCAGAGATCGCCTATCTCAGAATAAAGGTCGCATACGTCAATTAAAATCCGATTATCTTTACTACTCACTTCTTGACGCTATTATTGATCCTTATTTTTCAATTATTAATCGGATCTCCACAGATTATATGGCATTGGAAATGGCAATCATAGAGAATGCCGTTACTAGTAAAGAGAAAATATATCACTTAAGAAAAGAGTTAGTGTATTTATCTAATGCAATTTTACCCATTCGCGATCAAATTGATGCTTTGCGAAAAAAAAGTGTTTATTTTTCTAAAGCAGAATTACAACCTTATTACGGTGATTTAATTGAACACATGCATCAGATCAATGATGCTTTGAAGGCCTATAAGGAAATGATTAACAGTTTACAAGAAATGCAAATGAGCAATATTTCAGATGATATGAATAAGACCATGATGACTTTAACGATTTTCTCTGCCGTATTTATACCTCTTTCTTTTCTTGCAGGCATCTTTGGTATGAATTTCACTCATATCCCTGGACTATCAATTTATAACGCCTTCTATTGGTTTTTAGGAGGTTGTCTGCTTATTGCCGGGGGGATGCTCAGTTTCTTTAAATGGAAGAAATGGTTTTAACCAATACATTTTCCCATTTTACTTATAATAAGGAATAATAGCGTAGCCCATAACCGGCTACGCTATATTTTTAAATATATAAGGTTTAAATCACAATGAGATTACTCAACGAAATTCATCTGATTTACAATCATACTTTCCAACTGTTTTTCTGCTCCATCAATATCTTTCTTTCTTATTAAGTCGTAAAGGACTTCATGATTATCACAGTAAACTTGTTCTTCCCTATGGCACATCTTTTTCATAATGATATTGACGTTAATAATACCATTGATACTCGTTAAGGTTTTAATGATGATATCCGTTCTTGTATTTCTAATGATCCAATCATGAAAAGGATAAAATCTAACCATCGCCCTTTCTTCTGAATTTTCTAAGGACTTCGTCATAATTTCATCTAAGATTTTTGATTCTTCTTCCGTAATGTCTTCCATAATGAGTCTCAAAGCTAAGCCTTCCATACGTGCTCTTACCATATAAGCCATTCTAAAGTCTTTTTCCCTATAACGCTTAACAAAAACACCTTTATAAGGCAGATTTTCCAAAAAACCTTCAGCTTCAAGTTGCTTAAATGCTTCTCTAACAGGCGTTGGACTTACTTCAAGCTTTTTTGCAACCCATACCTCTTTTAATTGATCACCTGGTTTGTAACGACTCTCAATAATATCCTTCTTCAGTTGCTCATAAATCATCTGGCTCATCGTTAGTTTGTTAATTGCCATATTTCCTCTTTTCAGCCATGTATATCAAGTTTCGCCTTATTATAACATGCCACTACTTCATGCTAACATTCTTTCCAGCTTCAATTCTAAATCTTGAAATTTCTTCATGAAGCTCTATTGCAATATTGTTTAATGATTGAGCAGCTTGTGCGACAGTATCTACAGACTCTGATTGTTGCATCATGGATGCAGTAACTTCTTCTGCTGCTGCAGCGGTCTCTTCTGATACTGCTGAGATATTTTCAATACTTACTTGAATCAGATTTTTATCTGCATTCACAGTTTCAACAAAATCATTGATTTCAAGGATGCCATTGGCTACTTCTTTATATGTCGCTTCAATAACATTAAATACCTTCACTACATTTTGTACTGCATTCTTCTGAGCCATAGAAATTTTCTTAAGTTGTGACATAGAAACCATGGATGCATTACTTTCATCCTGGATCAGTCTCATGATTTGTCGTACTTCATTGGATGCATCGGCAGAATCCTCAGCTAATTTCCTGATTTCTTCAGCAACAACAGCAAATCCTCTCCCATGTTCACCTGCTCTAGCTGCCTCAATAGATGCATTTAATGCCAATAGATTTGTTTGTTCAGCTATGGACGAAATAGCATTTAAAATCTTTTCAATGGCTATGGTATGCTGATTTAAATCATGAATCACAGTTTCAATAGACTCCCTTGATAATTCTGATTGATCATTTTTATTCAGCAAGTCTTCAACAGAAATCATACCATCCCCATAAGCTTTTTGAGTATGATCGACTGAAACTAATATACCCTTTGTATTCGACCCTAAAAGGTCTAACTTTACAGCTAAATTCTGAACCATCTGTACACCTTCTTCAGAATCTTGAGCTTGACTTGAAGCGCCTTCGGCGATTTCATCAATGGTTCTTGAAACCTCTTCAACCGAGGCACTTACTTCTTCACTTGTTGCCGCAAGTTCTTCAGCTGTTTCTGTGAGATGATTAGAAGTTTTCAAAATATTACGTACCAAATTAGAAAGTTCACCTAATGTATAATCAAAATGTCTGCTGAGTTCACCAATCTCATCATTACTATCAATGGATGATTTTAAGGTTAAATCGCCTTCACTTACAGCATCCATTACGGTAATCATTTTGTTAAGTTTGGTCGTAATTCTCTTTGTAAAAATTGAAATAGCAATCATTGAAAGGATTACAGATATGAGGACCACAAGACCAATGAATTTGATAATTCTAAGGACAATGGTGTCAGATTCTTCATAATAATAGGTTGCTACAATGGACCATTCAGCAGTCTCAAGTTTACTTATGGCTGCATACTTGTCATGAATTCCCTTTGTATCTTCATAGGTGTAATCTACAAATCTTTTGTCCTGATCCATTGCATTAAGAATGGCTTCAGTCGTTAATTGAGTGCCTATCTTTTCTTGAGTTGGATGCGCAAGTATAAGTCCATTTTCATCAACTATAATCGGGTAACCTTGTTCGCCAATTTTAATATCATTTACCGTGTTATTAATCGTTATTGCGTCTATGTCTAATCCTATAACACCAATGGTTTTACCATTGCTATCTTCTATAGGACATGTGACTGTAATGAGAATTTCATCGCCTTCAAAGTAATCCTTTGGCCAATGAACACTTTCCATTCCTTCCTTAAACCAGTCATAATTTCTTGGATCATAATCCTCAATAACCATTTCTACAGCATCGATCATACGTCCATCCTCATATCCA
>JAFGVN010000084.1 GCA_016937975.1 Clostridia bacterium
AAGCCTAGATACTAGCGATTGGCTAAATCTTACTAGACAGGATTCCCACCTGCTATACACACGACACCGAACTGTCGCACCTCCTAACTGATTATAGCATATCCTAATCACGAAAAATAACTGACTTTTAAAAAAGTAAATTTTCAACAAAAGAAAAAATAGAGACTATAAAGAGTCCCTAAAGATAAATTTAAATATGTATTATATAATAACACAAGGAGTTTTTATGTCAAAAGTCATCAAAAATGGGGATTTAGAACACTATCCAATCGATGGTGATAATTCATTTAATATGAATATTAAGGTTATTCAAAACTTCACATTGTGGGCAAATACCACCCACGAGGAAGTACATTTAGTCATGTCTGGAAATCCTATCATCAATATTAATAACCAATTCATTACCCTTGATGAAGGGGATGTCCTATCCTTTGATTCAAATGAAAGTTATAGATATTTCTCTAAAGGTTCTTCCATGGTTTTTACATTTAAGCATCGGTGAATTCTATTGATGATTTCACCTTTGTAATAAATAAGATAATATGTACTTTCTTCAAGACTGGCAAAAACCAAGGTTTTTTCAAATCTTGAACCAGGACCACATGTAATGGTCCAATTTTTTTGCCCATAATTTTCATAAAGATAATTTTCGGCTACATACATTACTTTATGATCTAAGCCACTGGACCGTTCAAAACTGGTTATTAAAATACCAGAGCAAAAAATCAATAGACAGCAAACAATCACCTGTATTCTTTTTTTTGCAAATCACCTTTAGGACCAAAAGCCAAAACAGGTAGGTATAACGTCAACAAAGTCATTATAAAGGGTTGTAAACTCGATTTTTCTACTAAACCCACCAATATGGCCAACATCATAGACATTACCACTAAAATTAAGATCACACTGGTTGATAATTCTCTCTTTAGAAAGATCATCAAGAGATACAAAAGAAGACTGCCTGTAATGACCAATGTGAAATCTAGAAATGTATCCGTTAAGGAATATGATGCTAACAACAAATACAAAACCAATATGAAAGAAAACCACTTCTCTCTATGAGCAATTTTAGGGTTTAGCATGACATAGAAAACACTTAAAAGCATATAGCTAACAACTAACATAATAGCACCTCTACTTCATTATATGCCATCTTTGTTTTCCATAAACTCAAATTTGATAAAGTTAAGTTATGGTTAAGAGATTGTGTTATTACCCTATACGAAAAACTGTAGATTATTCATCTACAGTTCTGTCATGATTATGATGTAATTTTCCGTATCGACGTTTCACTTCAGATTTTATAATCCGACTATTTGAATAAATAAGTTCATAACTTTTACCAGTATTATTACAATATGCACGAATCTTAATTTTCTTGCCTCGCCTACCATCGCATCTATCAACGGAAACATCACGGGTATGATAGTATTTTCGAATATAATCACCGGCCATTTTTGATTGTTTTGTTCCAGCATCTGCACCAATGATTGGATTATAAAACATCAAGCAACCAATTAAAACCAGTAACAAGGTTAAGCTGTTAAACCACTTCTTATGATTCTTGCTTTCTATTAACCGAATCGTAAGTGGCGGTAACAAAATCAAATTCGTAAACATTATTGAATTAATCAATAAATTGTTGGGAAGTTCCATTTCAATCATAACAAAAAGCGTTAATCCCATGATCCCTAAAATAGACAACCACAGGCTAAAGGGTCTCTTTAAAGCTTCCATCATACTGATGACTGAAATAATCAAAAATGCACCTGTAATCATTCCAGCAATTTGATCGGTATAAATAAATACTAAAACACTACATATAAAATAGCGTGCTGCGAGTAAGTAGGTTTGGGATTGATTTCGTTTTCTTAAAATGAGAAACAGAATATCAAATGCCACAATATAACTGATTACAATGATACTCATAATGATTCCTCCTCCAGTTCTTATTATAAGATATTAATATGGTCTATGCACGTTTATCTCGTAATCTTCCATGGAGTTAAGAAAGATTTAATATGATGTATTTTCTAACAACACTTGTACCGATTGAATGCTCCTTACAAGACCTTAATCTGTCACCAGATGCTCATGGAAATTGTAACCTACTTCAAAGAATTGATTTTCTCCATCAACCTTACACTCCCCTTGAACATAAAGAAAAACTTTGCTTAAGTCTTGATCTCTTTTCAACGTTATGGTGCCTTTGTGAACAACCGTATAAGGTTCGAAGGAAATACTACCTGTAGATGTGCCTTCACGTGTTTTAACAACATGATATCCATAATTCACCTTATAATCTTCCTTAACGGTATCCAATTCAAACGCATAAGTATCGTATTCAGAATCGCCTCGTTGATAGGCGATACTTAAGTCAAAAGCCTCTCGATCCCTATTGAGTCTTAGTTGTTCAGGATAATCGTTCTGGAATGTTTTAATTAAAGCAATGACTTCAGAAGCATCTTTTAGTTTGTAATAATCCTTATAACTATTCCAAAAGAGTTGCCCTTTGTTGAGCATAAGCTCACCTTTATAACCACTGTTCTGATCAAAGAGAGTGATTATTGTTAGATCACCCTGCCATTGCATTGGATTCTTTCTTCTGACCATTTTTACGTCTTGCAATGCCTCTAATAAAGCTAAAGAATCCTCCTTAATAAGTTCAACGCGATCATAAGATTTTAGTTCCAATCGATAATCTGAAGATAAAAAGTAATCCTCCGAGATTGATACAGGAATGTTGAAATAGCCAATGAGAATTAAAAAATAAATTAGAATGACAGCAATTTTTTTTATATGATCCTTATAATCTCTAAGATAGAAAATTAGAACAAAAAATAAAATAACATTAAATAAAAATAACATAACTCCTCCTGGTTTTATTATATGCTTTATTCAACTAAACTTACAATAATTTACATTCATTTTTTAAAATGTTTTGAAATCATTAAACTTTTCATAATGGGTTTGCATAGATGGCAATTTAAGATATAATTAAATGAGAATAATTATCAATTAGGAGGGTGTATGACAATTAACTTACAACATGATTATACGAGATTACCTGATTCTTTTTATCAAAAGGTAAAACCAACACCTGTAAAATCACCGAAGATTTTATTATTAAATGAACTTTTACTTTCAAAGTTAAATTTCTCAAAAAAGGACTTTGATGCTGATAAATTGTCTGGCAACACCTTATTTGCTAACTCAGAACCCATCGCTCAAGCTTATGCAGGTCATCAATATGGACATTTCACCATGTTAGGTGATGGTAGAGCCATATTATTAGGAGAGATCCTTGTTGAAAACGAATTAATAGATGTTCAGTTGAAAGGTTCTGGACCCACTCAATATTCAAGAAGTGGTGATGGTCGCGCAACTTTGCGTTCAATGGTTCGTGAATACATCATGAGTGAAGCTATGGAAGGTCTTAAAATTCCTACAACTCGAAGTCTTGGCGTTGTTCTTACAGGAGAAAAGGTCTATCGTGAAGTCCCTCATCAAGGTGCTGTTTTAACAAGACTTTCAAAGGGTCATATACGTGTGGGAACCTTCCAATTTGCATCGGCTCATGGTCATGAAACCCTTATAGCCTTAGCAGATTATGTCATTGAGAGAATGTCTCTCAATTGGAATCTGGATGAAAATAAATATGTGAATTTTTTTGAAAAAGTCATTGCTTCCCAAAGTGAACTGATTGCGAAATGGCAAAGTATTGGATTTATTCACGGCGTCATGAATACAGACAATATGTCAGTCTTTTCAGAAACCATTGATTACGGACCTTGTGCTTTTATGGACCAATATCATTCCAAAACCGTTTTTTCATCCATTGATCATTATGGCAGATATGCTTATGATCAACAGCCAGCCATAGCAAAATGGAATCTTGCAAGATTAGGTGAGTGTCTTTTACCCTTGTTTTCTGAAGATGAAAATGAAGCCCTTCTCATTGCCAATGACAGTTTAAGCAAATTTGATTCCTGGTATAAAAGAAATTGGCTGGATCATTTTTCTAAAAAAATCGGATTAAAAAATCATACGCCAGAGGATGAACCTTTAATCCATTCTCTTTTATCACATCTGGAAAGTTATCAGTATGATTTTACAAACACCTTTGTTCAGTTAAGTGCCATGACTTTCGCTCCTAAGGAAAAACCCCTTCTTGAGTGGCAGAGCCAATGGATAGAAAGGTTAACCTTACAAGGACCACTTGAAGAGGCTCAAGAAATTATGCAGGCAGTTAATCCACAAATTATTCCCCGTAACCACGTTATGGAGCACATTTTGGATACTGTTGAGAAACACGATTTATCACGATTAGAGGAATGGTTGGAAGCCCTTAGACATCCTTATCAAAAACCTAAAAAAAGCTTGTTCACCACGCCACCAGAATCCAATGAAGTGGTTTACAAGACTTACTGTGGCACGTGATTACACTTGCCATTTTTTTGCGTTTTCTTTTCTAAGCTCATAGGTTGACAATAAATCAGCCTTAGACATCTCATCAAACCATAACAGTTTACTTTGCATATTAAGATCATCGTAGCTTGTTTTAAGTGTTTCAAGTAAATAATCGATTTTCTTAAGCGTTCCTTTTGTACAAGTCTGTCCAGTTAAATCATCATGGACATCCAAGGCATATGACCGATAACCATCTTCTAAAAACAAAGCATACAAGGCTTCATCATTTACAAGATGAGCATTCCACAATTGCTTATAGGCTTCATAAAATTCTATAATTTCATTTGAAGCAAAATGAGATTTTAAATAAACTATTTTCTCTTCATAAGCTATGACAGCTTCTTCCTTTAAAATTCTATATAAATTCATGAGTTCATCCCTTTGATGGATGTAGTTTAACAGATAGCCCATATAAGCTCTTGTTTCAAATCTTTCTACCATATGGAAAACTGGTGCGTTCATTTTTTCTGAATTGACACCTTTCAAAGGATCCATTTGGTACATATAACCAAAATCAAATACAATAAGTTGGTCTTCCCTATAGAGTAAATTACCACTACACAAATCCCACTCAAATAATCCAATCGACTCAAGTGCATTGAGCAATTTAAAAGTATGCTTTATTCGAGTTCGATTAAAAGTCGTTGGATGTTCTCCTTCTATCCACTCCGTGAGAATTAAACCTTCTTTCAAACTGGCGTAATAAGTTTTACTAACACCTTTGTCAATCAACGGATTCTCTCTATATTTCTCAATATGTTTGCGACACAAAATTTCATTTAAAAAGGAAAGTTGCCCATCGTCATTTTGAACTTTAATGTGTTCTCTTTTCTTCTTAAGGCAATAGTTCTTCCCCTCGTATTCAAATTTGTATACATAAGCTGTCAAACCGCCCTTTAAGGTTTTCTTAACTAAAGGGTGGTTTTCGTCAAGGGCCTTTAAAATTTCTATTGGGATATGGCTTTCCTTAAGGGATACCTCTTCATTTCTTTCCAAAAGTGCTTTCTGGATTTTTTTTCTTGCTTCAGCGCCCATCTATAGAACCTTTTTCCCTTTAACCATTAATCTACCACCCTGAATAATTGATAAAGTGCCTACAGTAATGCCAAAAATAAAAGTTATAATCCCCAAAGTTAAGGATAAAGCACCTTCTCGTTTTAATTTTTGTATATCTTTCATAAAGTCACCTCTCTTACTTAAGTATAGCATATGTTTATTTTTCTAGTGACTGTAGGTTATTACTAAAATATGATAAATCCATAAAAAACATTTTAAGCATCACTTTATGAAGGTATAATATACTTATCTTAAGATTTCCTCAGATGGCGAGGTGGGATTATGGAAATTATTAAAATTGATTCAGATAGAAGAGCATTTATGAATTTACTCCTTTTAGCAGATGAACAACCTGAGCTCGTTGAAGCCTATATTGATCAAGGTGAGCTTTTTGCATTATACGATCAGGGGTTGGAAACCATTTGCTTAGTGGAACAGATTGATGATGAAACCTGTGAAATTAAAAATATAGCAACGACGCCTGAACATCAGGGCCATGGCTATGGAAAAAAAATGATTGAATATCTGGAGAACTATTACAAGACCCAATACAATTATATTTTAGTTGGCACTGGTGAAAGTCCAAAAACCGTTCCCTTCTATGAAAATTGTGGTTTTAATTATGCCTTTAGAATTAATGATTTCTTTAAAAATCATTATGATCATCCAATCTTCGAAGATGGTGTTGAGCTAAAAGATAAAGTTTATTTTAGAAAATCGTTGAAATGAAAGAAACCTACTTTGTGAATATTCACTAAAGTAGGTTTTTATTATATGGTCCATTGATCATGAATGATATTCAACAAATACCAGTTGCCATCGATTTCTTTCAAAACCAGTCTTAGACTCTTCCAATCCATCCCTTCAAACTCGGGATTAAAACCACTGAAATGAAATTCTACAAACATAGCATCAGGATAAATCTCTGAAATATTATTCATACTATTGCCAGAACCCATGATTTGATTAACACCAATATCGTGAGGCATACTATAATCCGCATCAAAAACAAAGCGTTCATAATATTCTTGGAAAGTATATTCAATGGGTTCGCCACTGCCATCAAAGGCACCCCACTCATATACAACCGAATCTTCCATACCTATTAAGATTTGATCTTTAGTAAAAACCAAGTCATTCTCTTCGTCTATATAACTATAAGGTGTGAAACGAATGCCATTATAGGGGTGAACATAAGCACTGAGAGTCTCCATATCTTTGTTTTTTAGTGCATTAACAATGTTAACGGAAACAGACAATAAAGTGGATTCATCTTCTGTTGTAATTTGCTTTTCCATAAGATCAATCTTTGCTTGTAAGGCTTCAACGGTTTTTTGTATATTCTCATTGCTTAAGGCATCGGCTTTCATGGTCTCGATTACAGTTTCCAAATTACCAATTTCTTCTAACATCTTACTCTCTTTTGCTTCAGCACTTTGCAGTGCAACTTCAAGACTGTTGATTTGACCTTGTAAAACATCAGTTGTACCTTCATTTGAGCCACAACCAGTCAATAAAATTACTGCACTTATACAAAGTAGACCTGCTATATTTTTTCTCAACAAAATACTCTCCTTTTCTACTGAGCTCTCATTGACATTATACTCATTTTTTTTAGGAGAAGCATTATTTTTTTAAAATCATAATATAAATTTAAGAATTCATTTTTGTGTAACGGGAACTGGATTCAGAACAAAAACTCTAGATCCAAAATCACCTAAATGGTTTATCTGGTCATTATAGCCTGTACCCATGAATTGTTGCTGCAACCTAAATCCATCATAAAGAAGTGCATCTCCAGGAATATCTTCTTCAAAGTTATTCAACTCAAACAAATAATGATTACTTACTAAGGTTTGGATAATACTGTCTCCTTTTATTTTAATAGGACTTACATGATTAACCAAGTCACCAAAGGCTTTAATGTTAAGATATTGGGGTCTTGAATACACTTTGTAAAGAAGATCTTCTTTTGCATCTTTTACCATTAATTTTCGAAGAGGACCATTAGGCTCTTGTAACCCTTGATAATAACCTAAAAGTATTTTCTCATCTTCAACTTGCCAACTCATTTCATTGTTCATAAAAGGTGACAACAACCGGGTAAATTGTCCAAATTGCAAGCTTCTTCTATGCTTTTTATAAAACTCTATTTGTCTCTTGATCGCTTTTCTTTCAAAAGTTGTTAATTGGGTAACATCTAGCTCATAACCCAAAACACCAAACATAGCCACGTTAAAACGTGTTTCAAGGGGTGTGTCTCTAAGGACTTGATGTGAAGGTACATCACTAACATGTGCACCCATCGTTGACAGTGGAAACAACATGGACGTCCCATATTGAATTTTTTGCCTTTCATAGCCATCGGTATTGTCACTGGTCCAAGTTTGAGGCATATAATACAGCATCCCTAAATCAAATCGGTTACCACCACTTGAGCAGGATTCAAACAAGATTTCAGGAAAAGTTTTAGTAAGGGACTCCAAAAGTCTATAAAGTCCCAAAACATAGCGATGATGAAATTCCTGTTGTCTATCCGAAGGTAATGAGGCACTGTAAAAATCACTGAAATTGCGGTTCATATCCCATTTAATATATTGGACATTTCCTTCTTTGAATAAAGTTGTTAAGGTCTCAGTCAGATAAGATACAACGTCTGGATTTGCTAAATCCAGAACCAGTTGATTTCTGCCAAAGGATGGTGTGCGATCTTTCAATTGAACGGCCCAATCAGGATGTTTTCTATAAAGCTCACTGTCTATACTCACCATTTCGGGTTCAACCCATAAACCAAAGTCCATACCCAATTTGTGTATCGCATTGGAGAGATTTTTTATTCCCTTAGGTAATTTCTTTGTATTCACAAACCAATCCCCAAGAGCTGTTTTGTCATCATTTCTAGACCCAAACCATCCATCATCTAGTACAAAGAGTTCTATACCCAAATCTGCTGCAGATTTGGCGAGTTTAAGGAGTTTAGATTCATTAAAGTCAAAATATGTAGCCTCCCAGTTGTTTAGTAATATCGGTCTGGACATGTATTGCCATTCTTTTCTTATGACATTTTCATTGATCCACTGATGATAATGTTGACTCATTTTGTTTAATCCCTGATCCGTAAAGGTGAGAACTGCATCTGGCGTTTCAAAGAATGTTCCAGGTTCCAAATGCCACATAAATTCGAAGGGTTGAATACCCATTTGAATTCTGGTCAATTGATGAGCACTGACTTCAACCATCCCATAATGATTACCGCTATACATCAGTGCAAACCCATAACAATCACCAAAATGCTCTGTCGTTTCCTCATTGAGGAGCACCAAGAATGGACTATGCTTCGAGCTTGAAACACCTTGCCTAGAATCTATGACAACACATCCTTCCCTCAAAGGTCCGCGATGAACATGTCTTTCTTTAATCCACTTCCCATCTAAGGTTAATAAGTCAAAATTCTTATACTGAAAATCCAAATTAAAGCTCATGACCTTATTTAGTATGGCTTTGTTTTGACTCTTGTTGTGCAGAACAATATTTCTCGTAATGATGTTTTTCTCATAAAAAACACTGTAAGACATGACCACTTCCATCTTTTTTATATCATCTTTCAGTGTAATTTTCAAAGTAGACACTGAGTCGTTATTTTGAAAGCCTCTTGGCATGCCGACAAGAGGTTCAACGCCGTCTAAAATTTCATAATGGCTGAACTGAAAATCACTGATACTTGAACCATCTTCATAAAAGATTTCTAAGCCACAAGTTTTATAGTCTCCCTTTCCAGCTGTAGACAATTCTAAAGGGATCACATCTAGACTATATGCATAATCGGGATGGTAATCTGTTGTATTGCCTACCGGTGTTGTATACATTTTTTGCATATAGCCATATGCATTTTGATGTTCTATTTTTTTACCATAGTATAAGTGTCTAAGATGTTTGGAAGGAAGAATATCCATGATGTAGCTTGTATCCTTTGTATTTAAATGAAATACTTCATTGGAAAAATGAATCATTGGGCCTCCTATATTTTTACTAAATTTTTATCTTATTTTACTAAAAAAGCGGACGCTTGTCCACTTTTTATCATAACATTATTTCAATTTAATCTTCATATAAACAGGATTATGATCTGATGCTTCAAAGGCCATATCAACAACTTCTACCTCTAACAATTCAATATTGGGAGAAATCATGAAGCCATCAATTACACCAGTTTGGTTCTTACCATCATAAGCCCGATTCAAAAGGCGATAGGTTGGTGCATTGTCATTAACACCAAAGGTCCAACCAGGCATTAACCAATCCTCTTCAATGGCAACCGGAGCCCATAATTCACCATTGTTTTCCAAAGGAAACTTCGTCAAATCTAAATTAGGAAAAGTTTGATTCCAATCGCCACCTAAAAGTACATAGTGACCTTGATCGTATAAATCTTTCACAAAATCCTTAACAAAGTTCAACTGATCTTCCCTTAAAGTACCATCATCATATGCAGAAAAATGAACATTAATTAAGTACAAGTTTTGTGTTTCACTCACTTTGATCACAGAAGTCATTAAACATCGATCGAGCATAACGGTTTTCATCGGCCAAGTGTAATTGCCTTTAAATTGATAGCGTTCCGATTCAAACACATCATATTTTGAGTATGTTGCAATACCTGAAGTCACTTGTCCAATAGGCGGCCAAGGAACGGGTACAAAAGGTACGTTGTAATTCAATGCAAACATATGGTCACGTTGAGAAAGTAAATCTGTTAAAATCTTGTACTGATCCACATGATAGGTTCTCGTTGAATCACGATCAACTTCTTGTAAAAACAAGAAATCCACAGAATTGCTTTTAATAAAATCTTTAATTTCTTCCAGGTACATTTCAACGGCTTCCTTTGAATCAGGTCTACCCTTTGTACCGCCATCCATAAAGAAATCTTCCTTCGCACCTAAACCTGCATAACCGATATTCCAAGTGAGTACTTCAAACTCCTTTTTATCAAGGGTTAAAGCAGTGCCATTTTCAACTGTAATGGTTTCTACTGGATCTGGCTGATAATCCATTAATGTTGCAAAAAGTAAAAAGCCTCCAACCAATAAAGCTAAAATAATCATTAGAATTCCCAAAATTTTCAATAATTTTTTCATCATTAACCTACGACCAATTCAACAGTCGCTTCTCCCCTTTTAAATTTTTAATTGCAGTGATTTTTTGTAAGATCTCTAAAGTTCCCATATAATTATTATTCATAAATATTGGAACATAATAGATATATACTTGTTCACCGCCTACTTCCAACCAAAATGTTGCTTCACTCTTTTCTCTGTTTTTAAAGGCACTTAAGATTTTTTCTACCACATGAACACTCTCAGGTGGATGACAATTTCTTACATTGCGACCAATAATGCTTGGTGATCTTGGAAATAATCTGTCTTTCGGCATGTTGAAGAATCTGACTTCATCCTTATCATCAATAAAAGTAAAATCTACAGGTAGCGTATTTAAGATTTCAAACAACACTTCCAGATCAATGTTTTTAGTCATCCAATCCGATACCTTTTGTCCTGTAGCCATAAGTTCAGGCACTTCCATATAGCAAAATCCATATTCGAAGCTCTCTTTGTACATCCGATCGAAATCTTCTTCATTGATTTTACGCACTGCCACGGGAAATAAAATCATCTCCTGCTTAAGAATGCTGCCATATAGCTTAAAATAAAGCTTACCCAGTAAAACAACCATTGCCTGAGGTGTTTGTTCACTTTTATCAAGTTCTCTTATGAGCCCTCTTATTTCATCATGTAAGGCCCACATGATTTTTAAACCTTCAAAGTGTTCACCATACTTTTCAAGTTGGCTAAAAAGAATATTTTCCAATTTTTGAAAATGCACTTCATACATGTTAATGGCGTTTATAAAAGCCTTCAAAGAACTTTTTTCAGTCGCCTCAAGATTTTTCATATGCCCTTTGAAAACTTCCAATTGAGCTTTTAAGCCATAATTTTCTTGAATAAGCATATCGACAAATAAATCATGATTTGGTTCAATGGTAAAATTTGAAAGGGACTTATGAAATACATTTATCAATTGATCCACAAAGGTCAATATTTCTTTTGGAGATAAACCTAATTTCAATTGCTCATTCATAATAAGAATCAGTTCTTCTGGCGTAATGGATTCAATGTCTTCTAAATATAAATCATAGAGGGCTCTTTTATCACCCTGTTGATAAATGCCTTGACAGTATGCCACTAATCTTCTGATTTTATCACTCAAAATTCCTCCTAATGTACTGCAGGGGGATGAAATAAATCTTCCAAGCCATTCTGCTTAAGTGTATTGGCATTGATTTCCTTTTGAGCCAAAGCTCTTAATACCAATAGCATTCTTTGGTCGATCAGTCTGGTTTTCATCTTAATTAAAGTATCACTGCTAATATAATTTTCACCTGAAGCTGTAATCTTATAATCATGTACAAGTAAGTTTTGCTTCTGTGCTTCAACAATTTCTTCAAAATCTAATTTTAAATAATCATGATTTGTCAAATAAAGTATGTGATGAAGGATTTGAGAAGGCAACATAAAATCATTTAGACCTGTGAAGTCATTGTTTTTAAGAGCTTTTAATATCATTTTTGCTTCTGTCATATGGATAATAGTATCTTTCACAAAGTGTTTCATCAAATCCATTAATTGACTGTCATTTTGTCTTGCCATAAAGGCTTTGAATCCCATTTGATCTTTGATTATAATTTTTCCTGTGTAAACATCAAATACAAGATCTCCAGGTTTTTCAAAATTAAAATCCATAATGGGTAAAATTGAACAGGCACTTTGAATGCCATCAAAGTAGCCAATCAAGGTTTCCTTCATAATGGTTAAAGGAGAAAAAGCATTGAGTCTTTCTCTTGATTTTGCAATGAAATCTTTTAAAATACTTTCTTCATCTAGGTCTTTTTTAATTTTTAGCATTTCATTTAAATGCTCACCTTGATCTGTCAAACTTAAGTGAAGCACTTCCAATTTTGACGGTTGTTTCTTTTCATTAAAGTATGTCTTATATTCAGTTTTAATGTAACCAGCTTTTTTCAAAGCTTGAAGACTCATCCCGTGTTGTCTTATTTGAGAAGGGTGATTGAGAACGTTAAAATATCCAGTGCCCTGTTCCTTTGCCAAAGCGAGGATTTTTTCATTAATTGAAGCTATTTTTTTCCCACTTATCGCCATTTGATATGCTTTTATGATCCATTCATCCTCTTTATACTTCAATGCACTGTATAAATAAAAGGGATTCTCTACAACCAATTCTTGTTTAATTAAGTTATAACCAAATAATGCTGCCATTTAAACTCCTTTAAAAGCCTTAATAAATTTCATATATTTCAAACCAACAATACCTTCCCATTGTCTTTTGGAAACATGAAAATCCTCTTCATATTGTCCCCAAGACCAAGGTATATCCCATAAGCCCTTGTTATTACGCGTTTCTTCCAAGAACTGAATTTCACTTTTTATTAAGTCAGAATAAAACTCACTTTGAAAGTCCTCAGGAGCTATAATAAACGTTGATGGTCTACAAACATAACCTGACCATTTTGTAATGTCATCTTCGATTAATTGTGCCATAGACGTTTTTAATTGATCCTCAAAAGCTACAAAATTCACTTCCTTACTTAATCCAGTTATGACTAATGCTTTCCTCAGTTCAAGGAAACAACTGAGCTCATGCATTTCTTGAGAACCATTTTTTATGACTTCATCAACAGCCTCTTTGGCAATCTGTGTCATTTTTTTATAAAATTGTGTTTTGGAATCTCCATATCTTAAGATAAAGCCTACAAGACTCACTGTTGGATTCCAACCTTTATAACAGTCTTCAGAAAAATGCCACCATGGTGCATGAGGATAATCATTGTTTGATTCTATGGTATTGGCATAGCGATTGTCCTTAAAGTCCTTTGTATGCTCCAAATAAGTCAATATACTTTCAATCATGGGATGCTTTTCTAACTTTAAACTTAAGATGATTTGGGTAGCTGACCAAGTTTGAATCGGAGAACTCATTGGATTCATACAATCCGGTTCCAAGCCATGACCAAATCCACCATCTTCATTTTGGTACGCTTTTAGGCACTCAACGATTTCATTTTTTGGATTCCTGTCTAATTCATATTTAAACAAAGCAATTTCCAACGCCCTTGCATTCCTAAAATACCACTCCAACATAGGAACTCCTTTCTGACATCTCTATTACTATTATATGATAAAAATTCTATGTTGGATGGCTTTTAAAAAAATAAATGGATTTTCTAGTCCAAAGATTCATTTTGTAGTAAAATATTTTAGGAGGTAATTATGACGATTCAAATATTCGGAAAGAAAAAATGTTTTGATACCAAAAAAGCAGAACGCTATTTTAAGGAACGACGTATTTCTGTACAGAACATCGATATGATTTCTAAAGGTATGAGCCTTGGAGAACTGCGTTCAGTTTTAAAAAGTATCGATTTAGAAGATTTAATAGATGAAAATTCAAAAAACTATCATACCAGTTTACTACCCTATACCAGTGATTTAGATCGGAAATTGGAAATCTTAACAGCGTTTCCCGATTGTATTAAAACCCCTATTGTTAGAAATGGTAACAAAGCAACCTTGGGATATCATCCTGAAATCTGGGATACTTGGTGATAAAAGAGACGTTTTAGTCTTTTTTTTTCGTCTTATTATCTGATTTTGTTAATTTATCTTCAAAGTGGGCTTTCTTTCTTTGTTGTATTTCAACCTTTTCCCATGTTTACAAGCTTTCAGTTGTTAAGAAATAAATTATTGCAATCTTATATCTATATGCTAAATAAGTTTTTCTGTTAACAGAAAATTGAGACTATTCTGTAAAATATTAGTAAGGGGGAATCATTTATGAAAGGCATAAAAGTTGAAGTACAAAACGGTTTGAATGAAGTCATGAGTTTATTGGAGTCTGAAGGATTTGATGTATTTTCTTATGGCAAGGCTGGCTTAGATGCAGATGTAACCATTATAACAGGAATTGATGATGCATATGAGGAAATACAACCTGCTGAGTACCATTGCAATGGCAATAAAAGAATGCTTGTAATCGATGCAACGAATAAAAAAAGCAATGAAATCTTAAATCAAATTCATCGTTTTTATAAGTAGTTTGAAAGAAGCAGCATCACAACAATCCAATATTTTAATGCATTAAAAAAGGAATTTCTCTTGTTGAAAGAGAATATTCCTTTTTTTATCTGTAACTACTCTATTTCCTTATATTTTAATAATAAAGTCTCAAGTTTCGTGTAATTGTCAACATTTATTCTTGGCATTTCCCACAGATCTGAAACACTCGAATAGGTTCTAATGCCTGGTGTGGTTTTTAAACTTCCTATATAACCTAAGGTCTTCAAAATTCTTTCCGAATTTTCAGTGCTTACGCCATAAGGATAGCACATAATATTGGGCAATCTCCCAATATTTTCATACATCTCAATGGCTAGTGTGAGCAAGTCCTTACTCAAACGGATTCGATAGTCAAGAAAAGATTCTTCCTCCATAGGTAATACACCTGTTTCCACAGGTAATTGTGCCCCATAGCTCTTCCCCTTTGGTGAATGAAGATCATAAGTATGGTTTTGAAAATCCACTAGCCCACTATCATACATCACTTTAGCTTCTTCCCAACTGAAGTGCGGTGTTATAGGGACATCACTATCAATAAAAGTATTTCTACCAACTGACCACCCGATGACGGAAATGGTAAACTTCATTTCCAGTGATTCCATAATTGGATAGGCTAAATTATAATTTGACTGATAACCATCATCAAAGGTAATAAGGATTGGCTTTTCAGGTAGCTCAACATATCCTTGCAAGTACTCATATAGCTCATCAAAAAAGATAGGTTGATAACCATTTTCCTTAAGGTATTCCATATCTTTTCTGAATTTCTCTACAGTTACCATCGCAATATTTTGAGGTTTATCCGATATATGATGATACATCAAAATTGGTACTTTCACAGGTTGAATCTCAATATCCTCAAGATCAACTTTTACTTCATCGGTTTCTGCCAATGCTTTATATGGCGTCACCAAAACAAGAATTGTTGAAATCAACACACAAAAAAACAATAGTATTTTACTTTTTCCCATACTTTATTAGTCCTTTCAATTTAATTTAACTGTTTATTGTACTGTATTCATGATTAGGATAAGAATAGATATTGTGATGGCTATAAATCACAGTTTTTAAAACATAAAGGACAAATAAAAATAGTACTTTTAAGATTACTCCAATCATACTATTGTTATGAATCATTTTATTTTTTTAATTATTTTATTATGTAATCAGTCACAGATGACAATTTGTTTTAAAGATCTCTTTTCATCTCACTCACAATATTCATGTAAGATAAAAGGGTATCTTGACGACTTAAATTTTTTGTTTCTTGAATTCCGCCATAAATCATTGCAACAGAAAGAATGAAAAGGCTAAGTAAAGCAAATAGTTTTCTCATAATTACCTCCGCTTATATGACGAAACTCAAGAGCATTTGTTCCATAAAGCTTTGATTATTTTTCGTTATTTGAAATCACATCCTGAGAAGTAATCTCATCGTTGCTAAAACTATAAATAACATCATTAATTTCAATTTGCTCACTATTTAACCATTTTATTTCCAAATCACGAATATGTGATCGGTCTACTTCTGATAGCATATGCTTGGTCAAAGGCAAATTTTTCTCATAGAATCGAATAACATATGTACTGTCAGGTCCATTACTCGCAGTCTTATAATCCAAGATTTCTACCATATATTTACTGTCTTCAGCTGGATATTGCTTATATAATCTTAACTGATCTTCTTGGAAACCATAGAAAATCGCTGGAGATAAAGCAACGTTTACCATGGCATAAACAATTACGAAATAATAAACCACTTTTGACACTTTAACAAAAGATGTTCTTTCGTAACGATTGACAGCTGTCAATCCCATAAAACCCATTAAGACAATTAACAAAACATCAAAAGTTAAAAGGTAGATGACAGGCATTACGCACAATATAATATTCTGCTGTTTTGTAGATAAGGACCAAAAGACTCTTAAAAAGCCAAAACATATTAATGCGGCAATTACATAATAATAATTAAAAATGTCAAAATTTAACATTTGCGTATCGAATTGTTGCATGAATATCATAAATAATACCAGTATGCCAAAAACAGCTGACATGCCTATTTCGAGAATCTTTTTCATTTTCCACCCCAAGTTTCTTAAATCAAGAATTTTTTGACAATTAAGCCAAACTTCTTTTCATAAATCTTCACCTATCTCTATTTTAATGGAAAGGTATGCAATCTGTCTTATATGTTACTAAAATGTTAATTTTCCTTATAAAAATACAATTGAAACAAGTAAACTATTAACAAAATGTAATAAAATAGATATCTCCAAAGAGATACCTATTTATGCGATGTTATTTAAAGAACGGTCCTTCATAATCAATACCTTCCAAATTGGTGATATCGAACTTAAAGGAAATAATACCTGCTGCATAAGGCGCAATTTCATATGGATTAAAATATATGTTTAATGTATTACCAGTCACTTTAAAATTATAAACCGGCATTGTAAAAAATTCGATTTTTTCTTCAAGTGACATTTCATTTAAATCCACATAAAAATAAGGATCTTCATGCTCATAAGTTGCCAATAGCACTGGAATAATATCGTATGGATCCTCTACAAAGAGATCTTCCAAGGTCAGAAGCTTACCAGTTGTCAAATTATAGTGTTCTGTATCTTCTGCGTAATTTCCGTGAGCAGCACCAAAACCGTAACTAAAATATAAACCGTCTACAATTGCAAGATTACCATCAATGATCAACTGAGCTTCTGTATCATTGGTTTCATAATAAATCTCTTCATTTAAGACATGATCTAAACTAAATTTGGAATGGATTGCATAGTTGATTGCATCAGCAACATCTTGATCTATATAATGCAACTTAGGATAAGAAACCGTCGTTGTACCACGGCTTTCTACCACTTGAGTGATGTAACCATTAGGAAACTTAGTAAGATAATCATCTAAAATCCATTGTTCTCCATGGAAATAGACATAGGTGTTCTTAAACTCACCCACAATGATCTCACCTACCGAATGGAAACTATAATCACCTGTTATGTTAATTTTAGGATGTATCCTTTGTTCTTTTTCTGTGATAAAGTAATAATCTGAACCATCAAAAACATAAAGCAAATCATCTTCAATACATTCAAGGCTGTAATATTTCTCATCTGTTAACTTTTCTGTACCCTTGTATATACCTTGTTTATAAGCATGCTGTGCATAGGGTAAGATATACATGTCATCTTCCGAGAAAGAAGAGGTTTTACTGTAGGCATAATAGCCCTGTCCAAGGTATTTCAAACTGGCATGGTTCATAGGAAGTACCAACTGACCATGACTATCCATTAAGGCATATTCAAAGATATACAAGTAATCATATTCACCTGTCATTTGATTGCCAACTATAGCATACCCATTTTCAAAAGGTTCAGCATAATCGTATGCATCTCCAATTTTTACATCATCCTTTGTATAATAGTATTTATTGCTGATTTCATCATAGTTTAATTGGATATCCTGCCCATAATTCTTCATGGTTAACTCGTTGACAGTATAGTCCTCAGAAGAACCTAAATCAATCAGCTGGTCTGTTTTTTCATCTAATACCCTTATGGTTTCTCCTTGAACAAAGTAATGGTTGTAGTAGACAGAACCATTATACAAATTCTCGAAATTACCTATAATCTTATCTTGACGAATGAGATCAACTGAATCTCCTTTGGAAGCAATAAAGTAGTTCTTATAAGTTGTAATGAGATCATATACACCGAAATCTACAACTATATCTCCATTACTTTTAATCATGGCATATCTACCATTTCTGATAACAACGGCTAAATCATCTTCATTAAAAGGATATACTTTATCATAAACAGGCTCCAAAATAAAATCATCCATATGATTTACATCAGAAAAACCCCAAAAGTATGAGAAGTCTTCTACAATATAATTCGGTATTAAAATGAACTCCTCAATAATTTCTTCTTCAATGTCTTCAACAGGTTTTTCATTCGTTACAGGTGTTTCTTTACACCCCACTAATATAAGAACCATTAAACACATTAACATCCATCTTTTCATATCTCTCACCTCTAATCTATTGTAGGTGTTTTTTGAATATCTGTAAACTCATAGATTACCAAGTTAAGAAAAATATAAGATTATAAGTACTTTTCAGAGAAATTTACCTTCACTTGAATAATTGCTTCCAGATCCATAACATATTGTATCAAAAATGCCTTCTGCATCATTTCAAATTCATCTTTTGGCAAATCCATTTGACTTAAATCCTTCTTCAGTCGCTTTACAGCTTTTAAAAGTTCTTGACCCCCATTATTCATGTCAAATAATAAAGCCAACTCTTCTGTTAAAACAGAAATCATTCTAGCCTCATTGAGATTTAAAATAATATTATGAATATGTTCTTCCATATAAGCCAACCGATTAATTTGTACTCTACGCATTTCAAAATAGGCCAGATAAAAATCATCTTTCTTCAAATAATTATTGTTCATATGTTCAACAGCCACATCAAAACCTTTTCTGAGGGTATCTTTTATATGCTCCAAAGAATGTACTTCATGATCTATAAAACACATGTTTCTTATTAAGTAGGCTTGATTTAAAATATATAGCCTCATTTGTTCTTCAAGGGATTGTATGAGCTCCTGTAACATAGGGACTTTATTGGGCATATGACTGTTGACAACCAATGCCACCAACGCACCAATCACGACTAAAGTATATTCGTTAAAAATATGAGCCCATGAAATAACATGATAAGTCATTAAATGCGAGGACAAAACGACATGCACAGCCATTCCTTCTCTAGCATTGAGTTTAAAAGCTATTGGAATAAAAATTACCACTAAAAGTATAAGTACCCAATGATGAAAACCAAAAGTTCTAAAGATAACCAACGCTAAAATCAACCCAAAAGCAGATGCATATAATCTTTTCCATGCAACTTTTGCAGAAGCCTTTTTTGTGTCCAACATATTCAGCATAGTTATGACACCTGCTGAAATCGGGAAGTCTAAATTTAACCAAATAGCAATATTCACTGAAATTATAAAACCTAAAGCCAGTTTAAAGCTTCTATATAATCGCATCATTCACCACCTTTTGGTCATTATACCTTAATTGAGAATGGTTTTCAATAAACTCATTTCATTTCTGCAAACCGATCTAAAACAACATCCCATGCTTCATCGAAATAATCATATACTTTATCCCATGATTCATCACTTGGCCATCCCCCATGTGTTAATCTAATGTGTTCATCTTCAAATTCCAATACGACAAAAGTATGGCTCTCACTATTACGAATTTCAGGAAAACTTGGTGGTGCATTCCAGGTGAAAGAAAGTAAGCGATTAGGGATGAAAGCTAAGACTTGGCAGCCTTCTGAACCTCGACTACCCAAAGGTGCTTCTAAAAAATAAATTTCATAAGGACCAAATAATCTTATATCAATATGATGTTCTCTTCCAAAAAAATGCTTTAACTTCTCTGGTGTTGTAAAGCAATGATATGCTTCTGCTCTTGTCATACTATGTATTCTTGTTTTAATGATTTGTTTTATATTCATAACCATTACCTCCTATCCTATTCATACCGATATGGCTCACAATAAAACATTTGACTGTAAAAAAACTAGTAAAGTCAATTTATTACTCCCATTGATTCAAATTAAAAAATAGTTGTTTTAGGTTATAACAAAAAAAATCAGCTTATTGCTGATTCTCTTCTTCATAGGGTTCTAAAACCATCGTTGCTTCAATTTTCTTTACATTTTCATAATCAATATCATCAACGAAATCTTCTGCTGTTAATAAAAGTTTCAAAATCATCTTACCATCTTCAAATGAGACTTGATTATAAAAGCCATTACTTTCATAAGCATCAAAATATTCTTTGTTTGATTTTTCTTCATCTAATTTATAGAAAACTTCATTTTCTCCGTATTCAACGATATAAGATGTTTTTTCACTTTTCAAGTAATTCTCAATATCACAAGAACTTGATGCAAAAGTTTGTGTATAAATACTAGGAGCATTGATTTTTTCAAAATCTAATGCAAATTCATCTTCTGCATTATAGCGAATATATCGGGTATGCAGTTGGCTTGGTAATTCGAAAGTATCTTTGAACTCTACATAATTGTTTTCATCTGTGTCAAATTCAATGGTCATGTGACGTTCAGTAAGTAACCATGTACCTGACATATCTGCTTCCAAACCTGTAGCTTTTTCTTCCTTGCAGCCCACTAAAAAGAATATTAAAACCAATAAAATAACCCCTAATTTTTTCATTGTCTTCCCCATTTCTCTATTTCTTTTCCTTTTTGAACAAAGCCTTTAAACTAAACTTTTTCTTTTGTGTTTCCTGTGGTATTTCTGTTTTATGCACAACAGGTTCAGAATTTACTATTTGAGGTTTCTGCTCATGTTGTTTTTCTTGAACTGTATGTCCCTGCTTCTTGTTTTGATCCGCTGGATGACTTGGTTTATGTTTTGAAGCACTTGGATTTGTATGGTGTTTCTTTTGTTGATCCTCACGAGTATGATTTTTCTGAGGATGTGTCTTTTGATGTGACGATCTTGAAGAAGTCGGTTTTTTTGTATTTTTAGGCACTGAAGTCTTTTTGTGTAGCTCTCTCTTTCGAAGACGTTCTTCCCTTTTCTTCTCCCAATAATCGCTCATCTCACTTTGTCTTTTCTCAACTTCTTCATCAGTTGGCAAATCATATTCATCGATTCTCGCACCTGCATGCTCTTCTATTTCATAGAAGGTATACAAATCATTACCTGTTACCAGGGTTATGGCTTGACCGTTTTGTCCTGCTCTGCCGGTTCTTCCAACTCTATGAATATAATTGTCTTTATCTTGTGGAACATCATAATTAATAACCAATTCAAGGTCATCAATATGAATCCCTCTAGCAGCGACATCTGTAGCCACCATAATTTGAATTTCACCTTTTTTAAACTCTTCAATCGTACGCATTCTTTTACTTTGAGTATTGGCACCATGAATCGCTTCAGATAAGAACCCTCTTCTCACTAAGTAATCATTTACCTTGTCCACTTCAGTACGCATATTACAAAAGACCATACATGATTTTGGCTGATAAACGGTAAGTATTCTTTTAAGTTGAGTTCTTTTTTCATTATTTTCTACTCTGTAATAACCTTGTTTGATGGCATCAACGGTTTTCGTATCCGAATCCAAGGCGATGGTTTCAGGATTATTCATATAAGAACGACTCATTCTTTGAATCGCATCTGGCATTGTAGCAGAAAATAATAAAGTGTTTCTTGTAACTGGTAACTTTTTAATAATTTTAATCATCTGTTCAATGAAACCCATATCCAACATACGATCAGCTTCATCAAGAACCAAATATTTAATGTCACTTGTTTTTAAGTGTCCAGACTCCATATGATGTAAAACTCGACCAGGAGTTCCTACGATAATTTGTCTGCCTTTTTTTAATTGTTCAATTTCAGTGTTCAAGCTATGTTGTCCATAAACGACTGTGGATTGAATATTTGTAAATTGAGCTAAAGCTTTTAATTCCTTTTCCACTTGAACAGCCAATTCACGGGTTGGTGTCAGAATAAGGGCTTGTGGTTTTTTTCCTATATCAACACCTTGTATAATCGGCATGGAAAAGGCTCCTGTTTTACCACTCCCTGTTTTGGCCATTACAATTAAATCCTGATGATTCAAAATTTTTGGAATCGCTTGTAATTGCACGGTTGTAGGTTCCGTAAAACCCAATGTATCTATTGCTTTTAAAATGTTTTCATGTAAATTTAATGCATTAAATGTCATAATACTCCTTTTCAGTCACTTCTCCATTATAGCATCAGAAACGAATTAAATAAATTTGTTTTCATAATTTTCAAGAAGAAGGACAGACTGGCTATTATAAACCACTAATTTATGATGTTTTAAAATATCTAATCCGAAAACACCATCTAAGGTTAAATCGTTTACAAAAGCTGTGAATCCCGTAGAAATTCTTCTATACCTAATATCATGTTTACCGAGTTTTAAATGAAAGGGACCAACAATATTTTGTGTTGCTTTAACAGGTCCATGTATGCCTCTGATATACTTTGTTTTTTCTCGTTTAAAATGCCATGCTCTTGAAGCACAGTAATTTTTACTCATCCAAGATTTTTTTGAGCCTAGGTCTAATCCAAACTTCAGAAGTCTTTGATTTTCATCTATTACAAAAACAATTGGAAATTCACTTTTTACCATGTTCCTATGTGATGTTTTTCCTTTTGTGATCAACATGAGTTGCCTATTCAAATCAATTTCAAAATCCAAATAAGACAGTAAATCCCATCCCAAAACACCATCAACGTTTAAAACATTGATCCCAAACATTTTTATTTTCAACTCATCTTGTAACACCAGCATGGGTATATTCTTAAATTGAGTGCCTTGTAAATCCAGCATATCCAATAAGCAAAGCTTCATGATTTTCTTATAGCCAGCAGCGTCACCTACTGGTATTTGATCACTTAAAATCATAATATGCAAATCATCTACAAGTTCTTGAGTGATACATGACATTTCTGCACCTGTATCTATTAAAAATTTGTAAGTCTTGCCCTTCATGTCTACCTGCAATGTCAACAAACCAATTTTTGTTTGCTCCAAAGCAATCACATAGGCATTTTCTTTTTTTACGACCTCTAACTTTGGATAGGACGCCATAAGAGCCATGATGTGTTTTGAAACGTCATTTTGATTTTCATTTTCCAGAATAACCTGATTATAATTTTTCAAAAAATCATGATGGGACTTAACATCAGACCATTCTTTTTCTTTTATTTTAACATTCTTCATTTAATCACCGCTTCTATTGTATCATAGAAAAGAACATCGCGCTTCAAAATCAAATACTTTTCAAGGAAAATAGTTGCGCACGCAATTAATTTTTGTTACAATACTTGCGAACGCAACTAAATGGAGCACTTGGGACTCACATATAGTATAAGTTGGGCGAAAGAAGTTAGGGACAAGATCCTGGTAGTAAGAGGTTGTTCTGCTAGATTCGAGTGAGTTGGTTACAGTCTATAAAATGATACTACTGTTATTTGTTGTGAGGAAAAATAGGTTTAAAGGTATATTTACTATACAAAGATTTAAATCTATAAGAATTGTATCAAAGAAAGGATATGTCAAAGTATTGCAATATCTTACTTGACATAAAGAGGATTTATGTCTTACAAATTGGGAAAAGAAATTTCAACGTTATTTCGACATCAAACCATGGTCATCAACGATCTCATTGAGGATTTAAACATATCAAGTGGTCAATACTTGTTTTTAATTCATGTGCATCAAAATCCCGGCATTGCACAAAAAACCCTTTCAAACCTTTTGAACATTGATCGTGCAAATACCAATCGTGCTTTAAAATACCTTGAGTCCATAGGGTATATTCAAATAACTTCCGATGAAAAAGATCGTCGAGTAAGAAGAAGTGAGACAACTGATTTGGGTAAGGAAAAGGCACTACTGCTTAAGGATCGATTGGCAAAGATTACTGAGATTCTAAGTGAAGGATTCACCAAAGAGGAAATTAGCATTATTGGAAATTTGCTCCAAAGAATGGATCAAAACGTTATTAACTATTTAAAAGAAGGCAGGCAACATGAGTAAAAGAGCAGATTTAACACAAGGATCCGTAATTAAGATTCTTACAGACCTAACCATTCCCATGATTTTCGGTATCTTAGGCATTGTTGCCTTTAACCTTGCAGACACATATTTTGTTGGGAAACTCGGAACTTCTGAAATGGCAGCATTAACTTTTACATTTCCCGTTGTTTTGGTTCTCAACAGCATCACCCTCGGCCTTGGCGTAGGTGCCTCTGCAGTTATTTCAAAAGCTGTCGGCGAAAAGAACCATGCGTTGATAAAAAGACTTTCAACAGACAGCCTTAGCTTAGGTATTCTTTTTGCTATCATCGCCATGATTTTTGGCTATTTAACGATAACACCATTATTCACAGCCCTTGGTGCTAATGGTGAAGCTTTACAACATATAAAGTCCTATATGTATGTTTGGTATGCTGGTGTCCCTTTTATTGTCATTCCAATGATAGGAAACTCAGCCATTCGAGCACTAGGCGACACAAAAACACCTAGCTACGTTATGATGATTTCTGCAGGCTTGAATATCATATTTGATCCAATTATGATTTTTGGAATCGGTTTTATCCCTGGTTTTGGTGTAAAAGGAGCAGCCATTGCCACGGTTTGTTCTAGAAGTTTAACCTTTTTAGTGGCATTTTATATTTTAGCATTTAGAGAACATGTTATAGATTTAAAATTAGTTTCTATCAAAACAATTTTAAAATCATGGGGGCAAATTCTCTTTATTGGCTTGCCAACAGCCTTTTCAAAAATCATTTTACCCATTGGACTTGGCATTATCACAAAATTAATAGCATCCTATGGACAAGATGTCATTGCAGGCTATGGGATCGCCACTAGAATTGAATACTTTGCACTCACTCTAATCAATGCCTTAACAGCAGTTATCCCCGTCTACATTGGTCAAAACTTCGGTGCCAAAAAGTACGAAAGAATCTATCAAGGTATACATGTTAGTGAATACTTCTCCATTGCTTCTGGCATATTTATTTATGGTATGCTATTTTTCAGTGCACCATTTTTGGCAAAGCTTTTCTCAGAGCAAAAAACCGTACAAGAGATGGTTGTTTTGTATTTAAGAATTGTACCTTTAGGTTATACCGTTCAGGGTATTCACATGGTCATCAACGGTAGTTTAAATGCTCTACATCAACCCCTAAAGGCAGCCATAATGAATATTATCCAAATGTTTGTCATTTATGTGCCATTATCAGTGTTACTCTCTCCAAAATTAGGCATCAAGAGTATTTTCTACATTTTGATTATTAGTTATGGATGCACTGCACTTCTTGGTCATTGGTTTATTAAAGCCAAAATTAAAGTTTTGAAAAAACTCCAATTAGAATCGATTTCATGAAAAAAGACGATATCAATCGTCTTTTCTTCTTTTCCTTTTACTTTTAACTTCATACAATTTTTGATCTGCTAGATCAACTACATGCCATGGTTGATGATGTTTCACTGGAATATCTGAAACCAATCCAATACTTAAGGAGACAGACACTTTTTCATTTTGATAATAAAGGGGCATATCATCTGTTCTTTGATGAATTTCTGCTTCAATAAGTGCGGCATCTTGATTGGTAAACAAGAGACAAAATTCGTCGCCACCATATCTGAATCCATAGCCATTGTATTTTTTACTTACCGATTTCAAAATATCAGAAACCGCCACAATACAAGCATCACCAATGACATGTCCATAGGAGTCATTGAATTTTTTGAAATAGTCAATATCTATCATAAATACTACAAAGTTTTGCTGATTAGAATAACTCTCTACCCATAATGTATTGAGAAGATTATCCATACTGTATCGATTGTACATGCCCGTAAGATGATCTGTTGTAGAGAGTCTTACTAAATCTTCGTTCCTCTCAGCCAACTCTTGATTTTTTTCTTTAATTAACTTGTCCTTTAAAAATTGGTTATAGGTAAAGTTAAATTGTTGTCTTACTACTGTCCATGCGAAGAAAATAAAAATGGTACTGTTCATTACAACTTCTACAGTTCTGCCATTATCTTTCAAACTAAGAATAAATATCAATTGTATTATAATGTATTGTGCTAAACTGACGTCAGGTCGAGTTAAAATGACCATGGATAACATAAAAACAAAGGTCAAATAAACACTCATGGTGCCACTGGCTTCTAAATCTAAGACAGAAATAGAAGCACCCCAGAATAAACCAAAAAAAACGGTGATATTCATAACATAATGGTAAAGTCTAATATATTTCTCTTTGTATAATTTTGTAATAATTGCCATTATTCCAGAATAAATTAAAATGGAAAGATAATGATAGCGATAAATTTCCAAACTCTCAACTCTGAAAAAATTGGGAGAAATAAAAGACAAAATCAGCATCATTAATTCTATGACAAAAATAATTCTTGCATAAAAGTAGCCTCTTCTCATGTTGATTTTATTTATATGGTGAAGAAATTCATGGTTATAATAGGCGTCTTTAACAAATAGTTTATTGAACATGCTGACCTCTCAATCCTTTATTAACAGAATAGCATCTTCTTCTATTGATATCCATATTTACAACCTTTATCTCTCAAAAAACTAAAAAAGTAAGATTACTCTTACTTTTATTAGCCAATTTTACTTCAAAAAACTGTATGCGAGTACACTGGGTACTACTGACATAATTATACAGTATATACCATTAAAAGACAATTTGTTTTTGAATTATCCTCTGGTTAACTTTTTAACAATTTCTTCGTGCTCTGGATAAGCATTTAGTAGTGTTTCTCTTTCAAATAGTTCAAAGTCTTCATAATCAAAACCGTAACTTACCATACAGCTTACTAAAGCATAGTCTTGTTCAACAAAAGATCCAAATATACACCCAGCAGGTACAAGGACTTGCGGTCTTTGACCCTTCTCGAACTCCAAGCCCAACTGATGATACTTAAGTTGACCTTCAGGGGTAATCACTGCAACAGTCAAAGGAGCACCCTCATGATAATACCATATTTCATCAGCTTTTAGACGATGAAAATTCGAAGCATCCTCAGAATCAATTAGAAAATAAATACTTGATGAAAGTGCTCTCTCTCCTTTAAATTCTTCTCCTATGCTCTCAGCTTTTATTTTGATTGGGCAATCATAAAAACTTCTATAATATCCACCTTCAGGATGCTTTATCATTTCTAGTTTTTCTATCCAAAACCATTTATCTCTCATATTTTCCTCTCAAATCCTTAATTCTAAAATTTGCTTCATTCTTGTAGAATCCAGCTCACGATCCCAAGATTCATCTTTCCTAACACCTCTACCAAGATGGTATTGGGCATCGGGGTACCTCTTCATTAGAAATAATAAATTGTCTAATGATACACCGCCACCAATGAGTAACTTTTTGCATGATATTTTGTATAACTTATCCAAAGTTTCAAGAGATTTCATCAATTGATTTCCTCCAGAAGTTAAAATATGATCAATGGGTAAATCTGTAAGATTTTTATAATGCATTTCCAAATTTTCACAATGCTCAAAGGCTCTATGAAAGGTAAACTTTCTATCCCAGATTTTCAGTATCATTTCTATTTGTTTGTAATTTGGAGCTTTATTTATAAGTCCACCCCAAACAATGCCTGCAGTATTTGTTGATTTCAAAGCAACAATGTAATTGAGCATATGTTGAAATTCTGTCTCTCCATAGTGAAAGGACTCCGAATTGAAGCGTACCATAACATGCACAGGAATTTTTAATCTTGAGGTAACTTCTTTAACCTTCTCTATTTCTGGAGACAAACCATCTGCTGTCATATCAACAGCAAATTCAACACGATCCATGCCATTAATCTCTGCTAAAATGCCTTCTTCCATGTTGCTTATAATAACTTCGTACATACAATCTCCTGACTATGTTTTGAAGCTCTGAAATGTGCCTTTCCACGCATTAAATGTTGATCGGTTGCGACAACAAATGGAAAAGTATCGATATTCGTAGCAGCACCAAACTCTACTTTATGATTCATTGCAATAACAGACAAATCTCCTGCTTTTTTATTTTTTCTTGTAAGCTTTTCATGTAGATTGGTCACTGCTCTTTCACACGCATCTTGTGGGTTTAAGCCATCAGACATAAGCCTTACAATTTCATAGCTTAAAATACCTTTCATAATATCTTCGCCAAGACCAGTTGCTGCTGCACCACCGATTTCTGAATCTACATAAAAACCAGAACCAGGTAGCGGTGCATCTCCTACTCTACCCTCAGCTTTAAAAAACAAACCACTTGTAGAGGTCATGGCCGCCATAGCTTGATTGACATCTACTGCAACAGTACACACAGTATCATGACCATCATATGGCGACAAACCTTGCTCAACTGCATGGACATGATTCAACCAAGCCTCTTTTGAAGCCTCCGTTAAAAGATTTTCTTCTTTCAAATTCATTTTAAGACCATGAATTTTTGCACCTTTTCCCACCAAAACATTGTTAAATCTGTAATTTAATAAATCTTTTGCAATAGCTGAAGGATGTTTAAAATCTTCAACACCCATGACAGAACCAATTTGTAATGTATTCCCATCCATAGCAGCTGCATCTAATGATACTCTACCCTTTTCATTGGGCAAACCACCATAGCCTACAGAAGTAAAGGCAGGATTTTTTTCAACTTCTCTCACGCATACTTCACAAGCATCCATAGCACTGCCATGATTTGATAAAAAATGCCCGGCTTTTTTTATACCTTCTTCAGCCATTGCCCATGTACCAATTATTCCCCACATCATCTACTCCTCTCCCGAGAACATTCATTCTCAATTATTATAATATAATTATAGGGTTTTATCATTCTTTCATAGGAAAAAAAGAAGCAATTCATCCCCCAGTGGTATAACAGGGGGACTTCTTGCTTAAAACGTTAAAAGAGATTGGTTTCCCAATCTCTATACTGAATGCTCTTCTTTTTCCATAAATTCTGCTAATTTCTTTAAATCAGAAATACTCGCTTTTCTAAAGGCCTCTATTTTAGATGATTTTATTTGTTCATTTATAGTTCGATAATGATCTGTGGCATTGTCTTTGGCTGATACACGGTTATTGTAAATCGAGATACTATCCTTATCTTTTTCTTCTTCAGCTTCAGCTTCTTGAATATCTTGATTCAAGACCAATGCAATGTAAGAGAAGATTCTGATCATACTAGGGTCATTTAAAAAACTTTCTTCTACAATAGGATCATAACTAATAGGATTAATACCTTCAAGTAACATATTAATAATATTTCTTGCTTTCTTTAATTTTTCCGGGTCTTTAAGCTTCATTTTCATAACATCAACCTTCTTCCAAAATATCTCTTATATCTATTATCGAACTATTACAAAGTTTTCTTTATATTTTTTTGAAAATTTAGTTGAATTTCAAAAAAAAATTAATGCCATTACAACATGTTAATTTTATTTAAAAATTCAGAAAATTTTCCTAGAATTCTTAAGGGTCTCCGTTGTATAATATTCTATGGGCGGTGAGAAAATGAATGATATAAGATTTCTTAGAAATGAATTATCAGAATTATCTGACAATATAAAAAAAGCAGAAAAGTGTAATGAAATTTCTCGAAATTACCTTTATCGTAATTTGGATTTAGTAGAGCATTACGCACATCTTGCATTAAATCATATGGCAGAATATGATGAGCACATAGAGAAAGGCAAAGCTTTTCAAAACCTTGGTGCTGCTTGTTTTTTGCGTCAGGATTTCACTGATGGTGTCAATTATTATCATGAAGCTTCTCTAATGGCTCAAAACGATCCCCTTACCTTACTACGAATTTATTTAGGGATTGGGATTAACTTTACACTACTAGAATGCTATCGTGATGCTATAAAATATGAAGAAATGGCCTTAAGTTTAGCCATCAAGCATAATTATATTACAGAGAAAGTTCCTATTTTCAATAATTTAGGACGAATTTACAGTCAATTGGGAGAGTTCGAACTTGCCAATCATTATTATTACAGTGGGGTCCAATTGGCCAATGAACTTGAAGCATGGTCAAGACTGGGATATTTATATGTAGGCCTTGCAAGAAACGCACTTTTTTCAAAAGACTTAACAAATATGGAAAAAATTCTTCTTAAAATGGAAGAATCTATGGAAAAACATGGTGAAATCTGGTTCTTAGGCATTAATAAAACTTTATGGGCTACTTATTATCTACATTTCGATAATTTCGAGTTAAGTAAAAGCAACTTTGATATTGGCATGAGTATTCTGAAAGAGGAAGAGCAGGCCCATTATATCTTCATTGCGTATTGTGATTATTTAAATACCTTATTGGAGTTAAATCATTTAAGTTACTCCAAATTATATTTCTTTGATTTCTATCAAACCCTTGAGACTTTTTCCATTGAAACGGGCTATCCAACTTATTATAAAATGAAAGCCAACTATTATAGTCGATTAAATGACATAAAAAACTTTAATGAATTTAACATGGCTTATCAAACTAAACATGAAGCGTTATGCCAGATCATCAAAAAATATTTTTAACCCGCCAATTTAGCGGGTTAATTTTTATTTTGCATAGATTAATGGGTTCACCCAGGTACCGTTTAAAATTAATTCAAAGTGAACATGTGGACCCGTACTTTTCCCAGTATTTCCCGACATTGCAATTAAATCTCCTTGAGAAACTACATCACCTACAGATACTTTTAAAACACTGTTGTGAGCATATCGGGTAACAATGCCATCCCCATGATCAATTTCAATAAGATTGCCATATTCCCCTTGGTATTTTGACACTGTCACAATACCATCTGCTGCAGCATGTACAGGCGTACCAACTGAAACTGCCAAATCTACGCCTTTATGTTCTCTATTCCATCGAATACCAAATTCAGATGTTAACAAATAATCTGTTACTGGAAGTTTCATGGTTTCTAGAACTTCTGTTGCAACAATTCCACCTGTACCTCTAGAAACAATTTGATTTTCTGGAGCTTTTATGATTTCTTCTGAAATGACTTCTTTAGAAATTACCTCATCATTTAATACAACAGTTCTTGTTGTAACAGCTTTTATACCATCTTGCCCGTTGTCAACAGTAGTTTGTGCACCTAAGTATTGCTCGGGATCATTAATTACAGTTAAATCTTTAGGTACTACAGCTTCATAGTTTGATTCCAAAACCACGCAAGCATCTGGTACAGTCAAATCTGTTAGAATTTGATCTACTGTATTTAGGGAAGCATAAATCACTTCTTTTTTTTCTATGGTTACATTCTCAACCATATCAATCGCTACTAAATTTGAGTCTTCTGTCTTTTCAAAGTTTGTAAATACCGTTAAGCTTGGCGTAATTTCAACCTTTACTGTTGCATTATACAAAGATGCCACATCATTATAAATACTTTGAAGAATTTCAACAATTTCATCTGTTGATTTCAAAGTATAAGACTGATTACCTATGGTTAATATGTAACCTTTAAATGCAAGATTGCTAAGGGCCTCTTTTGTTTGAAGGACATTTTGTGAAATTGTATTATAAACAGCTACATGTTCATATCCCATCTCATCATAAGCCACAAGCATCTGTTTCATTTCCAATTCTGAATCTTGGATGGCTTGTAATTTATGCCACTCTTTATAAGTATCAATCAACTTAATTTCAGGTTCGTTTTTAGGCAATAAAAAAAGAATACCTAGTATAAAGATTAATCCACCTACGGCTATAAGTTTTTTCATTAATTTCCTCCTGTGGCTTTCAATCCTATCACATTAATGTGTATTTTGTGTGGCGTATTCATTTCATTTTCATTTATTTTATAGGATTTCCCTCTGTAAAGCAATCTTTTAATAAAATCTTGATATTTCTGATATGAATTTGTAAAGGAAAAAACATATATTTTATAGCCCATTTGAAAAAAAGCTATGCTATTTCATTGAAATAACACAGCTAGAATTTAAATCATTTCCAAGATATACTCTGAAGAACCAAAATTAATATGTTTTGCATGGGTTAATGATTCTCTTCCAATCTCAAACAAGTCATGATGCGATTCCTTTTGCAAAAGATCAATACATGCAGTATCCAAAGCCACGGGATCCATAGAAGCTAAGACACCAAAATGCTTGGCAATAGGTTTCATTTCCTGTCCCATACAGTCACACTCTTTTGTAATGTTCATCATAAAAGAAATATAAATATGGTTTTTATCCAATTGAGCACCATAAGCATATTCTGTCACTTTTTCCCTGAAGTTTAAACCACCCCAATCGTTTCTAATAGCACCAACTGGACATACTGCTATACATCCAGCACATCCCACACACAATTCAGAATTAATTTGTGCTTTTGGTGTTAATTGAATCGCACTAACATCACATTTCTTTACACAGAGACCACACTCTATACATTTATGCTCTGATACAGTTGGAACCATTCTAGAATGCTGTGCCATTTTCCCGCTTCTTGATGCAAATCCCATGGCAAGTTGTTTTATAGCACCACCAAAACCAGCTAAACCGTGCCCCTTAAAATGACTCATCACAAGGACTTGATTGTAGTCTTTAAAAGCACCACCCAACTTTACAGAGGTAAAATATTCTTGATTAATAACCACATCATGAACATCTTCACCAATTTCACCATCGGCTATAATAATTGGCAATCTCGTAAAGCCATGGTCTTTTGCCAAAGTAATATGGTTCTCTTTGGTTGTACGCTCTCCTCTATACAACACATTAGTTTCAATGAAAGAGGTTTCAATATGCTGTTCTTCCAAGTAATCAATGACACCATCATAGCACCTAGCAGGTACAAATGTTTTATTTCCTTTTTCACCAAAATGTACTTTTATTGGTATATTCTTTTCCAAGGTTACATTTTCTTGCTCGACAATTAGCTCCAGCAATTCTCTTGCAATTTTTGACAAAGTTTCTGAATCATTTTCTTCATATCGCTTAAAATAAACTTTCTTCATAACTATCCCTTCTTAATTGTATACCTCTTGTTTTGATATAATTTCACTTCCCTAAGGTGATGATTGTAATCTACTACAGATTATTTATATCGGTCTATTAAATCTAATGTTTCCTTTGTAACTTCTTTTAATGTATTTTCTTCTAATCTAAAATATAAGCTACGTAAAAAATGCTTGGTATTGATTCTGGTAATCACATCATCTGGCAAAGCATTTTTCTTTGGCAAGATGCTAAAACTGTGAATCCAATCTTCTGAATATTCATAGTGTCTTAGCAAATTTACAACACCTATAGCCATACGTTCATCTTCATCATAATCATAGCTACAGAAATCTACCATCATCTTATTTCTTATTACTGCCAATAATTGACGTATTTGTTGCTGTGACAATTCCAGATGACTCAGATATTTTACGACATCTGCTGCATGTGCAATGGCATGAGCCCACCCCTTGCCTGTTACATACCCTCTTAGGTCATGTTCTAAAGCCAAATACTGACAAAATTCATCAATAATAATCTGAATGTGCTTCTCTGTTAAATCTTTCTTTTCTTCATGACTGTATAGCAACACAGCAATTTGAAGCATTGAAAAAGATCGAGTAAAAACCGTATCGGTTCCTGATTCTCCTAATCCCTTTTTCAAGTTACTTAATAATACATTTAGTACTCTATGTTTTTCTTCCTTGGGAAGTTCTTTCATCAGCCAATTACCAAGTATAGGGTAAATTAACTCATCTCTTAAGTGATCATCCGGATTACCAATTTCATATAACATGTCTTCAAGAATTGATAAATCACCATTAATGGGCTTATAATCATTTTCTTTAATTGCTTTTAATTTTTCTTTTAACATAAGCACGTCGAGTAGACAACGCTCGACATTCCCCCTCTCTATTTTCATAGTGAGGGAAATAGTCTAGTTGCCCCTCACAGAACCCAACG
>JAFGVN010000085.1 GCA_016937975.1 Clostridia bacterium
AAGCCTAGATACTAGCGATTGGCTAAATCTTACTAGACAGGATTCCCACCTGCTATACACACGACACCGAACTGTCGCACCTCCAAGTTTATTTTACCAAATTTTCGTAAAAAAAAGTAGTGGATAATCCACTACCCCATAAGGACCTCTACTTGGTAATATGCTTTATCCATTGGCAAGTGACTACCCATATGGACAATTCCGTCTACTTTTATTTCAACTATACCTTTTTCCACATGTTTGTTATTGTTAATGGTAATCTCATAGGTTGTACCTCTATAGATTCTTTTTACTTTCACTTCATCTAAATGACTTGGTAAACAAGGATCTATTTTTAGCCCATCAAAATCTGGTTTGATTCCAAGAATCCACTGTGTTATGGTGATATAATTCCATGAAGCAGTACCCGTTAACCAGGAATTCTTCGCTTGTCCATGATGCTTTGCATCTTTACCAGCAATCATTTGAGCATATACATAGGGTTCTGTTTTATGAATTTCACTGATATCTTCCAAATAAGCTGGTGCGATTTTAGAGTAAATTTCAAAAGCACGATTACCTCGACCTACAACTGTTTCAGCACAAGCTATCCATGGGTTGTTATGACAAAAGATCCCTGCATTTTCCTTATATCCTGGAGGATAAGAACTGATTTCACCTAATTTAGAATCATACCCACTATAAGGTGGTTGATTTAAAACAATGCCATATGGCGTATCTAAATGCTCCCTCACAGCATCTAATGCCTGTATCGCCTTACCATCTTCTAAACCAAGACCAGCCATAATGCAAAAGCCTTGAGGTTCTATGAAGATCTTTCCTTCTTCATTTTCTTGGCTGCCTATTTTCCCACCAAATGCATCATAAGCTCTTAAAAACCATTTGCCATCATAGCCATGCTTCATAACGGCTTCTTCCATCTCCCTTAGAGCTTGATGAGCCTTTTTAACTTCTTCATCTTCCTTAAGAATTTTGGAAATTTCAATAAATTCCTTGCCCGTTGTCAAGAATAAACCTGCAATGAATACAGATTCTGCTACACGACCATCTGCTGTACCAAAGGTTTGAAATGATTCTCCCGGCTCAGTCGAATGACAATTTAAATTTAAACAGTCATTCCAATCCGCTCGACCAATCAATGGCAAACCATGGGGACCTTTGTTTTCAACCACATGATTAAACGAAGCTTTTAGATGTGCATATAAGGTATCCGCCTTAGACCAATCATTTTCAAATGGTACTAACTCTTTTAAGATTTCAAAATCACCTGTTTCCTTGAGATATGCGGATACTGCCATAATCAGCCACAAAGGGTCATCATTAAAACCAGAACCAATTGCATCATTTCCTTGTTTTGTTAAAGGTTGATATTGATGATAAGCACTGCCGTCTTGGAATTGAGTGGCAGCAATGTCTAATATTCTCTCTCTTGCACGATCTGGAATCTGGTGAACAAAACCCAGTAAATCCTGATTAGAATCTCTAAAGCCCATACCTCTACCAATGCCTGACTCAAAGTATGAAGCACTTCTAGACATGTTGAAAGTGACCATACATTGATAAGGATTCCAAATATTCACCATTCGATTTAATTTTTCATCAGAGGTTTCTATTTGATATGGTGCCAGAAGATTCTTCCATTTTTCTTTCAAAGCTTCAAAGGCAAGGTCGAATTGCTCATTTGTTTTGAAGGCATCAATCATCTCTAAAGCAGGTTTTTTATTAATCACATCTTTATCCGTGAACTTCTCTTCTGTTTCCACATAACCTAAAACAAAAATCAATGATTTTTCTTCTTGAGGTGATAATTCAACTTTAAGATGATGCGAGCCTATGGGATGCCATCCACTTGCCATGGAATTTGAAGCTTTTTTATTCATAACAACATCTGGGTTAGAGAAACCATTGTACATCCCTAGAAAAGCATCTCTATCCGTATCAAAGCCATCAATCTCATCATTGACACTATAAAAGGCATAATGATTCCTTCTTTCTCTAAACTCTGTTTTATGATAGATAACGCTGTTTTCAACTTCAACTTCGCCTGTATTAAAGTTTCTCTGGAAGTTTGTCATATCATCATTTGCATCCCATAAGGCAAATTCAAGAAAGGAAAACAAGTCAACAGATTTAGTGCATGCACTCATGTTCTTGAGGTTTAAACGATGCACTTCACCATTAAAACCATTAGGCACCATGACTGTCATTTCTACAAATAAATCCTGCTTTTGACTGATGAATCTACTATAACCCAATCCATGTCTACATTCATATTTATCAAGGTTTGTTTGAGTTGGCTGCCAACCTGGATTCCAAACAGAATTTCCATCATGTATATAATAATAACGGCCACCCAAATCCACAGGAACATTGTTGTATCGATACCTAGTCAACCGTCTTAACCTTGCGTCTTTATAAAAGGCATAGCCACCAGCTGTATTGGAAATCAAACCAAAAAAGTCTTCACTTCCTAAATAATTGATCCAAGGATATGGAGTTTTTGGTGTTTGTATCACGTATTCCCTTTGATGATCATCAAAATATCCGAACTTCATTTTTTCTCCCTTTCTTTTTTAGACTTAGCCTAAAATAATTTCTACATCATGTGTACCATTTAAATATGGTATAGCCTTTCCTTCATGAACTTTTCCATTTAACAAGATACAACTAACACCTTTAGATTTCCCTAAAGGATTTTTAATATGAATCTTGAAGCTAGCATCTCTGATACGTCTTTCAACATATAAGGCTTCCCACTTTTCAGGTATACAAGGGTCGATCACCAGACCATAATGCTCTGGTTGAAGCCCTAAAATGTATTTTGTAGCAGCTTGATATGCCCATGAAGATGTCCCAGATAACCAACAATTTCTACCCAGACCAAACTGTGGATGCTCATCTCCTAGAATATTTTGAGGGTAAACATACGGCGCTAACTCATATGCCTCTATTTTATTATTTTTATTAATTGGATTAATCTGATTGTAATACTCAAAGGCCCTGTTACCATTACCATACATGGTTTCGGCAATCATTACCCATGGATTGGCATGTAAAAAGATACCGCCATTTTCTTTTGCACCAGGTGGATAACTTGTAACGCCACCCTTTTCTTTATCATAACCATTATATCCTGGCGTACTTAACTTTATACCATTAGAGGTATTCAGTTTTTCATACACAGCGTTTAATGCCATCTTGCCTTTATCTTCAGATGCAAATCCAGAAAGCACACTCCATGACTGCCCATTGGTGAATATTTTTCCCTCTTCATTATTTGATGAACCTAAAAATTCTCCTTCTGCAGTAATATATCTTCTAAACCATTTGCCATCCCATCCCACATCGTTAAATTTTTCTTTCATCTGTTCATAATCAGCTTTAAGTACTTGAGCATTTTCATCGTGAAGGAATTCAAGCAGATTAACCATTTCATTTAAAACAACCCCATAAAGATTTGCTATAAAAAAGGATTCTGCCCCCTTTTTAAGATTAACTGTATCATTCCAATCAGCAAATCCTAATAAAGGCAATTGATTTTTCCCTAAATCATGCTTTGTAAAATTTAAAGCATCCATTAGATGAGATAAAACACATGCCACTTTTACAGGTATGCCCGTCTTGTCTTTTTCATAAAAAGGAAGTTTTTCTTCTAAAAATTTATAATCACCTGTCTCCTTTAAGTATTCACATACTGCTAAAATTGGCCAAAGATGATCATCACCATAATAATCTGGCAACGCTTCATCCTCATGTGCATCACCTACAGAGGCCTCCAATGATTTGGGATTATACTGATGATAAGAGGAACCATTGATACGCTGCATGGACAAAATTGTCCTCAAAAGAACTTTTGCCTCTTCAGGCTTCTGACTGATAATACCCATAACATCCTGAGAAGCATCTCGAATACCGATACCTCTTGCACCTAATCCAAGTTGGTATAGAGACAAATATCGTGACCAATGTTTTGTCACGTAACACTGTCTTGGATTGAAGATATTGACCATTCGATTAAAGTTTTCATCCGGTGATTTCACATGATAAACAGAAAGATGATCCTCCCAAAACAATTTCAATTGCTGTAAGGCTTTTTCCACATGCTCTGCATCTCTATAATATCTGATTTGATTCAGTTCCTTTTCATAATGGTTATATTGTCCTAGTTGTGTGATTAATCTTATTTGTTCATTTGGCTTCACATCTTTATAAGCATGTAATAATGCACCGATATTGTCACCTCGTCTTGCTTCATAATTGGATAATGTCTTTTCCATCAAGGATAATGGTCTTTGCCATGTTCCACCTTCATGATCTTTTAGAAATTTTCTTCTATCTGTTTCAAATGAATCTACCCTTTCATTTGAAGTGAAATAATTAACAGAAATATCTTTGTGCATGAAGGCATATTGATTCAAAATAGTAAAAGGGCCGTCTTTTCTTAAATCAGACATCATGGTTTGTGGCACCCAATCTGCATTGGTAAATTGTTTTAAGGCATCAAAGTGAGTATATTCAACTACAGGAATGACATCTAAGGCAATTGGGTATTCACTGATATTTTTTACAACTATGTCTCTTAGAACCACTTGATGATCTCTAGGCACAAAAACAGTCACTTTAATTTCGAGATCCTCAGTTTTCATTTCAAAGATGGAGTAACCCAATCCAACACGGCATTGATAACTTTTATAAGCATTTAAAGTAGGCACATAAAAAGGTGAAATGAGTTCATAATCAGAGCTTCTATGAATTCTAATATATAGACCTTCACCATTGAAACTTGAATCTGGCAACTGAGGCATGTATTTGACGATTCGATTGAGTGCTGGATCACCTTTACAAATTACACCACCACCTAAATGGTCTACAAAACCACCAAAATCAAGTCCACCAATATAATTAATCCATTTCGTTGGCGTGTGAGGTGTCGTAATGACATACTCTTTTTTTTCATCATCGAAATATCCGTAATTCATGAGTCCTCCTTCAAGGCTTTAATAGCTGGATAAATAAGCACATTATGTAAATATGCCATTAAACTGAAATATAAAAAAATTAAAATAAAAGGCATATGAAGACCCATTTTAATAAGAAGATAGCCTGTTACAAAGAAAACCACTGATTTCATCATATGTCTGTTGCCCATAATCCAAGCAACTTTTATAGCTTTTAAAATTGAAAGATCAAAGTGAATAAGAACAATCATTAGGAAATTAGAGGTCAAAATAATCTGTACCAATAGAGGCATTTGAATCAGGTAAATAAACCACCCTCTCTTCAAGAGCAATGTACCATTGATCAAATTGAAACAGACAAGTGATAGTATCCCTGCCATAAGAAGAAAACTTAGATTGACTTTAATAAAATCATCTTTAAAAGCTCTAAAAAAGCTTTGAACTTCTTGATTCAACTGATTGTCCTTCATGAGCTGAATACACTGAAGAAGAGCTTTTAGTGCTGATCCCATGGTGAGCACTGGTAATGAGAATAAAATAAACAACGCATTTAACAATAGCAACTGATAAAGACTTGTCATCAGATTGATTACAGGATTCCTAAGATTATATTTGCCTTCCATATTATTTTCCTTTCTGCAATAAAGCGCTCAGAGAGCGCTTTATCACAATTGCTTCTTTTCTATTTACTTTCTAACCATGCATCAAGTTGTTTTTGTTTTTCCTTAATAATGTCATCTGCACCAGCATCTTTAAATGCTTGAATTAGGATTGGCATATATTCTTCAGGATCAACGGTTCCCGTTTCCAATGCAGGTACATATTGATCCCAAACATTGTTACAAGCGGCGATTTGACTCTTAACTGGTGTTGGATCAAAGATGAAACCTAAAGTTTGAGTACCAATTGCAGCATCATTGAAGTTTTTAAAGTTAGCCCATTTATTAGGATCTTCATTGGTCCATAAGTAGTTGATAAATTGATTACCAAACATCCAACCAGTGCCTGGGTTATACTTCGCATTATTTGCTGCTGGTTCAATAATGTTTTCTGAAACTTTATTGTAATGCTCACCTTCAATACCAAAGTTAATCAAGTTGTTGAAGTATTCATCTGTTGAGAATAATTCAATAACCATTAAAGCTCTCTCAGGATTTTTTGATGTACTTGAAATTGCTTGCATTGAACCTGATGTGTCACGATTTGAAATAATCGGTTGAGTGATCTCTACTTGAACCCACTCATAACCAGTCGCTGAAGACATTTCAGCATCTTTACCAGGTTTTAAAGATTTTGTTGATACAAAGATTTTACCTGCAGATAAATCTGCATTGAAATCTGTTACCGTCGCAGCATCTTGTCTAATATAACCTTTTTCATAATAATCTCTCATAGTTTTGAAGAGTGCCATTGTTTCTGGTGCTTCAAATTCATTGAACACTTTCATATCTGATGAATCATTCCAAACAACACCTGGATACTTGTCATCACCAACACGATCAAAGTCTAATAACTTAAAAGGTGATTCTCCATTAAGTGCTTCCAAAGCGTAGACATTGCCATTTTCACCTGCATAAACAGCTGCTAATAGAGGTTCTAAATCTTCCAAAGATGTAATGCCATCTACTGATAAATTGTATTTATCCAGTAAGTCTTTTCTTACTAAGAAACCCCATTGATGCGCCTTTTCTTTATTGGCAGGAATCGCATAGTTAATCCCTTCAATTTGAGTTCCAGTAATAAACGCATCACCTAACATCGCTTTTGTTTCAGGTGCATAAGTATCTAACAAATCATTTAATGGAATGAATGCTCCTTTAACAGCTTGTTGTTGATAATTGTTTGTCCATGAAGACGTAAAGCAGATATCAAACTCTTCTCTCGCAGCAATCATGGTTCTTAATTTTTGATCATACGAACCCCAATCAAAGCATTGTAAATCGAGATTAACGTTAATGCCTTTTTCATGAAGATATTTTGTAGCTTCTGCTTCAATTTTCTCCACGTCTTCCTGTTGACCGTTGCCAATAAAATACCAGCTGATATCAACAGTTTCCAACTTCCCTGATTCTAAATCCTCTTTCACTTGTTCTGCATTGCCAGCGCCTCCCTCATTATTGCTTTCATTGTTACAAGCAACAAAGATACTTAACACCATCATCAGTGCTAGAAGCATGACTAATGTTCTTTTTAACATATTGTTCCCCCTTAAAAATTTTTATTTGACGGCAAAGCCGTTTCCCACTATTTAATTGATCCTACTGTTAAACCTTCAACAAAATACTTTTGGAAGAATGGATAAGCCAAAACGATTGGTCCAATTGCAATAATAGCCATTGCCATTCTTGCTGTTTGGGAAGGTATATTAGCTAATATCTCAGACACATTGCCTAAAGAGTTGGACTGTGAAGTGATATAGGTAATGCTTTGATTAATTCTATAAAGCAAGTATTGTAAATTGTACAGCTTCTCATCTGTGATGAATAGCAACGGTGAATACCAGTCATTCCAATAGAAGAGTACGTTGAACAAGCCTATGGTTGCTAAAGATGGTTTCGAAAGCGGCAGAACGATTTGAGTAAAAATCCTAAACTCACTTGCACCATCTACCTTCGCTGCTTCTATGATGCTTTCCGGTATGGTCGTAACATAAAAGGTTCTCATGATCAAAACATATAATGGTGTCATCAACCCAGGAAGTATCATGGCAAATAAGGTATTTTTTATATGTAGTATGTTGGTATAAACCATGTACCAAGGCACCAAACCCGCATTGAATAACATGGTGAAAAATACAATGAAAGTAAAGAATGTCTTGTATTTAAAATCTTTTCTCGATAAGGGATATGCATAAAGTGAAATAACAATCAAACTCATTATGCTTCCCAGTAGGGTTACCAGTATGGTAACGCCATAAGCTCTAAAAATATCTACTGCATCTGTAAACACATAATCATAAGCTTTAAAACTAATGACCTTTGGTATTAAACGATAACCTTCCAATGTGACGGTCTTCTCATCTGTAATGGAAATGCCAAAGACAAGGAGTAAGGGATATATGCAGGCAAGAGCCAAAAGAATCATGATAATATTCAAAAGTAAATTGGATGTTTTTCCGATTTTTCCTACATCTTGATAAGTTATTTTATTCTTTTTCAATTTTTTCTCCTTACATCAGTGCATTTTCTTTGTTGAATCTTCTTACGACAAAGTTTGCCGCTAGGACCAAGATAAAACCTACTGTCGCTTGATATAAACCACTAGCAGTGGCCATACCAATATCACCAGCTTGTACTAAAGCACGGTATACATAGGTGTCAATTACATTGGTGACGTTATAAAGCACACCCATGTTCTTTGGAATATTCCAGAAGAGTCCAAAGTCACCATAAAAAATTCTACCAATCTTTAATAAAGTTAAAATCGTAATTACTGGCATAATTGAAGGAATTGTGATATACATTATTTGCTTAACTCGACTTGCACCATCTATAGCAGCTGCTTCATATAATGATTTGTCTATGCCTACAATGGCTGCAAGATAGATAATGCTGTCATAACCTGTCCATTTCCATGTATTGACAAAGACCAAAATTGCTGGCCAAAACTTGGCCTCTATGTACCAATTAATGGGCTTCATATTGAAATGAACAAGTAGATTATTGAATACACCTTGATCTGAACTGAGCAATGAGTACACCAAATAACTTACAACAACCCAAGACAGGAAATAAGGTAAGAAAAATACCGATTGATAAATCTTTGCTAATCTCTTATTTCTCAATTCATTTAAAATAATGGCAAGTCCAAGTGCTAAGGTTAAAGAAATAATGATAAATGCCAAATTGTACAGTATGGTATTTCTTGTGATGATATAAGCTTGCGAAGAGTTAAAAAGGTATTTGAAATTATCAAATCCTACCCAATCACTTTTGAAAAATCCCTTTGTATAGTTATAATCCTTAAAGGCTAATAGTACGCCAGGCATTGGTAAATAGTTATTAGACAATAGCACCAATATACCAGGTATTAACATTATGAATAGAGATTTATTTCTCTTTAGTTCTTCCACAAAAGTTGCTTTTTTTTTTGATTTTTTCATTTAATACTCCTTTAAGAAAACGTTTTCTATCTATAAACAGTTTATAAAAAACAGAAAATGAAATGAATAAACACAATTGTCATTTCATGTGCTTTCTTGTCAAAGTTTCATCGCAAGATTTGACAACAAAAAAAAACAAATAGATTTTTCTATTTGTTTTCGAGTCTACTAGTTATTGTTTTTCCTATATTCTGTCGGCGAAACACCTGTATACTTCTTGAAAAGTTTTGAGAAATAATGAGGATCCGGAACACCAACCATTTCAGCGACTTCATAAGCTTTAAAATTGGATTCATTTAAATATTGCTTTGCCTTATTCATTCGAAACTCATTAATGTAATCCGTGAAATTCTTACCGATTTCCTTCTTGAACATTCGACTTAAGTAATAGATGGAAACATAGGTTTCGTCTGCTAGATCTTGTAATGTAATGGTTTCATGATAATGCTGTTGAATGTATTCTAGTGACAATTTCAAAACCTGACTGAGGCTTTTTATATTCTTTTGATTATTTAAAAAAACAACTTCATTAAGTATATTGGAAAACTCTAAAAAAGCTAGCTTTAAATCCATTTGAGTAATTTTTTCTTTTATGTTCAACTGAATGAAAATCTCCTCAAAAAATCTAATAGGTTCTTGAATTTGATTTTTCTCAATCTGGAAACGTAGTTCTTCATTAATTTTATTAAAAAGACTTTGATTCCCTAAATGAATGGCCGTGATTAAATCTGCTTTGATAGTTGTTAAATTGTGGTTTTCTTCCAAGATGTTCAGTTGCTTAATATCTTGATACAATATAATAGCATCCTCACCAAAATAAAATTGATAATCTAAAGCTTTAAAGCATTCTGTCATTTTCTCATGGAGTTGTTCCCATCCACGACCTAAGGTACTTACACCTAAAATAACATTAATGTTAAAACACGATTTGATAAGCAACTGAAAGTTCTCTCCACGTTTTAAGACATCTTCCATAAAGCCAGTGGTGTTATCCGATAAAATTATGACAACTAAACGACTTTGGGTCACATGAATGGTATAACTCTTGTATTTATCTGAGAAGATATCTTCAACAGTATTGATAATACCAAACTTGTAAAGTTGTTTTTCATAGATGTCCAAGTTTTCGTCATGATGAATATCAATGGTCATGATTAAATAGTCATCAATATACATGTCATATAATTTAAGATTCTCAGTCACTTCCTCTTTTGAACCTGCAGATCTAAACAAAATATCAAGAAGCAACTTATCTCTCAACAAAGGAAGAGATTTTTCATAATGCTTCTCAAGTTTATCCATTTGAGTTTTTCTTTGCAGTTTAAAATCCAACTCCAAGACACATTTTTTCACTGAGGATGTGATGGATTCAATTTTCGAAGGTTTTAAAAGAAAATCTGATGCTCCCAATTTCAAAGCTTCCTGTAAGTAATCAAAGTCCCTGAAGCCTGTTAAGATAATAATTTTACTCTCAGGTATAAAATGCTTACACCTTTTAATCATCTCTAAACCATCGATTTCAGGCATATGAATATCCGTAATAATGATATCCGGTTTGAATGTTTCCACCAATGCCATACCTTCAACGCCATTACCTGACTCGCCAATAACTTCACAGTTTAGTGCATTCCAATTGATAATGTTGACAATCCCTCTTCTTACAATAGGTTCATCATCAACGACGAGTACTTTATACATAAAAACCCTCTTCATTCATATATTTCAAAGGCAGCGTCACTACTACCTTTGTATAGATGTCCTCTTTACTCTCAATTCGTATACCATAGGGTTCACCATAGAAAAGCTTAATTCTTTTATGAACATTGGTAAGACCAATACTGCCCTCAAGATTGTTCCTATGATCAATTCTCTGATTCAAATCATGTAAAATCGCTTCATCCATGCCTTTACCATTATCACAGATCTCAATTCTCACTTCCTCTTGATCTATGATGCCGGTAATATCAATTTTGCCTTCATAGGTAGTTTTTCCAATCCCATGATTTATAGCATTCTCAACTATAGGCTGTAAGATCAAACGTGGAATTTTAAGTCCCATGATTTTAGGATCAATATCCTTTTTAAATGTAATTCTGCCATCAAATCGATATTTCATAATGGAGATGTAATGTTCAATGTATTCAATTTCCTCACGCATGGTAATCAACTTGTTGTCTCTTCCAATATTAGCTTCCATAATGGATGAAAGAGCTGTTACCATATCACTGATTTCCGGTGCACCTTTTAGTTGAGCATGCCAATTTATGGTTTCTAGAGTATTATAGAGAAAATGAGGATTGATTTGTGCCTGTAAAGCTTTAATTTCAGTTTCTTTTCTCATGATTTGCTCTGAATAAACATCCTGTACAAGATGCTCAATTTCTGCAGCCATATCATTATAGGCTTGTGCTAAGAAACCTAACTCATCTTCTCGATCTACAGTAACTTTTTCATATCGTTGATCTTTTCTTACAAGATACATCCCTGCTACTATTTTTTTGATACTATCTACAATATGCATGCCTTCAAAGATTGTAAACAGAGACAACAACAAAGCTAGTGGTACAAAGATAATCAAGGACCACTTCATAAACTGAGTCACATTTTGAAGCAAATTCTCTTTTGAAATCACTGTAATTAGGGTCCATTCCATGCTTTGCATTTTTCTGTAGGTAATCATTTCTTTCTTATGGCTGTCATCATAAAAGACATCATCTTCAAAGGACGGCAAGGAGATTGTCTCATCCCCTTCATCTGTCTTATTAGAAAAGATAACATATCCACCATCGGTAACGAGATAAGTATTTTCAATCAATTGAGAATTTAATGTCTCATAATCACTCTTCATCGAGGATAAATCCACTAAAATTACCATTAACCCTATTTCATTAAAGGTCTCAATATCATTTACTATTCTTGTGACATAAACGGCACCATCTTTCTCATCATCTACATACCAAACCGGTCTTCCTTTGGCTTCTCTAGCCAATAATAACAGCTCTTTATAAGGTAAAGTATTACTGATATTGGTTCTACCGCTATTTAGATCATAGGCGTAATGGGTTCCGAGAAGATCCACAATGGATATGGCTTGAATGCCATCTTTCGATAAGGTTGTTTTTCTTAAAGTGTTTTTCAAGGCATTCACATGATTGTAATAAATAAATTTGTCCGACTGATCATCATTTAATACATCATAGATTTCATCATCGTATAATAAATCCTGAGAAACATTTTTGATGCCCTCAGTAAAATCCTCTATTCTCATTTCCAATACCTTCAGCATATCATAGGACAAGGTAAGAGCTTGATTTTTCATGTTGCTCTCAACGTTTCTTAAAAGAAAAACGCCTAAAATAATGATCGGTAAGAACATTTGCATCATAAAAATGAATAGTAATTTATTTTTTAAATTGAGTTTTTTATAAAAAGACATATTTATTCCTCAATACTTTCAAAGATGGATTCAGGGGTAATTTTTCCTTCTAACAAGTTTGGAAAATCATGGATTAAAACACTTTCCCACCAGTTTCTATTAATATAATGATCTGGTGGTCCTACAAGAAAATCTGCTGCATTGATTAAATTATATCCCAGTTGTTTTAAATAGGATTCTGAGTTTGAATGATCAGAAGTAATGAAACCTGGCAACTCTGAAAATTTCTGTCGACTACTTTCTGATGTTAGGTATTTCAGAAAAAGTATGGCAGCTTCTTTTTTATCTTGGTCTTCAAAGGTTTGCTGATTCACATGAAAATTACCATTTCCAATACCATAAACAACATTTTTTATGTGATTGTCTATAGGAAATGGAATTAACCCTACCTGTTCTCCTAGTGCATCTGAGACAAACCAAGATCCTTGTACAATCATAGCAGCTTTCTTCTCAATAAACATTTGATTACGTGAATAATCATCTAGTGTAAAAGCATTAACTGGAAAGGCTCCTACATCGTATAGCTCTTTCATGTAATTCATGCCTTCCAAATAACTGCTTTGAATTTCATGGTGAACAATAGGGTTTTCTGTCATTTCTTTAGTACCAAGTGAAGCAACGATATTCTGATAAATAAAACTTCCTTCAGGCGTTGAGTTATAGGCAATTGGCGTAATATTAACAGCCTTAAACATTTTTATCGCTGTCAAAAGCTCCTCAAAAGTCGTTGGTATTTTTACATGGTTTTCTTCAAATAGATCCAGATTTAAGAATAATCCTTCATAGATGATTTCAAATGGAATGCTATAAATACCATTCTCTTGATCAATGGCAGCAAAGGCTCTCTCATCAAAACTCTTATACCAGCTTTCATTTTCTTCTATAACTTCTGTTAAATCTGCAATGAACCCTTCTTCGATAAGCATGTTCAAGTCTGAACCAGGCCATAAGCCAAAAATATCAGGTCCATTGCCTGATGCAAAGTCAGCTTTCAAAATAAAAAGATAATCTTCACCAGACATGGATTCGTTGATAATTTTTATATTGGGATATGCTCTTTCAAAGGATTGAATAATCTCTTCAAGAATATCAGATTTCGTGTCAATTCCTGCCCAAGAGCTACTAAATCTTAGTTCAATAATGGCGCTTTCTTTTGTAGTTTCGTAAGGTAATTCCATGGACTTGTTACTAAAAAACAAGACAAACATTACAATTACAAAAATACCAAAGAAAACGAATTTTAAAATAACTTGTCTATTCATATAAGCCTCCATCTCAAGCATACCGTAAGATGAAAAAACTCGTCAATCTTTAGATTGCTTTTTTCTACAATTCACGAAATTAAATATAACTTGTTCCAAATATATCTTCGACTGCCATACTAAAAGAAAGAAGTGCTACAAATATAGCACTTCTCCTCATTAATTATCTTGAATATTCATATAATCTTTTACGACTTCGATAAAACCTTCTTTATATTCATCATAGCTCAATTGCAAAACATTTCTCGCTTGAGATAAAACACGATTTATATCTGATTGATTTTTATAATCTGAATCTCTAAGAATTAATCCAAACTCTGCAACACTTAGTGCCCATTTAAGATTCAGATCCTCATCAATAGAAATAAAACTCTGTTCATTTGATAGCACAATTTCCTTTGATTGCTCTTGATTAGGTTCTTTATATCTAAAACGGATATCATATAATTTATCTTTATTTTTATCAGTACCATCTCTTAATTCAATTTCATACAGTGCAGTGACTTCATGTCCATAACCAAGTTCGCCTGCATCTTTCGTATCATCAGTAAAATCCTGATTCTCCAACACACGGTTTTCATAACCAATCAGACGATATGAACGAACAAAATCTGTATTAAATTCCACTTGTATTTTCACATCTTTTGCTATGGTAAATAAAGTACCTGTAAACTCTGACCCGAAAACTTTTCTTGCTTCAGAAATATTATCAATGTAGCTATAATTGCCATTGCCAGTATCCGCTAAACCTTCCATAATATCATCACGCGTATTTCCTCTACCAAATCCAAGTACACTGAGAAATACACCAATCTCTCTCTTTTCAGAAATAAAATCTTTTAATGCTTCAACATCTGACATACCTACATTGAAATCACCATCACTGGCTAGAATGACACGATTGTTCCCATTTTCAATAAAGTATTTTTTTGCAATACTATATGCCAATTCGATACCAGCACCACCAGCAGTTGATCCACCCGCTTCAAGATTGTTAAGAGCTTCAGTAATACTTTCTTTATCGTTACCTTCTGCACCTTCTAAGACTACACCAGCTGCTCCAGCATAAACCACAAGGGAAATCCTGTCTTTTTCAGTCAAATTATTCGTCAGCTCAATCATGGCTTTTTTTAGTAATGGCAACTTATTGGAATCTTGCATGGAACCTGAAACATCAATGAGCATCACTATATTGCTTGGTGGCACTTGCTCTTTCGGCAAATCTTTCCCCTGTATCCCTATTAAAGCGACAACAGTATTTTCATTCCAGGGTGTGTCGCATGTTACGGTTGTTAAAGAAAATGGTTCACTACCTTCTGGTTGTTTGTAAGTGTAGTCAAAGTAATTGATCATTTCTTCAATTCTTACAGCATCTTTATTAGGCAAAATGCCCTCACTGAGTAAATCTCTAATATTGGCATAGGATGCCGTATCCACATCAATACTAAAAGTTGAAGTATTATTGATATCTGTATCGATATACTTATTTTCAACAATCTCTGCATAAGATTCACCTGTATCATAAGCTGGCTCTTCATCATAATAATACCCGTTAGCATTATTTGAGGTGTTGCTAACTGCATCATTAATAGTATCATTTTCATTTCTATTACTGCCACAAGAAATCAACAACATACACAATAGCATTGTTGCTACTAATTTTTTTTTCATTTTATCCTCCAATCATTATGCAAAAACATAACTCCCCCCAGAGTATGTATAGGCATTTTAATCTAACACTTATTTTCATCCTCCTTTCTCTTGCTATAAATGCTAAATTGTTCCTATAAAAAACTATACCCTGTTCATAATTGAAGCATCACATGTTAAAATAGATTAAGAAATCTGTTACATTTTGAACATAAAGGAGCCATTATATGAACAGAAGTGAAGTGATAGCATACCTCTTAAGTAAACCCTTCGCAAGAGAGACTTATCCCTTTGACGAAGTAACACCGGTTTACAAAGTTGGTGGTAAAATGTTTGCTTTAATCTCAAACCATACCCCTAATAGATTATGTATTAATCTCAAGAATACACCAGATCAGAATGTGCTCATGAGAGAAATCTATAAGGATGTCATACCTGGTTATCATATGAACAAAACCCATTGGAATTCAGTATTTATTGATGGTGCTTTAAACCATACGGCCATCGAAAGAATGATTGATGATTCCTATGATCTTGTTTTTAATTCCCTCACAAAAAAAATAAGAAAAGAAATTGAGGATATTTAAATTTTCATAAATGCTTTATGATAATTATATTTTTCTATCAAGAGCATCAGATTATTTTTTAAAAAAGCGGCATGGAAATTCCATGCCGCTTATCATGAGCGATTCATCATAACTTAAAAATATCTTTCATATCTTTATCTTCAATTTAGCTTCGCTATAGTATTTCCTCCGATTCAGCCCTTTGCGAGAACTTTACGGGCACCAGTTGATGGTACATAGATGTGATTAATGTCACTTGAATTATTGTCATAAAAGATTTTGGTATAAAGGTCAACAGATAAATCAGAGAAGAACTCTGTTTCAAATGAACTAAATAATCCATTGTTATATCGTTTAGCATCCATAAACCTGCAACAGTGAATACTAATTTGATAAAGTTGCCATTTGTGATCGATATACTGTCCTTAACGCTTTCCATTGAATCAATGTTATTAATAATAACACCGTGAAAAGAAAATATAATTTTAATAAGTACTACACCTACTGAAATTTTCGTGAATATTGCTGGGAATGTGCTGCTTTGTGTAACACCCATTAGAATAAATAAAAGAATTAAAGCTCCTGGCACCAATAAAGCACCGACAATCAACCCTTGAAACAATATTAGTCCAATCTTTGAAAAGGTTGTTCTTATAATTTTTTGAGGGGAGTTTAATTCACCTTTCATAAGATCTGAGGTTACTTTAATGATGACCATTATGTATAATAATTTAACAACTCCTAGAATCATTTGGCTCAAAAAAAATCCGCCAAAAAAAGACATTAAACCACTTTTGGCCAATAAAAATTCTGTGGCAAAATTCATTAAAATGCTAATTGATGCAAATAATAGTAAAAGTTTCCATGAACGCACAATATTTTTGAAAGATTGCCCAACTGCTTTATATATAATGACCTTACGTGATTTTCTTAATCTCATTCGAATTCTCCCTCATAGTACTTCAATCCATTTAACCAAGACATTGCTTTCATTTCACCTTAGAACTCTATATTATAAGATAACCTTTATGCTTCATATATAACCAAATAGGCAAAATAAAGTTTATTTGAGTTCCTAAAATGTTAAACATTAACTTTTTATCCATATCTAAAACAACTAAAGATTAGTTTACAAATGAAATGTAACAACATGTTTTTATGAGGACTTCAATAAGAACATTTTAGTATTCACCTGGCAATCATAATTAAATCTCAATCACCACAATTTGATCTTGTTTTAGTTTTTGTAAGTTTGATTATAAATAATGTAATTTAAAACGAAGCAATATGGGCTTCGTTAAATTAACTTTTCTTAATTACTTGATAATCTCTCATATATAGATTCAACAACTTCAGTATAGCATGAAGAGAATATTTAGAACATTAAATGACTCTTAACTTTTTAATCAATCCAATGAAGAAAGTCTATTTTCACTGATGGTCTACTCAACTGGAAAAAATAAAACGGTGGAAAAATCCACCGTTTTAAGTGCTTAATTATGCTACTCTATCTAAAGAATAGAAAGAAGTTTCATTAGAAATATCTTTAATTCTGTCAGTAACTGTAGCTTTATCAAAACCTTTTGCATTCATGTAGTCAGTTAAAACTTCATCCATTGCACCATATTCAGCGATAACTTTTTTACCTTTGAACATTGTGTAACCATCTCCACCTGCTACTAAGAAGTCATTTGTAGCCATTGTGTAAGTTTTAGTTAAATCTAAAGCAGCGTCACCGATCATGATTTTAGTAACTCTTTCACCAGCTGGTAAAGAAGCATCAAATTCTACAGTCATACCTGCGATATGAGGGAAAGCACCTTTAGCTTCTGGATAAGAATCTACGCCATTTTCAATAGCAGCTTGAATGTCAGCACCAGTTAATTCGATTACTCTTACTGTGTTACCATATGGTAATACTGCAAGGATATCGCCTTTTGTAACTTCACCAGCGCCAATTGATGCTCTGATACCACCACCATTAGTTAAGGCTACATCTGCACCAGAAATGTCTAGTAATGCTTCAGTAATCATGTTACCAAGGTTTGTTTCACCAGTTCTTACATTAGCTTTTACACCATCTAATTCAACTGGAGAAGTTGCAACGACTTCATCTAAAATTACTGCGTTTGCAGTAGCGATTTCATCGATAATTGCAGTTACATCAGCATCAGGTGTATAACTTGCAGCATCTGCTTTTGTGAACATGTAAGCTGTAGAATAAACAACTTCACCGTCTTTAATAGCCAATCTAGCCATACCTAAGTTCATAGTTTTTTCAGCTGCTTGAACAATTAAAGTATCACCAACTTTTAAACCGTTTTCATATAATGAGTGAGAGTGACCATCAATGATAACATCGATGCCTTCAACTGCTGTTGCAATTGAAGATGCAGTGTATTCACCTTCATCACCAATATGCGTAATTGCAATGATAATATCAACTTTATCTTTTAACTCATCTACCATAGCCTGAGCTGTTTCTGTTGGATCTTCGAAAGTTAAACCAACAGTATTGTCTGGATGAGATTTATAAAGTGTTTCAGGTGTAGAAATACCGAAGATACCTACAGTATAACCATCCATCTCTTTAATAATATATGGCGTAGCAAAATCAGTGTTGTCTGCTTTTTTAATATTAGCTGATAACATTGGTACATCATTCATAGCCATTAATGCTTCTAATTGAGCTGAACCATAATCAAATTCATGGTTACCAATACCCATTGCATCATAACCTAATGCTTCTAAAACTTGAACACCAGTTTCACCTTCAGATAAAGTTACCAATGGATTACCTTGTAACGCATCACCACCATCAAGTAATAATGTGTTGTCAATTGTTCCTCTTACTTCATCAATTTTAGCTTTTAACAATGCAGCACCCATACCATCATATGCACCATATACGAAGAAACCGTGCATGTCATTTGTATGCATAATTGTTAATTCATCATATTCATCAATAATGCCTTCTTGCATTAAATCAAATACATTAACTGATTTTACGTTTGGTGTTCTACCATCTGCAGAAGTTGGAATTAAAATCTCGCCAGCGATGATTTTATCAATTACCATATCTTTTAATGGATGATTTAAATCAGCACCAATAATTTTCCAGTTGTTATCCACTGAAGGAGTAGCCATACCAGCTTTTTCTTCTGTGATATACTTCACGATCATGTCACGAATTCTGCCTGCGTCTTGCAATTCAGTGTAAGAATCGTAATATACATCAGCTTCTGTAGCCCAACCATAAGACATTAAAGTACCAAATCTATAGTTGTTCACTGCTAATTTATAAACGCCATCATCAGCAATTGCATCACCGTTTAGTTTCAAGTTTTTAATTCTTGAACCCACTGGTTGAGAAAGGTCGATGTCATAAGTAACACCTGAGAACATGTCATAGTTGTAGCTTCTAACATTTTCATCAAAGCTGATAGTTACATCACCATATGTGAAAGTGTTATAGTACGAAGCAGACCATTCCATATATGCTTTTAAGTTAGCACCAGTAATGTTAACACCCATTAAAGTATTTGTATACTTGTAAATGTTTGCAACGTCTTTCTTCTTGAAATCGCCAGCTAACAAATTCATATCGCTCTTGAATGCTGCTGCAGAAGAAATCTCAGAACCTGTGTAGAACATTTGAACATCGTTGATTAAGTCAATTAAAGCTGTATCTACGATTTGAGCAGTAGGCATTGTAGTAACTTTCGCATCACCAGTAATATAATCTACTCTAGTGATATAGTCTTCAGTCACTACACCAACAACTGTATTGGCATCAGCCAAAGATGTTTCATGAACTGTAGCAAATTCATCAAGGATACCTTGATCAGGATCTACTGAATATGTTTCTAAGTTTTCAGCGTTAACCATTGAAACTGTATAGTTGCCAGCAGTACCAGTTACATAGATGTCTGCTTTAGCTAAAGCCCAACCATAAGCACCTGGTTCAATCATTGTTACGCCATTAAGTTCTTTAACATATTTAGAGTGAGCATGTCCACCAAAAATAACATCAAATTGTGGGAAATGTTCAGCTACATAATCTAAACCTTCATAGCCGTGCTCACCAGTTTCACCTAAGTGATATGCGCCAACTAATACATCATACTTGCCTTCTAATTCAGCAAGAACTTTTGCAGTTTCATCTTCAATACTTCTAAATTCTAAGCCAGCGAAATGACTTGGAGCAGAAGCTTCCCAAAGTGGAACATTTGGAGGAATCATACCAACAATTGCAACTCTGATGCCATCAACATCCATGATTGTATATCCATCGATAAATCTTGTTTCAGTACCTTCATTGTAAATGTTTGCAGAAAGAACTTTACCTTCAAATGCAGCAATATTTCTTTCTAAGAATGACTTTTCAAAGTTAAATTCATGGTTACCTAAAGTCCAAATGTCATAGCCCATAGAGTTCAAAGCTTGAACCATTGGATGAACAGGTAAATCATTGAATAACTCTGCAGAGTTATCTTGAACAGTGTCACCAACATCCATTAAGATAACATTTTCACTTTTAGCTTTTTCTTGTTTAACTAAAGTTTGAATTTTTGCTAAACCTGCATCTGCATCAGTTGAATCAATCGCATATTCATATGGATAAATTCTACCGTGTAAGTCAGCAGTTGCTAAAATTGTAATTTTTTGACCATCTGGAATTTTTAATTCGTCTCCAGCATAGATCAAGTTAGGATTTTCTAAATCGTTGTAGTCGGCAATAGTTTGATAATCAAGACCATATTCTTGTGCGATTTTCCATAGAACTTCGCCCTCTTCAATCACGTGGATTGTTTCTGCAAATGCAGTCAATGGTAACGTTGATAAAACCATTACAAGAACTAGAAACAAGCTAAGTTTCTTGAACTTTTTCATTTTTTCCTCCTTATTAGATATGTAAGTTACCTATAGTACCACTGTTCATTACGAACACAAGGTTTTATACCCATCAGCACTATGTTAAAGCACAATTTATGAAATTTTACCAAATTCCATAAATTTTTACCCTAGTAACTACATTTTATCATTCGTTAATGTAACCATACAATCTTCGGAAAAGGTTTTCATTAATTTTGTCATTTAATAACAAACAAATTGAAACCAAATCTACTCACAGTTTCCAATTCAATTTTAATAGGCAATAATTTAACATAACAATAACCCAAACCCCTTTGAAATACTCATATTTTTAATACAATCAATTCTTTTTACCCAATAATTCGAAATCGATAAATAAAGTGATTTTAAATTGCACATTTCTAAGTTATCAATACTTAACAACCACGATTGTGTGTTAATTTTTTGACGTAAAAAACAAGTAAAATAAATTTTATTTCATTTCAAGTTTTTTTCTGAAAGCGTTCCTATTGCATGATTTGAGAAAAAAATTACTCGAAATCAAAAAAACCTTTCAGATGTCAATTCATCTGAAAGGTTTTTCAATTATTTTAAAATTCTTCTATTGACCTCATCTAAAAGGTTTTTCTCAAAAGTATCTTTAAAATCAAGATTCATTTTAGGATACAATTCGATTTTACCTTCATCTGATAATGCAGTTAGATTTTTATCAATAGGCATTTCTGCAATTAGTTTTATACCATGTAAATCCAGTACTTCACGCGTTCTGCTTTCTCCAAACAAATAATGTTTTTCATCGCATTTGTCACAAGTAAAATAACTCATATTTTCTACCAAACCTAGAATTGGCGTATTCATACGATTCGCCATATGAATCGATTTATTTACAATGATTCTAACAAGGTCCTGAGGCGTTGATACAACCACTATGCCATCTACATTGAATTGTTCCATAACCGTTAAAGTAACATCAGAAGTTCCTGGAGGTAAATCCACAATCAAAAAATCCAATTCACCCCAAACAACATCCTCATAAAATTGCTTAACTGTACTGCCTAAAATTGGACCTCTCCAGATCACGGGATCATCTTCATTTTCCAATAATAAATTCAAAGACATTACTTTAATACCTGTAGCAGTTTCAACAGTTGTTAAGCCTTGATCCGTCTGAAATACTTTTTCTTTATTTACACCAAACAACTTTGGAATTGATGGACCTGTTATATCTGCATCTAATATACCAACTTTATGTCCAGCGTTTCTTAATGTAGTGGCAACCAATGAAGTTACTGTTGATTTGCCAACGCCGCCTTTCCCACTCATGACAGCAATTACTTTTCCAATTTTATTTTTTTTGATCTTTAAGTTTACAATTTGACTCATCTTACCTCCTTTGGCATATGCCATTAAACTCAGTATACTCTTTTTGAAAAAGATGTCAACCTAAAGACAAGTTTCATAATTTTAACCTGCTCTTTTTCATTATATGATATAATATAACAAAATTATACTAAAACAGTACACAAAAGGAGTTTATTATGATTAATGTTTTAAATAAAGGATATGTACACTTGGTTGATGTCATGGGAAGTGATTTAACGCCTGTTAACGCAGCGCGAGTTTCCTATAATAAAGCTTCTAATGCTTTAACGGAAAAAGATGAAAAACTTATTCAGTTTCTTGCTACCCATGACCATACATCACCTTTCCGTCATGCCATGGTACAGCTTGAAGTTTATGCACCATTAATGGTAGCAAGACAATGGTGGAAATATATAGTGGGTTCTAGTCATCAAGAAGGTGCACAAGATCCTTTTACTGCATGGAATGAAAGTTCAAGGAGATATGTTACAGAATCCATAGAATTTTACATCCCAGAAGAAGACGAGTGGCGTTCATCTCCTGAAAACTCAAAACAAGGCTCAGGTCCAATCTTGGGTACTCCAATTGGAAAAGAAGCAACAAAGCGCTTACTAGAACAAATCGAGTATGGTATGAGAAACTACGAATGGGCTGTTGAAAACAATATTGCTACTGAAATGGCACGTTTATTCAACCCTTCTGCATATGGATTATATGTAAGATGGTATTGGACTGCAAGTTTGCAATCTGTTTCACACTTCTTAAAACAAAGATTGGATGCTCATGCACAAGTGGAAATACAAGCGTTTGCTAAAGCCGTTAAAACACTTGTTGAGAAGGAATTCCCAGTTTCATTAAAGGCATTAATGTCCATATAAGTTGGAAGTGAATATATCTTTGTTTCTGCTAGTAATCCTGAACTAAATGGCATATGATATATATGGAGGTGTTTATAGATGATTACTAAAATTAAAACTATTATTAACGGTAGCATTCAAGACGAAAATACACATAAATATGTAGCAAAACTTGGTGAGAATTTATTAGAATATTTTGCCTTAGAAGAAATCTTAACTGAAGCCTATTTTAAAAGTAAATCCTTTGAGGAATTAAAAGCATTAAATTACAAGATGTATGCTGAGTTAATTTCAGATGCTTATCAAACGTCCTATGCTAATCCTGATTACTGTGTCAACATTTTTGGTAAGGACCTTGGCCAGTTGCTCAGTGCAATCTATACCGATTTCAGAAAAATAATAAGATTTGCATTCAAACACGACAAAGAGGCATTGGAGAGTTATGCAGAAGGATTCCTAAGATTTGCCGCTATAATAAAGAATGAAGCATCACCTTTTGCAGATTTAAAGGTAGCTTACTATCAATTTAAACTTTCTGTTATTGATCATTATGGCAAAGGCTTATTAGAATCTCGATCACCAAAACATGCATTTGCAAACAAAGCTATTTCTCATCAAAATTTTGAGGACTTGAGATACTTATTTACATATGGTGACTACATTACAGACAATGAAATTAAAACAGCAGAGTTTTTAAAGGCATACGATGAACAAGAATTACTTGAACTTATGGAAATGACTGCTAGCGCTTATGTTCGTGGTTTTGAAACAGATGGTAAGGATATTACTTTAAGACATAATGTAACCATCTATTATAATATTGGTCAAGAGAAAATGATTGAAGTTTTAATTCAGTCTTTTAAGAAGAGAAATCTCAATGGTTTTTATGGTCAAGCAATAGGAACATCAGCAAATAGACAATATGGTTATGATCATCGTTTTGATAACGCCTTATATTTAGACGAGGCTTTTAAAGAAGCAATGATTATCGCTACTAATAAAGTTTCTGAAGAACATAAAGAAGTATTATTAGACTACTCCGGAATTATGTATTTCGAAAAATTTGGAGAAACACCATTTGAACCCAAAGCAAAGGAAAATGCCCTGAAGCTTTCTGAAACACAATCGACACTTGCAATGGAACTACAAAATACAATTCGTACAACGACTGAGAAGTATCTTAAAGGTACAGAAACAAGTTTCTGTATTATAGCTTTCCCGGTACCTGAAATTGGCGAAGAATTTGAAGCCATATATGCAGATACATGTCAAATTAACAAATTGTCTAGTGATACTTATTTACCAATTCAACAAATTATCATTGATGCTTTGGACCAATCTGATTTTGTCCATGTGAGAGGTAAAGGCTTAAATAGAACAGACATTATGGTGAAGCAATATGAAATGAGAAATCCCGAAAAGGAAACGAATTATTTCAATTGCGGTGCTGATGTGAATATTCCTATAGGAGAAGTTTTTACATCACCAAAACTTGAAGGCACTAACGGACTTCTACATTTAGATGTTGTTTATTTGAATGATTTAAAATTCATTGACTTAGAGTTAACCTTTAAAGATGGCTATATATCTGAATACACTTGTAAAAACTTTGAGAATGAAGAAGACAACAAGAAGTTTGTTCAAGAAAATCTACTTTTTCCTCATAAAACTTTACCTCTTGGAGAATTTGCAATTGGAACCAATACCTTAGCCTATGTGATTGCAGAGAAATACAATATTGTCGATATACTACCTATTCTTATAGTAGAGAAAATGGGACCTCATTTTGCAATTGGTGACACCTGCTATACTTATACTGAAGATTTAAATGTATATAATCCTAATGGAAAATGTATTGTTGCCAAGGATAATGAACATTCCTTAACAAGAAAAACAGATGTGACAAAGGCTTATACCAATGTTCATACAGATATTACATTACCTTACGATTCCATATTATCCATCAATGGAATCAAAAAAGATCAAAGTATTATTCCTATTATTAAAGATGGGCGTTTTGTACTTCCCGGTACAGAATTACTTAATGAACCTTTCATGAAATAATACAAGCCAGCTATTAATCTAGCTGGCTTAAATATTTTTTGTTAAAGTCGTCTATACTCAAGGGTTTATCATAAAGGTAACCCTGACCATAATCACAACCATTAATAAGCAAATACTCTCCTTGCTCATTATACTCGATACCTTCGGCAACGGTATCCAAGTTTAAAGCATGTGCTAAGTTAATAACTGCATTAATAATCGAATTTTCTTTATCATCCCCTCTAATATTGATATGTTTTATGAATTCCTTATCAATTTTTAAAACATCAATCGGAAACATTTGAAGATATGTTAATGAAGAATACCCTGTACCAAAATCATCTAATGCAATATTAAAACCCAAAGCTCTAATTTCGTTAAGGATCTTCATGGCATCTTTTAAGTTCTTCATAACTGCTGTTTCAGTAATTTCAATTTGAATAATGGAAGGATTAATGTCATATTTCTTAACAACCCCTTTAATATCCTCTATCAGATCCTCATCAAACAATCTTCTTCCAGAAATGTTAATAGACATTTTAATATTTAAACCTTGTTCGGCCCAAGTTTTTTGTTGATGACAAGCTGTTTCAAAGACCCACCTGCCAATCTCATTAATTTGTCCAGATTCTTCTGCAATTTCAATAAAGTAAAATGGTGACAAAAGTCCTCTATTTGGATGTTTCCATCTGATAAGCGCTTCCACGCCTATGAGTTTTTGAGTACCTAATTCGACAATAGGCTGGTAGAACAATACAAACTCTTTGTTTTGTAAGCCATATCTTAATTCTGCTACAACTTCAACGTAATTTTTAGTTTTTAAACTGATTGATGGATCATATAGGAAATGACCATTCTTACCATTATCTTTAGCAATGAACATTGCTAAATCTGCATGTTTAAGTAGATTTTCAAGATTGTTGCCATGTTCTGGATACAATGCAACACCAATACTTGCAGTAACAACAAACTCGTACTTGTCAAATTTCCAGGTTGTTTTAAGTAATTGATTAATTTGTGTCGCTCTTTTATGTATTTGGCTAATTTCTTCAGGACAATTTAATATTACGACAAACTCATCACCGCTCACTCTTGAGACAATGCCTTGATGTTCTGTTAAGCGATTTAACTTTTCACCAATACTCTTTAATAACAAATTGCCATTTTCATGCCCTAAAGTGTCATTCACATGTTTTATATTATCTATATCAATATAAAACAAGGCTAACTTATCTACATTATCTTGAGCTATATATTGTTCAAATTCATTACTTAACCCTAACCAATTCAACAAACCTGAGGTTCGATCAAAGTGAGATAGATGAAAAATCTCATCTTCCTTTGCAATAAGTTCCTCTGATAAGGCTTGAATATTATTGTAATTTTCTCTTGTTTCATCATCTGCTTCTTTTAGAAGCCTCATTCTAATGTAAATTAAGCTATAAATATATATCCCAGTAATGAGAACATACAGCCACCCTTTCAACAGTTGTATCGTTCTGATTACATCAGGATCTTTGAAAATTGTGTTCACGATAGAATCTGAAAATAAAATCCAAAGACTCCCTAAAATAACGTACCATACCGTTATATAGATTGCCTCCTTAACTGGATTTAGTTTGCCTCGATTCTTGGAAACCGCTTCCAAATGATAATCAAGCTGGTTTCTTATACTCTCATTTCTCATAATGATCTCCTAGTTCATCAAAAGTTATTACACAATTCCGACCTTTTCTTTTAGCATCATAAAGGGCTTGATCTGCTTTCTGCAGTAATGCTCGAGCATCATCTAGTCCAATATCCACTTTAGCAATACCCATACTGATGGTGATTTGCAAGCTATCCTGGTAATAACTTTCAATGGCTTTTCTTATCTTTTCAGCAATTTTTTTGCTGTTTTCTAAATCCGATTCCACAATCATGATTACAAATTCATCTCCGCCCCAACGAGCCACTACATCTGAAGCTCTTACATGAGATTTTAACAATTCTGCAACACCTTTTAAAACATCATCACCTTTGTTGTGACCATACCGATCATTAATGTTTTTAAAATCATCCACATCTAAAATAATCAAACAAAAATCAGAGAAATAGCGTTTCGATCGTTTAAGCTCATTGTCTAATAGATCCTCGAACTTTCTACGATTGCTTACACCTGTTAGAGAATCTGTTGTCGCCTCTAACAAATGTTTTTTTGCTCTTTCATCTGCTTGTCTTTTTTCTATTTGAGATTCAACCAATTGATTGGTTCTTTTCTTGATTTTATTGGCCATCACTACAAACTCGTGACTTAATGAATCTATTTCCTCGATGCCTGACTGCTTTAAAGGGTTTACATTTAAATCAACAACAGACATATTTCTCACAATATCAGCCAAATTCATTAATGGTTTTGAAATTCTTTCAGAAACACCACGTATTCTTATGACATAAAGCATAGCCACCATACAACTGATACCTACTAAAACAAACATCACAGTAACTGTAATTTGATTCACCAATTCTCCCTTTTGAAACAAAGTATATGTAACTGTTTCGTAATCTGAGAACACCAACAAACTCCAATTCAAATTAGAAATATTACTGGCTGTAACCATATAATCACCTTTTCTAATTGGGTTAATATAAGAAATGGTATTCACATCAAAGTCGAAATTCTCTTCTATTTTCATAGAAGATGGCAAGTAAGTAATATTCTCTTCCTCGTCAATTTCTGCGTTAACACTTTTAATGCCTAAAATATCTGCAGCAACATCGTTATATGAAACAATGTATCCAGCTTCATTGATGACTATTAAAGGTTTGTTGACTATTTTACTTCTTTCTAAAATCTTGCTTTGAATGGATCTTAGAGGAATATCTAAACCAATAACCCCTTCCAAACGAATCTTTGAGTAAACTGGTGCGATTAGTGACACCACCCAACCTTGCCCTGCAGGATCATAATAGGGATCTACCCATACTGTTTTTTTATCTGGATTATGTATTTCATCTGCTAAATAATAAAAATTATATGTTGAAATATCAACTGAACCACCAAAAACAGAAGCAACATCTGGTATATATGGCATCAAACGATTCATACTATCCCAAGTGTTAAAATAAACTTGTGTAATCAAATCAGTTTGCATGAGAACATCACTATAATACTCATCAAGAGCCTCTGTTTTTTTCATTTTATTGATAGTATACTCATTTTCAGGTGAAATGTTACTATAATACACACTACTACCGGTATGCTCTTTTTTATAAAGTGCACCATTCTCCGCTTTTTCAATAGTAATATCATACAATGGTGCATCTTCATAATTTAAAAACAAGGCTTCATGTTTTCTCAGTAATAAATCCATTTTTTTATAAACTTGACCGACGGCGTCTTCAATAATTCTTGCTTCATAAGCAGTCTCATTTTGCAGTTGCTTTAATAATCGCCCTTCAAATTCATCTGAGAACAAGGCTTTTGCATTGTAGTTTGTAAAAATAAACGCAACAAAAATTACCATTGATAAAACAGTAAAGGACAAAAGAATATATCTGTACATTGTTTTTCTTAAAATATGCAATAAACTCTTGGTCTTTTTCATAAGAACCTCACTTAAAGATTCTATACCCCAAAAATATTTTAAAATGCAAAATTTCGACACTTCAAATTTATTCTCATTTTTTTCCAATACACTAAATCATTATAATGAAATCAGATCAAAAAAACCACATTATTTTACGATTTAAAATTCTCTTAATATGATTTTTATCAGATTACCATAATTTAAACAAAAAAAAGGCACAGAATCTTAAGATTCCATGTCTCTATTTTATGCTTCTTCTATAGGATTGATACTTCTCATCCAATAAACGAATGGTGTATCCAATAAACTCGTAATGACTTTGATGACATAAGCTGTCCAGAAAATATTCCAAACAATTGAAACTTCAAAGACACCTAAAAATGCAATGAAAGTAAAGATTGCTGTGTCAATGGCTTGTGACACTAATGTACTGCCATTGTTTCTAATCCACAGTTGAGATCTTGATGAAAATTTACCTTTGATCTTATCAAAGATTAAAACATCAAGGGATTGACTCACAATATACGCGGTTAATGAGCCTAATGTTAATCTTGGTAGAATTGAAAATACGACTGACAAAGCATCTTGGGCAAAATCCTCAGGATGCGGTGTAAATGCTAAGGCTACTTGTGTTATAACTGTAAAAGCAATCATTACAACAAATCCAATATATACTGCCTTCTGTGCTTTCTTACGACCATATTTTTCGTTAATTAAATCCGTCGCAAGGAATATACTACCATACATCACATTTCCTAGTGTTGCTGTTAGACCAAATAAGGTTACCATTTTAACAACCTGAATGTTTGCAGCAACAATAGCAAAACCAATCCATACATATAAACCAGTTAAACCAAATAATTTATACGTTCCAACCAATAATCCAAATTGTAACAATACAAATAAAAACCATAATAATTCGTTACTCATTCTTTCCTCCTACACCGTAATCTGTATTATGCCATAAAACATCTACATGAGGCATATCTTCTAAAAACCTGTATTCCTTTTCAAACCACTTTATTAATTGATCATCTGCTTTGATCTCAGTACTGTTATTCACAAAAACATTCACACAGACTCTCTCAAAATAATCGAGAGCTATTTGGATATCCTTTGAGATTATTTCTTTGGTTTGTCCCTGAATACCTACCATTAGGCATATTGAAGAAAATTGCTTTGAAACTTCCTGTGGATTCTTAAATACAACACCTTTTTTTAAAATTTCATTTCGAAAGGTCTGATCAAAGGTTTCAATGCCAGTTTTAAAAATAATTTTAACATTAAAAAAGTCTCGAATTTCATCCAACCGGTTACGATACATGTAATGACTCTCAAAATAAAGGGTTTCAATGCCTTTTTCTTCAACAACAGCCTTTATGTCTTTAAGAGTCTCGGTTGGTAATTCGAAACAACTACCTGAATTGATAATTTCTAATTGTTTTTGTGAACCTGTGATTTGTTCTAATACGGTTCTGTTTGTTTCAATAATTTCCTCTACTGCTGTAGAGTTATCATGAATGTAATCACAAAAAGTGCATCTTCCCCATTTACAGGGTGTAGATTTTAATAAGACAATTTCTCTTGGGTTCTTTTCTGTGATTACATGATATCTGTCTATAGACATATGCATCAACTCCTTGTTTTTTATTAGTGGGTTCCAAGTAAACACTCTTAAAGACGAATTTTATTATACCATAGAGAAAAAATAAGTAAAGTTTTTCATTTAAAAACCTTAGTGAAGGTCTCACTAAGGTTGACTTTACTTTGATTTTTTTAAAAAGTTCATAAAGTTTTTCAAGATATGATTACTTTCTTTAGTTCTGAAGCCTTGATGATCAATCAAATAAATAATAATCATTAGACCTATGAATACATTGATAAATACATCCTTTAAGTCAAAAGTAAAATGATTTTGAACGTAGATGTAATCTAAACTTCCATCCCAGAATACTTTATCAACAAAGGAACATAATCCGCCAGCCAATAAAAAAGCAAAAGCAATTGAAACTATTTTGGAATTTAATTTCAAACTTACTAAGTACTGATATACTAGGAAAACCAAAACTACAATAAACCCAACCAAAACAATATGAATCGCCTTTGAAACGCCAAGGTTAAATAAAGAATTAATCCAAGAATAATCTCTATTAAACATTGGACGGAAATATAAAAAGTTATTTATAATCACTTGATTTGAAGTTAAATGTTTTGTATTAATAATAACTTTAATACCTTGTTCAATAAAAAATAAAAAAGCAACTAGACTGTAAAAATATCTTTTCTTCATGTTTACGATTACCCTTTCTTACTTAGATAAATATTCATCTAAGGTTTCACCTGAATCCATTAAATCCTTAGCCAGATTGGAATCACCAATATATCTATAATGCCATGGTTCATAAATATATCCTGTAATTTCAGTTTTGTCCTCTGCATATCTTAAGATAAAGCCATATTCATAGGCATGTTTATTTAACCACGCATAAGCTTCTGTTGTATCAAAACTTTGACTTAAACCATAATCCATTGCAGCACAGGTAATATCAATTGCTAAACCTGTTTGATGCTCACTTTCTCCAGGGATGGCTACCACTTTTTCAGCTTCATTAAAACCATAATTAGAGACACGCGTATTGAATAAACCTTCCTGATAATCATAGCTTCTGTATCCAGATGCCAAGATTAACTCAATACCGTCAGCAAGTGCATCAGCAAACATTTTTTCAGTTATGGTTGCCACATGATCCGGTAATTCAATGGATTTATTTTTAGCAACTTCAACTTCACGTAAAGTAGAAGGCACAAAATCACTTGGTAAATAAAAGTTCTTGTTAATGAGTACTAAATTCCCACCCAGACCAGGCGCTTCATTTTGAATTCGTAAATCAACTAAAAGCTCCTTGGTCATTTCATCATAAATACCTACTGAAAGCTGGTTGTCTTTTTGAAAGGATTCAAGTTTATTTTGTGTATCCTGACCATAAGCACCATCTCGTTTAGTATAATAACCTGCAATCTTCAAACTTTCTTGAAGCCACATAATATCTTCTTTAGATAAATTATCTTTATTTTTTTCCATAGGATCAATAATGACTTCCTCAACTTCCACTAGTGGAGCTTCTATTTCAGTAGTATTTTCAAAATCAACCTGTTCAGATTTTTCTTCATTCATTTGATTTTCATCTTCTATCACTTGATTTTCATCTGGTAAAGTAACTTCCATAAAATCATCATTTGTAAAATTTATCTTTGTATTTTCATTTTGATCTTTACAGCTGATTAGGAGTAAAGCCAAAGCTACAACTGCTATTTTTTTCATAATTCACCTCTTCAACTACATCATTATAACATATTTGCAGGTCAATATAATGGATAATATAAAATTCTAATTTATCCGAAATTAAGTTAAATTATTTTTGGACTTTATGCTAGTGAAAACAATTGTTTACACTAAAACTGAAAAAAGGTGATTGAATGTTTACTAAAGATTTAATTTTTAATGTAATTCACCATGCAAAGTTAGCACTTTAAAGACGGCATTGCATGGTGTTATAAGCCGCATACTTGAAGTGTAACTTTGCTCTTTAATTAAGACTACAGATAATTTAAGGAGTGATGAACATGAAAAGTATTGAAATTGGGTATCGCCACCCAGCGATTCAACAATATTTAGAAACAAAAAAAGGGAATAAAAAAGACCATTTTGCCATTGAAAGTATTTGGTCATATGAAAAAATAATCTCGACAAACTTAAAAATTGAAGATCTTTTTTATGCACCAGAATGCATTAAAGATGATTTTCAAAAAGAGGTTTTATCTGTTAGGAACCTCCCTCACTTAGCCTATCAATTCGACTTGAAGTGGGGGTTTCTTATTTCAACTGAAACATACCTCAAACGAAGTGAATGTTTTCAGAATTTATAAGCAACACACTCGGTGTGGGCTGGTCCTAGCCATTTACTACTTCTTGCTTACGCAATACGTAGA
>JAFGVN010000086.1 GCA_016937975.1 Clostridia bacterium
AAGCCTAGATACTAGCGATTGGCTAAATCTTACTAGACAGGATTCCCACCTGCTATACACACGACACCGAACTGTCGCACCTCCAAGAATTATTATAACATTTTCTTCTTCAGATAAGGATGTTTTGTACAAGGTTTCTAAAGTTGCATATTTTTACTTTTGATTGGGTAAATTGTATTGTATGATAATGTTGAACTATTAGAAAGGTTATCAGAAAATGAAATCAAACACAGAAATAACTCGTATGGAAAATATTTCACCTAAAATCCTTGAATTTTTATTTAATAATCCTATTTTTGGTATTGTGATCATCGATAAAAATAGAATTATCCATCAAGTGAATCATCGATTTGTAGAATTGGCTGGTTATGGTTCGAAGGAAGAACTCCTTCTAACAGATTCTAAAAAGCTCTATTTTTCTGAAGAAGACTATATTGCTCTTGGGAATAAATATTATGAGTCCATAAAAAACAACGAAGTTTTTAGAACAGAATTTCCTTTTAAAACCAAACAAGGCGATGCAATATGGTGCTCCATATCCGGTCAAATAATTGAATCAGATATCATTCCTAATTTTGATGGTGGTGCGATTTGGATTATTGAAGATATCTCAAAAGAGGTGAAAGCCATGAAAGCCTTTGAGAAGTCCTATCGTGAATTGGAGACTATTTTTTCTAACTCTATGGTCGGTATTCTCATGGTAAAAAATAATCGTATTGTACATCGAGTCAATCAACGATTTCTAGATATCACTGGCTATAAAAACTTTAATGATATTGTTGGTTTATCTGTAGAAGATTTTCATGTTTCTCATGAGCACTTTGTTCATTTTGGTGAAAACTACTACAACAATTTAATTAATCATGAAATGATTGCAGTGGATTACCAATTCAAGAAAAAAGATGGTTCCATTATTTGGGTGACTATTGCTGGCAAAGCCATTGATCCAAACTCTCCACCAAATTTGGATGAAGGTGTTGTATGGACCTTAACGGACATTACAGAAAAGAAAAAAGACGAAGAACGTTTAACCAAAATGGCTGAAACAGACGAATTGACATCTCTTTATAACCGTAGATATTTTATGAAAGTCTTTACAGAAGAAATTTATCGTTTTCAACAATTGAAAATTGATTTTTCTGTACTATTAATAGATCTTGACTATTTCAAGCTTGTGAATGATGTTTATGGCCATGACATTGGTGACCAAGTGCTTAAAGAATTCGCAACTATATGTCGTAATAATCTTAGATCTACAGACATTATAGGCCGTTTAGGTGGTGAAGAATTCGGTATTATTTTACCTGGAAGTTCATTAGAGATCGCTTATGAGATCAGTGAAAAGCTAAGAAGCACTATTGCATCCCATCCTTGGAGTATTGAAAACAAAATAACCATAAGCTGTGGGATTGCTTCAACAAGTGAAATCAAAGATAGAGAACAGTTAAAGCAACTGATTAAAATAGCGGATGAAAAATTATATATAGCAAAAGAAAAAGGTAGAAATATTGTTATAATATAAAAAGATTGCTTTTCAGCAATCTTTTTTAATGTTCTTGTTCAAATGTAATGAAATCATATCCTTCGCTATGCCTAATGTTTAGAAGATTGACCTCCTGAGTCACCACCCGATTTCTGAGGAGTACTTTCTCCGTCACCATCGCCTTCAGTTGTTCCTCCCTTTTGTTGGTCGGATGGTCCAGGATTCTCTTCAGAACCACTGTTATCCTGTCCCTTTTGGACTTCCTTATTATGCTCTTCGGAACCAGGAGCTTCATAACCATTTTGTTCTCCATTTTCCTGAGAATTTTGTTCCACTTGATCTTCTTGACGATTCTGCTCTTGTTCTCTTGGTTTTTCTTCATCAAGATTTTGTTCATTCATTCTATTTTGCTCCACTTCTCTCAACTGAGACTCTTCTCCTTGATTCTCAAGTCTTTTTGCTTCTTCCTCTGCTCTAACTCTAATTTCTTCTGCATCTTTTTCTAAAAGCAGCTTATCTTCACCTTCAAGTGACCTTCTCAAAACTGTTTTAACATCATTAATCTGATTTTCAAATTGATTCATCATAATTTTTAATTCCTCAGCTTGTTCAAGTCTTAATTGAGCCCCATCAATATCTTCTTGAACACCAGAAGCTAGTGCCAACTGATAAGCTTCATAGGCATAATCATACATTTCTTTCGCCTTATAAAAGTCATCTTTTGAAACATTATAAGCATTTTGTAATTGATTTTTTAAAACATCGCCATCTTCAAAATCATTTAAATACTTTTCAACCAATTTAAGTTGATATTCAAAACTTTGTGTAATCATACTGCCTTTTTCTAAAAACAGTTCTGCATGATTTTCATCTGCAAAAAATGATTTAACGGACGCTTCATCTCTGTAACCAGTTGCTATTAAACCCACTGGGACTTCTAAAGTCATTGCTTCATCAAATTCCTGTTGGGAAGCCTGAATTAAAGCCATATTTACAGCCTTTAGTGCTTCGCTTTCTTTTGTTTTTTCTTCTAGTTTTTCAAGTACTGCTTGTAAATCATTTTCTTGGTTCTCTGATAAATTTACAACGGTAATCAAAACATAATCATCTGTTAAATCTTCGATATTAATGAAGCCAGCATGCTCTGCTTGAGAGACAATCAACTCAATGGCATCTTCCACATTCAAGCTCAAGATGCCTTCAAGATTTACCTTGGTCGCATCATCATTTAAAGCTTCATATCCAATAACAATTTGATTTTCATCTAGTTCCAATTTAAAACTTGGATTGATATCTACTGTAATAATGGTTGAAACCAATGGATTTTCATTAGTATTAATACGCTCACTTATGATATGATCTTCATGTCTTTCAATGAACTGACTCCCAAAGATTCCTCCAATCAACAGAATAATCACAATTGAAGCAATTGAAATATACTTCTTAGTCATTGTCATATTCCTCCCTATACTGTTCTCACTAATTAGATCTTCAGAGGTATACATGATATTCATACCCACTTCCATATGTTGCCTTTTTATAATTTTTTCATAGGCATTTGCTGGTGTTAATACAATTGCATAATGTTTTCTGATTGTCATAACCAAACCGTTTTTAATCATGATATCACCTCATTTCGCTATACTATACGAAAACTAAATATAATTAGGGCCTATTTAGGGAGAATCCACTGAAATAGTAAATCAAATTGCTCTTCTATAATTATGATGACTGCTGAGATGAGTTTTTTACTCCTTTTTATAATTTTCACACTGATAAAAAAGCGCTCTGCGATTTTGGCTATAGGCAATCTTTTTTTATCATATAGAAATTTAACCAAATCCTTTTCATGCGCTGCTTGTATTCCAATAGATTTGGCTCTATTTCGCGTATCTTCATGCTTTGGTGATGCATCTGCCAAATCCTCAAAAGTGATTTCAAAGGATTCCAATACCTTTTCAAAGGCTTCGATTTCTTGTTTTAGTAAATATTGATCTTCAAAAGATTTCTCATAGACTTGTGTATTTTCTATATCTAATTCAAGTGGTTTACTTTGTCTTTTAAAACTTTTTATTCGACTTGAAATAACCAGTCTTGCATAACTAAGAAAATCCCCTTTTTCAATTTCATAACGTGTAATGGCTTCATTAAAGGCTATCAGCCCTATGGAGTAAATTTCATCATTGCGCCTATCTACATACGCATTCGTAGTATCAATTATGACTCTTAAAACAAAAGGCTCATATTGAGAGATAAACTCATTAAGCTTTACAGCATCATTATTTGTTTTTATTTTATAGATTAATTCATCTATTGCTTTGCTCATAACATCACTTACCTTTAATTTTACACAGTTTAAGTCATAGATCTTTATGATACTATACGAGTCTTATATAAACTTAGGGACCATTTTATCGAAAAGTATTATTTTGACATTTAGATTACACTTATTAAAATTCTATCTTTTTTGTTTTACTTCATGCTATATTAATAAAAATAAAAGGGGGCTAAAATGGATTTTAAAAGATTTGATACACCAATGAGTTTTTACCCAGAAATTAAAGAATTATTACATGAAGAAGAAATTACAAACATCTTAACCATAGGTTTATTAAGCGGTGCAAAACCTAACGATGATTTCAGTCAATGCTTTTACGCCGCTGGGTATAACTATGAAACATTGGAATTGGCCTTGATGGTTCATGGATTGCACCTAATTCTAATCACAAAATCGAATCACGGTTTAAATGAAGCCGCTAAATTTGTAGTACAAGAAGAAATCGAATTTCCTGGCGTAATAGGTCCAAGACCTTTTGTAGATGAGTTTGTAGAACAATTGAATCTTTACAGTTCAAATCACATTCAACTCGCTATGTCACAACGTATCTATAAATTAACTCAAGTCAACAAAATAAACCCATCTAAAGGATATATGCGACCAGCAAAATTGAGTGATTTAGAGCTTGTTCTTCAGTGGAACAGAGAATTTGCTCTGATGGATGGCAATCAGCCTGACATGGAAAAGATGAAAATAAGAAGAAGTCTAGACATTGAAGCAGAAAGATTGTTTCTCTGGATCGTTGATGATGAAATCGTGTCTATGACCAATTTATCTAAAAGCTCTGAAAAAGGCGTTATTGTCAGTCTTGTTTTTACACCTGAAAGCCAAAGACGAAAGGGCTATGCCTCTGCTCTTGTGGCAAGCGTCTCAGAATATGCCTTAAAGAGCTATGAGTATTGTGCTTTATATACTGATTTAAGCAATCCCACTTCAAATAGTATTTATATGAAAATTGGCTATGAACCAATTGTTGATTCCGCAATGTATTTAAAAAGGTAGATGATCGTTCATCTACCTTTTTCATAAGAATATTCCAAATATTTTTCAGTAATAAAATCTAAGTAATCTTCTTCCAAGAAAACTTTGTTGCTTTCCACTTGACCAAATTTTAATACCATCTCTTTTATAGGAGTGAATCGAATAAGTTGTTGGGCAAATGTTTGTCCATGGATGTAGTGCTCTACTATTTCTTCTGGTTTCATTGTTTTCAGATTACCTATTTTCCACCAAGGTTGATGCACTGCAAAATGAGGATAAACATCTAAATGTCCGTCAATGTAAAAAATGATGTCATGTATTTCAAGCGTTCTTGAATTTTCATCTAAAATTAACTTCTCATATAGAGATTTTTCGGAAATACCATAAACCTCATCAACTGCTTTCACATTAAAGTGTTCTAGGGATGCATGAATTAATGCCTTCGGTATTTTTTCAATATGATCTTCCGTAAGCCATTGATCATAAAGCTTCATTGCCTTTCCTACACAGGAACCTGTATGGGAAAAATATTCAAAGGTAAGCCCTTTTTCATTGCATTTCTTTTTTATATTCAAACTATCTAGGAAGTTCAATAAATCTTGAATTTCATCAATGTTAGAATTATAAATAAAAATTTGAATTCTTGGAGATATATTATTTTCAATTAAGACTTCCAAAGTATCAACCAGCTCGCTAAAGGCATTTTGTCTTCCTGTGAAATGATTTGTTTTTTCTTCTAAACCAAAGAAGGTTAATTGACATTTCTTTACCCCAACTTCATTGAGCCACTTTACATAATCAGGGTCCCTTAAAATCCTCCAGTCACTTATCAACTCATAGTGTTCATGAGGTTTTGTAGAAAGAGTCTGTTCAAGTTCCCACAGTTCTTTATAGTTTGGCAAATAATCCGGTTCTAAATACCAAGTATATACCGATAGTTCTTCAGCAATACCTTGAAAGGCATCCACATAATCTCTAACCTCTTTTTCCGTTACAAAACCATGATTGCCATCTTTAATCCAACAGTGTAAACACTCATTTGGACAGCCTGCCATATCAAAACATAAACTGATCTTATTGTATTTCTTCATTCAAGCTCCTATATTAATTGTTGAAGATGTGCTTTAAAGTAATTTCCTATTTTATAAACTTCACCCATAACTAAATCACGATGAACTTCATTTTCCATCCAATTGTCTTTTGTTATATTTTTATTGTCTACAACTGGACAAACTAGTATCTCTGTTTCTTTTGGAAAATTGATTTTATAGGTTATATAGGCTCTTCTCGAATGAAAATTTTTACAAACCAAAATCGCCTTTTTGACTTTCAAACCTTTATTCTGACACAAGTCATGGGAAAACTGAGCATTCTCAAAGGTGTGTGTAGCTTTGTTTTCTTTTAGAATAAACTCACTTTTAACACCCATTGCCAATAAGGTTTCATTTAAAAAATCACATTCAGTTTCATGGTTAACTAATTTTTTATTACTTCCTCCTGAAACTAAAATATATTTGGCATAACCTTTAAGATAAAGATCAGCAGCTTTCTCTGCCAGTTGTTTATGACTTCCACCTGGAATCAAAATTATATCTGCTACTTCTAAAGGATCTTCCATGAAGATGAAGTCAGATATGCCTTCATAACCTTTACGCATTTTTACCTCCTAGAATTAAATGGTAAACACCATAGACTATTATAACAAAAAAATTTTGAAATCCTAAAACAAAACAGTTGATATATGTTCAACTGTTTTAACATTAGATCATAGATGTTTCGTCATAAATCCTTTATGCTTATTAATTACCAGAGTATTGCAATTGCTCTTTTACCTATAATGTAATCATCAAATATTTTATTACCATTTGATTGTGAAAGTCCTACACAAATATGAAGCGGTAACAAATGCTCTTCTCTAGGATGACAATATCTTGCACCTTCTAAAGTAGTCCAATTAAGTAATCCATGCCATTTTTCATCTTTTGATAAATTATCACAACATAAATGGGTTATCGCCTCCTGAAAAGCATCATTTGCTGGATCCTTAACATCCTGACCCGAGAAATCAAAAGCCCCCATATTGTGAAACGAAAATCCTGATCCAATAAACAAAATATTTTCCTCCAAAAGTGGCTGTAAAGCCTTCCCCAGATTTAAGTGATCCGATGGACTTAAATTATGTTTTAGTGACACTTGTATCACAGGAATATCTGCTTCTGGATACATCAATAAAAGTGGAATAAACATTCCATGGTCATAAGGGCGTTTTTCATCGTACTTAAACTCAATAGATGCTTTTTCCAATAATAAACCAATTCTTGATGCAAGTTCTTGATCTAGGCGACAAGGATATTTTAAGTTATATGATGCATTTGGAAATCCATAATAATCATATAAGAGTTCCGGTTTAGCATTGTTTTGTATTGTAATGACTGGAGCTTCCCAATGGGCACTAAATAAAACAATTGCTTCTGGTCGATGAAGTTGATTTGGCAATTTTTCCATAAAAGTTACCATTTTTTCATGTGATGCGTCACCTAAAATTGGTAGTGGTCCACCACCATGAGAGCAGTATATCACTTGACCTTTTTGATTACTCATAAGAAGCTCCTCTGAAATTTCTTTGTTTGATCCGACACATTTATTCTATACGCGTTTCAAAAACATCCCCTTAACATGTTCCTTTCAAAAATCTTCTCAGGAACTTGTATTTTTTTAAGTAGGTATATAGCACAGCTGTGGCACAACCGGTCCCAGCATCTACAGAGATGGCATCTACAGGACAATTCATCTGACAAGCACCGCATTCAATACACAACGCTTTGTGAGCCATTTCAATTTTATTTTTTAAAATAAACACCTGATGGGGACATACTTCCAAGCATTTTTTACACCCAATACATTTCTCCTGATTGAATTTTAATGTTGCGACATCTAAATACTTCATAAAACCTCCCTTAGGATGTTAATAGTTGTAATGATGAATGCTAGTATTCCCCATTTAATCATAAAGGGAACAGCTTCATCCATTTCCGCTTTTACACCCGTTAATGAAGTGAAGGTGGTTGATCCAGTGAAGCTCATGGTTAAAAAACTTGTATATAACATGCCAAAAAGAATGACCCCTAGTGCATTTAAATTGGTTATTAAAAACAGCAGTAATACCAAACTCAACAAAAATCCATTTAGATAAAACTTCCTAAAAGGCATAATTGGTAAAAAGATTGGATGAATGACATTGCCCAGAATGGACGCTACAAGAAATATCCAAAAGGTTTCCTTTGGCAACCCTGGTACAAAACTTAAGATCAAAGCGACGAGTAAATATTTAAAACTGGATACAATTTCAACCGGCAGTAAAAGTAACCTATCCTTTAGATTAAAATTTACCTGTCTCATAGATTCATGCATGCCATCAGTAATAAAGGTATCCATATCTTCAATTCTTACTGGGCCAAAAATGACCTTTTTCCCAGTAACTTGAGTAATGAGATGACTTTGAATACCTGGTCCGCTTAGTTGAGGCAAAATAATCTCATTGTGAGAAACCGGTATTTCTACAGATTTTAGCATTCTAATCACTTCTGCCGTACCAAAACGACCTTTACCGGCAGCACACCAAACATTAATGCCGTCTGTATCAATGACTAAAACCCAATAGTTTTTCTTTAAATATTTTCTTAAATAATCAAAGGTTAACTTGTAATTGCCAGTAACCAGTACCTTTGAATTCTCATCTGGTGAACCGAATTGATACAGTCCTGTGGGTATTTTGTAATGATCTCTATTGATATTACATCTCACACCAATATTCCAAAGATGATCTTTCAGATAGAATTTCTGATCTACCTTTTGTTCTGAGACGATATGTTTAATATATCGATCAGATACGACTTCTCTTTTAATGCCACTCACTTCAAACATAATTGAAAATGCATCAAACCTTGATGCTTTAACATCCACATCTCAACATTGTTTTACATTTGTATTTAAATTCATAATTTCCTCTTAGTCATGTATTTTATAGAAACTTACCATACCAAATCACATCGCAGTATGAACCATCAATATAATAATAGTCTTTTAAGCGTCCTTCTTCAACAAAACCATTTTTTAAAAGCACCTTGGAGGAACCCATATTCGGTGAAGAAACTCTACCATGTAGCTTTCTCAAGTTTAATTCATTTAATGCAAAATCAGATACCAACTGAACCAATTCAGAAATATAACCTTTTCCCCATTGATCTTTTCTAAGGACATAACCAATTTCTCCATGTTTAGCTTCATAATCAAAGGCAAACAACATGATTGTCCCAATGATTTCCTTTGCACCCTTTAATGAAAAATTAGCATAGAGAATGCCCCCTCCTGCTTCTCTTTCAATCATGCTTTTTACATAACTTTCTGTTTCTTCTTTAGAATGGGTCAATGGCCAACCAATGTAGCGAGAAACATCTTCATCGGATGCCATGAGGTGAAGTTGATCGGTATCTTCAATAGCCATCTGCCTAAAATCAAATTTGTCACTTTTAATGTCATATAACGGTTTGCACATAATGCCTCCATATTTAATTACTATTGTATTTGACCCCATAACTTGAGTCCCTAAAGTACTCATCCTCTTTTTAATGCTAAAGCGTTTTTTCTTCAAATTCTGTAAAAATCCACGACTAATATTTTAATTTTACGCCAGGAAATTTAAACTTCCATAATTGATTTTCACCACGAACAGCATCTAATCATATCAAAGGATTCTCCAAGCTCCAATTCTTTATAGATTTTTGTTTTTTTTGGAATTTCACATAAATTGATATACTGCAAAACGTCAAATAATCACTTAGTTTTTTTCACTAACATAGATTTGCTTGGCATATTTTCTGAAAATTTAAAGATCCAAATAGAAATAGATATTGCTTTTATCAGCTTGACTGGTTCCTTTATAAATTTGCGTATTTAAGCCCTAATAAAAAATCCTGACTTCAAATAAAACAAACATGCAGAAAGATTATTGTCTTGTCCAATGGTATAAATACCTCTATAATCATTTTCCTTCGCTAACTGCTTTCCTTCATCTAATAATAATTTTCCAATACCTTGACCTCTATAAGATTTAACAACTTTCAAATCTTCCAAATACAAATATTTAAACCAGTCCTTCTTATAAATAGCAAGGCCAATACACTTATCTTGATCATCATAAGCCCCAATAAAAAAATAGTCTTTTTTTAAAGCCTCGAAATCATAATTTTCATCAGGAAAAATCATTTCTGTTACATCATTTTCATGAAATTCATCCGTTAAATAGGTCCATTTTTCCCCGTTATAAGAGACAATCATTTTTCCCCATAATGAAAAAGGCTCATTAGGGATGTTTATATCCTGACTTGAATTATTTATTCTTTTTACTCTTATCATATCTTTTCACCTCTTTTAGATCCATTCAGCATATTGTCATATACTTGGACAACTACATTACATAAACTTTGTGAAAGCAATGAACGACTGAATATTTCAATAACATCAGACATGGTAATACATGTTGCATACCTATCTTCCCACATAAAAGTCTTATAATATTTATAAGACTTTCCAGCAATCATAAAAAAGATTATCAACAGTTGTATTTGAATGTTCTGGTACAATCGACTCAAATCCAAGCTCAAGATCACTTTTTATTGTAACATCCATGCAGAAATCTGTTTGAATGCCCGTAACAATCACTTACATTCATTTTTTACAAATACTTATTAAACCTGTATGCATAAAAGCACTTTTCATATGTATCAAATACTTTTCCACCGATGAAAGGCTTAAACCTTTCATAGATTTCAGACCTGATTTTGCTTCTTGTCAGTTCACTTTTAAAACCATCGCCATGCCGAACAAAGATGACTTCAAAATAATTATTCCTCGTTGTATCTGTATGCTTAAAAACATTTTCAACAAACGCTTCAAACTTATACAATTTTTCATTGATCATGGCTTTATGTACTTCTACTATTAAGAGAAACATAAGCCAATTCATTTTGTTTTTTAAATCCAAAACATAATGAAGGATCGGTTATAACAAGTATCATGCATTCAAACACAACTCTCAATTCTCACGTACAAAACGGTTGAGAATCTCTCGAGATTTATCAGATAAGACTTTTGATTTCTTGCTCTCAATATCTACATGTACAATAACTGTATTTGCTTCAGCGACTAACTTTTGATTCTGGAATAATCTTTGATAGAGACCAATAGAACTATTGCCAATTTTACTCACGGTAGTCCCAATTTCAACTGTGCCAGGCCATCGAATTTCAGCAATTAAATTAAGCTCTTGTCGAGCGATTACAAAAGTGCCATCGTCATCATGTAGTGGTTCCTCATTGTAAAGATATAACAGTTCCGTTCTACCTGTTTCTAAAAAAGTAGCAAAATTTGAATTATTTACATGCCCTTGTCGATCTGTGTCACAATATCTTATTTTGTCATATGTTTTAAGTGGGAAATCATTAAACTCCATTTTTCTACACCCTCCATATTTAAATTGATATAAGTTACTTAGGGTAGAATGCCTATCATTTATCAAACAAACTTATATCATCTATGCAACTTCAGTTTTATATACAAAAGCCTATTCAATTGGATAGATTAAATTAATTTCTTTTCTAACGCGATCCATTGTTTTGGCTAAGGTTTCTGTAAACTTATGGCTACTTATATTACTTTCCGTCTTACCTTCAATAATGCGTTGAGAAGCTTCTTCGATTTCAAACCTATAGCCATCCTCTTCATAGTTTTCTTGATCATGCAAAACTTCTCCATCAACATGGAGGTAGGCTTCCTTAGCCATAAAGAAATTAGGAATAACAATCTTTCCTTTATCACCATAAAGCGTTGCAGTCCAATCGGTTTCAAACTCTATACTGCTTGTTAAGGTCGCTATGGTTCCGTCATCATAAGAAAGTAACATCCCTAAGTGACCATCTACACCAGTTTCAGTCATGTTGGCCTTTGCTGATAATTCATTAGGAGCAGATCCCATTAAATATTGAGCCAAAAGCAAGGGATAAATACCCACATCCAGAAGTGAACCTCCAGCCAACATTGGATTTAATAATCTTCCCTCAGTATTATCATCACCTTTAAAACAAAACTTTGCATCAATATGTCTTAACTTCCCTATACGTCCCTCTTTTAACCATAAGGATGCTTTCTGAATCGCTGGAAGAAACAGAGTCCATAAAGCTTCCATTACGAAAACATTTTTACTTCTAGCTAAATCCAATACTTCTTTCGTTCTTTTATAATTATAGGAAAAGGGCTTCTCACATAGAACATGTTTACCTGCAAGAATCGCCTGAATAGAAAGTTCGGCATGTGCAGAATGAGGCGCTCCAATATATACTGCATCAAGATCTGCGTCATTTAGAAAAACATCTAGTTCATTATAAGCTAATAAGTCATGCGCCATGCAAAACTCATTTAAACGTTCTTGATTTCTTCCATAAGCTGCTACAGGTCTTCCTGATGTCGTCAATTTACACTCGACTGCAAACTTTCTTGCAATTGAACCAGTACCAACAATACCCCATTTAACCATTATCACACCACCTTTCAAATCTATTGTATGAAACCCACGTTTATCCACGAAAAATTTCAACATTCTGTAACGCAGCGAAACCTTGTATTCCCAAATTTATTTTCCTGCTTTTATCTCTCTTTTATGTACAATACTTTCACCACCAAATTAATAAAGCATGACAGTTGATGTATTCATAACTTCAATCCATAGACACCTAACTGTTTTGGAAAAACTATATTCCTCAATAATGGTGTTCATCATAATTCTAAATATGGTACTCAATGTTCAATTGATTTTCTATAGTCAATATTTTCTTAAGTATTTTCATTATTTTCGTCTACCTATTATGGAAGATTTTGCTCATTTATAAATCGTATTCAAGCTGTAAATCCAGTGGTTCATGATTATAAATTTCTTCAACAATCTCTTGAGCTAAGGTACATCCCATTGCTTTATAGAAACGATATGTATCAACAGCAGGATTCGCTCCAATGTATAACTTCTTTGCATTTCTAAGCCTGGCTTCTTTGCAAATTTCAGTGAATAATACTTTCCCTAGGCCATGCCCTCTATAGGGATTGCTGACATGAATAAACCCAAGGTTTAAGTACTGTCCTTTCATCCCCATTGGTTTTCCGTTAATTGCAGCGAATCCTAACAAATTCGATCCTTCAACAAGGGCAACAACTGCACCCCCAGTATCTAGGTAGTATCTCAGTATATGAACAACCTGTTCTTTCTTCAAAATATCCCAATCATCAACATAGTATTCATCTTTTTCGCGTAATGTACCATGAATATCTACATCATAAATACGTTTTGTTTCTTGAAATCTTTCAAAGGTATCTAGAAAATTATCATCGATTATTTTAACATTTACCAATTTATACATCTAATTCATCCTTAAATAAATTTATCATTAACCTGATACATCTCGATAGCATTCATTTTCCATAGAACTTCCATCTAAGGACTCAAATAAAAACATTTCATCAGAACTTTGTCTGCTACAGGTAAATTTTCTCTATGTCCTACCTGATCTATTTATGATATTGCTCTCCATATCGCTCTTAGGATAAGCAAAAATACTTTATTAAGACCACGAATCCTCTAAGAGAAAGTCGATAATATTTTTATGAGCTATGCCATTTCTTGAGCGATTAACCCTATCCATAGAAATTACCATCTTAGGAAAATTATCTTCAATACCTTCAAGAACCGAAAATTCCCTTTCAATAGTAGTTTCCTCTGCTAATAAATACGTGACCTGAATATATTTTGTATGATCTCCATCAATGGCTATAAAATCAACTTCTTTATCCTCAAATTTACCCACATATATTTCATAGCCTCTTCTTCTGAGTTCAAGGTAAACAATATTCTCAAGTGCTTGACCGATATCTTTTTCATTATCAAAGTAAAGGTGTCTAATCCCTAAATCGTTGATAAAGTATTTCTCATTCGTCTTCATCAACACTTTATCTTTAATATTATAGCGTGGTACGCCATGGACTAGATAGGTACTTTTCACTGCTTCAATATAATTATAAATTGTTTCTTTGGAGAGTTTACGGCCTTCACTTTTAAGATAATTTGTTATGGTTCCTGCTGAGAATATTTGACCGATATTATTAATAAGATATGACATAAAACGCTGTAGTAAATCTACATCTCTCACATTATACCGTTTGACAAGATCTCTTAACAAAATAGATTGATACAAATCCAAAAGATAATTTTTAGCTGTTCGGTCTTCTTCAAATTGGAACTTTCCAGGCATGCCACCTGTTCTGAGGTACTCTAAAAAGACATCCTCTTTTAACTCAAAATTTGTAAAACCTTCATATACTTCTTTATATGACAGTGGTAATACTTCTATGGTATAAAAACGACCGGTTAGATAAGTTGCAAGTTCTCCAGAGAGTAACTTTGAGTTAGAACCAGTGATAAAAACTTCCGTATCACCTTTTGAATTCAAAGCGTTAACAACTTTTTCAAAACCTTCGACTTCCTGAACTTCATCAAGAAAAACATATGACTTCTTTCCTTCAATTTTCTTTGATTCAATATATTCATAGAGCACCTTATATTCTTTAAGGGATTCAAACTCTAACCACTCAAAGTTTAAACTGATAATCTGATTTTTTTCCACGCCTTGATTTAAAAGTTCCTCTTGTATCTGCAAAAGTAATGTCGATTTACCAACACGCCGCATACCAAAGAGCACCTTTATAACTTGCGTTCCCATTATTTTTTTAATTTCTTCTAAGTATTTCTCACGTTTGATCATCATGGCCATCACCTCAATTTAAAAATACCACACTAAAGTCTTTTATAGAAGACTTTCGAAGAAATAGCATGCACGATCTGTTATCCAAAATGCTGCTTTGATTGTTGGTTAGTGGTAATATGGATGAATGATCCTCTAAATTAATACACTGAATGAAACAATTTTATGAAATTGCAATACTTTGTTTCATTTGTGGTACGTTTCATCGCACTTCACAAAACTACGTTTTTTTCTTCCTCTTATAACCTCTTTTCTCACTTTGGCATAAGGCAAGACCTAAGTCTTTTTACTGGGTAATGCAAAGAAGTAAAAAAGTAATAACTGTGCAAATGGCACTAGGTATAGTAACTGCCACCAACCACTTCTATTAATATCATTAAGTCTACGGGTTCCAACTGCTAAAAATGGTATAAGGAAGAATATTCCTAATATTTGATATACCTTTTCATATATTACGCTAGATATCATAAGAATTATCAACACAAAAACTAAAAAATACCAAAACTCTTTACGTGTTGATTTGCTAGAAAAATCTGTAAATCGTAATAAAGTACTTTTTATTGAACCCCATGGTGCCATCGTATTTTTAACTTCATTAACCATTAATGTATTTGGTTCTACATCGAATGCCTTTGCTATTAACTTGATAGTCTCTAGTGAAGTATTGTTACCATTTTCTACTCTTTGAATCGTACGCACACTTAGTGTACTTTTATCAGCTAAGGTTTCTTGTGACCATGAATTCTCTATTCGCAGTTGCTTGATTTTATCTGAATTGATTTTCATCGTATCCCTCCTTCTGAATATAACTCAATTATAGAATATTTAACCCTGTCAAGCAACGACAGTAACATGACATTTGCAATTCTTATTACAGCCAATGCTCAGAAAAGCTACTCTCTATTAACTAGCAATGCCACTTGAGAAATAACGAAGTCACTTATGGTACGGTTCATTCCTCATAATTCTAAAAGCCCTATAAATTTGTTCATATATGGTAATGGCAAACATTTGATCTGAAAGATTCATTCTTGAAACTGAATACTTTTCATCACACTCAATCACTTCATTGGTATAAATAATGGTCACATCTGATTTCCCTGTTACACCTAAACGATTAATATACTCTGATAAACCTTCTGAGGTCATGGTTTCATCTTCTGTAGTCATTTGGATTATATAACTTTGTGAGGAACTATTCTTTTTGTACTCTTCTATGGACTTATATTCTACTAGTTTGATCTTGCAATATCTCGACAATCTTTTCTGATATTCTGCCAAGGCATCTTTATGCGCTTTATTTGTTAACTTATCAAAAATAATAATTTTAAAATTCATTTTAATCTCAAAAGCACATCTAATAGATGTGCTTTATACTTTCGTCTATTTGTTCCATTAACATGACTTTCATCATCTGATGAGGAAAAGTCATATTTGAAAATGACAACTTTACATGAGCCTTTTTAATCACTGAATCACTTAAACCCAGAGAACCTCCAATGATAAAACAGATTTGCTGGTCATTGTATTGTTTTAACTTTTTCTTAAGCTCTTCTGTACTCATTTGCTTGCCATCAATTGCCAAAACAAAGATGATGCTTTGATCAGGAATCTTGGCTAATATTCTTTCACCTTCCAAATCCTTTACTTGAATCATTTCCTTGTCAGATAATTTTTCTGGACACTTCTCATCTGGTACTTCTATTAAATCTATTGGTATTGTTTTTGAAATGGAATTCTTGTGTTCCTCTATGAGTTTCACAAAATACTTCTCCTTTATCTTACCAACAGAAATCACTGAAATCTTCATTAATCCACCAAACTCATGCTCAAAGTGTTCAAATAGGCTTCATGCGCAATTAAAGCATCCAATACATTTTGCAAATGAACATCCAACTCTACACCAAGTTCCTCTGCACCTTTTTTAATCATTTCTCTATTTACAGCAGCTGCGAAGGCTTTATCTTTCATTTTCTTTTTAACAGATTTAATTTCCATACCTTCAAATTTTGTAGGTCTTACAAGTGCTGCAGCAACAATAAAACTTGCCAGTTCATCAACGGCAAATAAGGTTTTAGCCATTTGAGTTTCTCTTGCTTCTCCATGACTGCCATGCCCTTTTACGGCTGTAACAAACTCATCATCATAACCATATGCTTTTAACCAATCCAATCCTACACCGGGATGTTGCTCTGGAAATTCTTCAAAGTCTATATCATGTAACAAACCACATGCTGCATATCTTTCAGGATCTTCATTAAATAATTGACCATAATGGCGCATAGCACCCTCTACTGCAAAACAGTGTTTCTGTAATTGCTTCGTTTTAACATGTTCTGATAATTTTTCAAATGTAAATGCTCTTTCGTATAAATTCATAAACTCACCCCTTTCAACTATTGTAACATATTTTAAACTTCTAGTTCTCTAGAAATTATAATAATGGTATAATTTTGTTGTACAACAAAATATGGAGGTATTTATGAAGATTTATCACGTTAATGCATTTACAGAAAGCCTGACTGGTGGTAACCCTGCTGGTGTAGTAATCTTAAATCATCCATTAACTGAAAATGAAATGTTGTCAATTGCTAAAAGAATTGGTTATTCAGAAACTGCATTCATTACTAAAAGTAATGTAGCTGATTATCAAATACGATTCTTTACGCCAGTTGATGAAGTGGATTTGTGTGGTCATGCAACCATTGCATCATTCAGTGTTCTTCTAAAGGAAGATCACATCATGCCAGGCATGTACACACAAGAAACAAAAGCTGGGGTTTTAAAAGTTGATGTCCTCAGCACTGGAGAAGTATATATGGATCAACTTATTCCAGAGCATTATGAAACGATCAACAAAGATGTCGTCGCTAACTCTTTAGGAATTTCTGCTGAAGAGATTATCGGTGAACCTCAAGTCTTTTCGACTGGTTTAAAAGATATTATAGTTCACGTTAAAGATCTCAAGACGATTCAAAAGATTCAACCTGACTTTAAACGTATTGAAGAGATAAGCCGTGAACATGAATCGACTGGTTATCATGTATTTACCCTTGAAACATTAGAGGACAAAACAGCACACTGTCGTAACTTTGCTCCATTATATGGTATTGATGAAGAAGCGGCAACAGGGACTGCAAGTGGTGCACTTACAGGTTATTTAATCCATCACAATTTAGTTGAATTTAAAGACGGTTTAAATGAATATGCTTTCGAACAAGGCTTTGAAATGAATCGTCCATCTTCAATTTTCACCCAAGTTATCATGAATGATGGTGAAATCACTGAGATGATTGTTGGTGGAGAAGGTCTTATTACAAAAGAAGAACTTGATTAAACATAAAATCCAACCTAATGGTTGGATTTTGGTTTATACATAGGTCGCCAATTTTGTCCTTTCAATGGTACTACTCCAGTAATATCATATGTATTGATGTTTACTTCAACAATAGCTGCTTCATATCCGTTCTCCCTAGAAAAAACTACTGAATCTCCATTTGGAGACCACGTTGGTACCCATTCGTCAGATCTTGAACTACTCATTTGATCAACTCTATTGCTTTCTAAATTTCTTATATAAATATTCCATGAATCCTTATCCTTTTGCGAGTAAGCTACTTTTTTCCCATCAGGTGAAAATTCTATTCTAGAACAGTTTTCCCAAACTAATCTTGTTTCTAAAGTCTCAACGTTAACTGCATAAGTATCCTGAGTCATACCAAAACTCGTGTAATAAACCCACTTACCATCTAATGACCAAGTCGTCCAAAACTCTTTCTTACTTTCAAAAGTCAATTGCTTCTTCCCAGTACCATCCGAATTCATCATGAAAATATCATAGTTGCCATTCTCCATGGAAGCATATGCAATATATTGATTATCTCTTGACCAGGAAGGAGTCCTATCCTCTACATCATTATGGGTCAGTTGCTTGACATTTTCTCCATTAGAGTCCATAACATAGATTTCATCATCACCATCACGGTTCGAGAAAAAAACAATTCTGTTGCCTTCAAAATTCCATGATGCTAATCCATCTTCATAAGTATTATCAGTAAGTTGGATTGTTTTGTTTAAATCCAAGTCTTTAATATATATTTCGCGATCACCATCAACATCAGAATCATACAGCACTTGATTTATTTTAGGTTCAGGTCTCCAATCTGGTCCCCAATCAGAACTGGGATCATGGGTTATTTCAAAAGTTTCTCCGGTTTCTAGCTCACGAATGTATATTTCTCCAGTTCCATATGCACCTTCAGAATCATAGGCAATCCATTTATGGTCTGGTGAATAAACAGGAACCCATAAGGTTCTACTTGCATCATCTAAAATTTTCTTAATCAGGTTATTTTGAATATCCAACTCATATAAATCATTTTCTTTATGACAAACAATTTTAGAATCATCTTCATTATAATCAATATAACCTAAGGATATATCACTCTCTATCATTACCTCTTGGGTCTCAAACTTCATTTCAACACTGCCATAGTAAGGCATTCCATCAATGATTGTTGTAAAACCTATTTTTTTACCATCAGAACTAAATTTTGGCGCTTTTTCATCATAGGCACTGTTCGTTAACAAGGTTTGATTGGAACCGTCTGAATTCATAATAAAAATATCTGATTGTCCAAATCGATTGGATTCAAAGACTATGTACTTCCCATCAGGGGACCAATCCGGGAAGTGATTCTCTCCATTCACGTTTGTTAATTGTAATATCTCTGGATTCTCTTCTCTTAAATCCATCATGTAAATATCTCGATCACCATCCATGTCTGAGAAAAATGCAATTTTATAACCATCTGGAGCCCAATCGCCGTGACCTTCATGCGACGGTAAATCCAACAGCAAAATAGGATTATCTTGATAAGCTGAAGTGAGATACAAATCTCGATCACCTCCTCTTTCACTAGAAAAGAGAATTTCATTCCTTGGTAATAATATTGGCTCAGTTTTTAATTCAATTTGCTCTTCTAAAACAATCTCATCAGATATGATTTCATTTAAAGCTTCATTCTCAGTACCATTGGATACAAGTGAAGCTGCATTTATATGAGTTTTGTTTTGGCAACCAATGAGCAAAACACAAAGTAAAACAATTAATTTTTTCACATATATTCCCTCCCAAATGCTTGAGCAGCAGTTCTAATCATTTTTACAATCTCATCTTCAGAATATAAAGTAGGTTGATCCATAACTAAACAAGCCAGACCATGAGTGTAAATTGTAAGATGTCTATGCAAGGATTCAACATTGATTTTATTTTCAACAACATACTCATTCTTCTCAATGCGTCCTCGAATGGTTTCCAAATTCATTTTTGACTTTTTATGTGAAAAATAAAGACTTCTAAACCACTCTGGATGCTTCTTTGCAAATGTAACAACACCTAACCCTAACTGTAGAAAAGGGTCCTCACTCTCCTTAAGCATTTCTTCATTCATCGCATTGTAGATTTCTTGAATTATTTTCTCTTTTAATATATCTAGGTTTTCAAAATAAGAATAGATGGGTTGTGTTGAGCATGATAAATAATCTGCCAACTTTCTTGCTGTTATCTGCTCTATACCACTCGTTTTTATATACTCCAGTGCACCTTTTAATATATATTCAGCTGTAATTACCTGTTTTTTTGCCATATTCACTTCCTTTTCTAAAAATAACACATGTTATATATTAAATATAACATAAGGCGACTTGTTGTTCAACTATTAAATAACAATCGTTATATTATTTATAAAATAAAAGAGCACTTTACGGCTCTAATATAGAAAAATATATTTTTTTAGGACTACCATATACATAGTTAAAGGTATCTACAGTGATGCTTTCAATGAAAATAACTTCTTCTGGTGCATCATAACCATATCTTTGGTGTGTTTCTACTTGATTCAACGCATCAATTACCTGAAGGTTTTCGACCACTCTGCCAAAAGCAGGTACAATGCCGTTCAAAGTGGTTTCGTCCTTATTCATAATAAAGAAACTGCCAGCAGTCGCATAAGGCGTCCATTCGGAGCCGGCCATTGCCATGCCTATAGTTCCCTTTATAAAATCCAAGGGATTACGATAACCTTCACGATCAAATTCTCCATTAAGAATATAGCCTGGTGTGTCATCTGTCCAATTTTCAGGCTTCAAACTTGGATCACCTGATTGAATTAATCTGCCAGGTACTATTCTGCAAAGGGCTTTGTCATTGTAATAACCTTTTTGAATGAGCTCAATAAAATTCTTCACTGTATCTTTTGCGTACTCTGGATACAATTCAATTTTAATCGGTGCATACCCTTTAAACTTTAACGTCACAAGAGGATGTTTATAATGCTTTAAAAAGAAATTTCTAAAGCCTTCATTCATTTCAGTAAACTCTGCACTTTCATTTTTAAGATCATAATAATAGCTTCCCGTAGTGATGTCTACTGAAAGAGAATCTAGCGGAAATCCTTCTTTTCGAATCTCATGTGGCTGAGTAATAATCTGAAAAGGTTCTGATGCGATATCATTGCCATCATAGGTATAATGTTCATTTTCATTGATCACCAGTGCTATGGCATTTCTATATCTTGCCGTTAACTTTCCACCGTATTTATCGGCTAACTGACTGTAATATAAAATCATCTCCTCATCACTTAAACTGATATCATTGACCCTTCTTACATGAGCACCTGGCTGTTCTTTATCAGTTACTTCATCAAAGTACAAACCAGAGTCAATAGAAAAAACAGGTTCATGATACTGTTCATAATAGAATTTCGCTTTTTCCAAAGCATTCTCCTGAATATGATGATTCGTTTCACTTGCGTCTTTTAAATCATCCTTAATGACCAGTTCAAAGGGAAGTTCTTTAAAAATCTGTTTTAAATGCTCTATCTTTCCTTTATTCTTCGTTCCAAATATATATTTCATAGGCCCTACTTCTTCTCAATATCTCGACCCATGAAATAACAGTTTGTAAATTCACCATTGATTTTCATGTCTTTTAAAAGCAATCCTTCTTTTACAAATCCCATTTTTTCATACAAATGAATAGCTTTTTCATTGTCCTCACGGACCTTAAGATTCATCTTTTCACAGTACTTGGATTGTTCAGCCCAAGAAATTAACTGTTTGAGCATTTCATAACCAACACCTTGATTCCAATACTTTTCAGAAACAGAAATACCAAATTCACCTACATGTCTCACACGAGGTCTTCTGCCACCTTCATAACTCATACAGCTGATGATTTCATCCTCTACTAACGCAAGAAGCATAATGGCATTTTCGTGATCCTCATAGGATCTTAAAAAGACCTCTTCTTTTTCTATGGTCATTTCAAATTCACCAATACCAAAGGTTAAATTATCAGATTCACCTGCAATCGTATTGATGTATTGAATGAGTTTCTCCGCATCTGAAACTTTTGCTTTTCTTATTTCATAAGGTGTACCATTCTTCATTGTAAACATCTTTTACTCCTTAATCTTAACCCAGTGAACATCTCCAACATACTCAAACCCTGCTTTTAAAGCTAGATTCATTGATTTTATATTCTCCTTTTCAATATGAACAAAAGACATCAAATTTCTTTTCTGCTGCTCATAAATCATAGCATCTGTCAGTTTTTTTGCATAGCCTTTATTTCTATAGGCTTCCAATACCTTAATAAATCCTATGGCACCATCATCATGGGTTAAAACCCATCCAACCATCTGGTCATTGATTTTAATACATAAACCAATACCTTTTGAAATCCGTTCCTTGATATAATTGATATCCGTGAATTCACCATAATCATTATGAGCCTGAATGTATTCAGCATCTTCTGGTCTTAATACTTCAACACCTTCAATGGTTTCAACTTTCTCACCTTTATAAATTAGTTTCTTACAAGATAAAATCCATTCGAGAGACTTATGAGTTTTAGCATAATTTAATACAAGTTCATCTTGGATCATCCATCTTAAATGACTGTCATCAATAAGCCTCATCACTTCATTTAAATCCATGGGATCTTCTAGATGGATATAAGTCCATTCATGATCACTTTTTCCTGTAATAACATAGGATTGATTATACCAGAGAGATTCTTTAATATCATAATCCTCTGCAAAATTAAGCAGATTTATATTTTTGATCTTATTCTTTTCTAACAGTCTTTTGTCTTTATCATTTAGCATATTATCTCCCCTCAGAACTTCAAAAGAGAGCATTTCTAGTGAAGCCTTAATTATTCTTCATAAATGATTGAAATCCTCTCCTCCATGATTATAGCTTCTTAGCAATATGAAGCCCATGTTCACTATAACCCAACAACTCTGGTTTTTCACACATGGCATAATGAATATCTAACCATCTCATAAATTCCTCAGGCGTGAAATCATTGATGGTTTCCTTTAAAACAAACTTCATCCCATCTGTTGCGACATGATGTATTGGCGTCACAAGAAAATCTTTCATGAGTATTTCTACATCCTCTGGGGTAGTTGCATAGAAAACATTATTGTCTTCGTTAAAACCATGGGTTAAATAAAATTCTATGGCATCAAAGTTGCCTTTGATGCTTTCTTTATACTTCAACAAATTTGCATACTTGTTAATATAGGCTGTAAAGAGAAAACCATTGGGTTTCAAGACCCTTAAACATTCTTTAATACTCTTTTTTCTCTCCTCATCACTTCTTAGATGGTACAGAGAACCTAAATTTAATACAACATCAAAACTTTCATCTTCAAATCTTGAAAGATCTAATATACTGCCAACATAAGTTTCACAATCCAAATCACTTTGTAACATATGATTTCTCATAATCTCTACATTACGAACCACTAAGTCTCCAGCAGTCACAACATGTCCCTTTTGGGCTAAATAAACGGCATAAGCTCCTGTACCTGCACAAGCATCCAAGATTGTTGAATTAGTTTGAATTAGGTTTTCTATGTACCTAGTTGTCGTCAAAAACTCAATTCTGTTTGCATTGCTTCTTTTCAATCTTGCATCTTCATCAATACTATTATAAAAATCATGTATGTCCACATTAAATAGAATTGCCATAACGTTCTCCCTTCATCTTAAACATCTCTTCTCATATCATATAAGTGTAACAGAAGAAAAGCAGCTCATCACAGGTAAAAAACAGTTAAAACAAATAACACTCAACTATAAACAATGCATGTGATCTTTCGCTTCTTGCCAGGAAACAGAATAGCCTTTGCCTTTAGAGCAAAATATTGATGAAGAAGGATATGCCGTATCAGTTATTTTATCATAACCAATGGCTTCAATGACTTCTTGTGTATTGTGACAAGGTTTATAACCAATGACTTTCATACGTATACGTCCAAGGCCATGGGTTTGACTTAAGAGTGTTTTAGGATAGTCATGAAAAGTTGAAACGGGTCCTTCGATCTTAAGTTTGACTTTATCGTGATTATCCTTTTGCTCAACACATATGCCTTTAAGTACCTGAACATCCTGTAACACCTTTCCCATCTCTGATAACGGTACTGTAATCACCATTTCATAATAGGGTTCAAGGAGCTGATTATCAGCTTGTTCCAAGCCTTGTCTTAAAGCTCTAATGGTCGCTTCTCTAAAATCCCCTCCACTGGTATGCTTATTGTGACTTCTACCCCTAAGTAGGGTGATTTTTATATCGGTCAAATGAGAACCCGTTAGAATTCCTCTATGAGGTTTTTCAAAGAGGTGGTGTTTAACCAGATTTTGTTGTCCATAATTTAAATCATCTGTGGAACATGCACTTTCAAAAATGAATCCGCCCTTATCATTTGGCTCTAATTTCAAATGTACCTCTGCGTAATGTTTCAAGGGTTCAAAATGACCATAACCTATTATGGTATTTCCAATGGTTTCCTTGTATATTACTGTTGGTGGTAAAAAGCTTACATCCATAGAAAAGCGATTTTGAATCACTTCCTTAAGGATTTCCAATTGGATTTCACCCATAATGCTTATTTGCAATTCTTTCTGATCTTCAACGAATAAAACTTGAAGTGCAGGATCTTCTTCTTCCAAAATTAAAAGGGTTTTGTAAAGTTCCTGAAGAGGAATTTTATCGTTCATAAAAACCTTCGAAGCCATGGTTGGCATCATTTCATAGTGATAAGATGATGTTTTTCCAAATACATCCCCAACCTTCATTTGACTGCCTATGATAGCCACTACGTCTCCAGCATGGGCTTCTTGAATTGATTCATATTTAAAGCCCTGGTATCTTCTAATTTCAGTGATTTTATCTTCTAAGATATAATCTCTTACCTTCAGTTGACCTTCCGTTATTTTTATAAAACACTGCTTGAGATTTTTTGAATCATATCTTACCTTATAAACAAATCCCGAAAGTTCACCATCTGAGTATTTTGTTGTGGTTAGTCCATGAAACTTCTTAAAAAATTCACTTATATTTTGATCCTGTAAGGCACTTCCACCAAATACAGGCATGATCTTTTGAGATAAAATAACCTCTTTTAACCTTTTATGAAAATCCTCATTGAACTTGTTTTCAAAAAAAAGATGCATAAGCATTTCATCATGCTCACTGGCACTTTCGTAATAGTCTTCCATGAAATCCACTGCACATGGCGACATGTCCTGAATGCTTTTTAATGCCAATGGATAATCTGCGTGAGAGACATCCAACTTATTGACAAAGAAAAATATTGGAATTCCTACTTTTTTCAACAATTCATAAACCGTTTCTGTATGACTTTGTACACCATCTATGCCACTTACCAAGATAATGGCATAATCCATAATTTTAATGGTTCTCTCCATTTCAGCAGAAAAATCCATATGGCCAGGGGTGTCAATTAAGTAATATAAATCAGATTCATACTGGAAATAAGCTTGTTCTGAAAAAATGGTGATGCCTCTTCTTTTTTCAATTTCATGACCATCTAAGAAAGCATCCTTTGTATCAACACGTCCTTTTTTTCTTATGATTTCATGGTGGTACAGAAGTTGCTCGGAAAAAGTTGTTTTACCTGCATCAACGTGTGCAAATATACCGATTGTTTTTTTCATCTGTTCTCCTATCGGTAAAGTCCATCAGGACCTACCTTTCTATGTAAAAAAACCCTTCATCTGAAGGGTTTACTTTGGAACATCTAGTTTTTTTAACATCTCCAAGGCTTCTTCAAAGTCTTCACCAAGACTTTCAGTAAACAAAGGTTGATTGTAAACATAACCATAAACGGTTGAAGAAACAGTACCTTTTAGTCCTCGTTCCTTAATGACATCCTTAAATGCTTGTAATTCTTCTAATAAACCCATACTATCCCCCCTATAAAGAGTATAACATATCTTTTAAGATTGCTACAGAATTCTTTATTGCAAGTGGTGCAAAGGTTTCATAATCCATATGTGAACCATTGATGGCGTTGTCTGAAATAGAACGAATCACAACAAAAGGTTTTTGGTTTAAATAGCACACATGACCAATTGCAGCACCTTCCATTTCACAAGCATAGGCATCGAAAATCTCATGTAATTCTCTTTGCTTTTTCTCATCACTTAAGAATTGATCTCCAGAGATAATTCTACCTACAAAAGCATTGGCATCCTTGATTTTAGAAATGGCTTCTTGAGCTTTTTCAATAAGTTTCTCATCACATTTAAAATCAAAAGTATCCATTCTAGGAATTTGTCCAAGTGGGTCACCAAAGAATCTAACATCCATATCATGTTGTACCAAGGTATTAGCGATAACCACATCACCAGGATAAATATCTTCGCGCATGCCACCTGCAATACCTACATTAATTACTTGATCGACATTAAAATGATCGATTAAAATTTGTGTACAAACTGCGGCATTGACTTTACCAATCCCACAAGTGACTACTACAACATCCTTATCTAAGAGATCGCCTTCATAAAATTTCATAGTAGCTTGCTCAAAAGTTTCTTTAATATTCATTTCATTTTTTAAAATTTCAACTTCTTCTGACATAGCGCCAATAATACCTATTTTCATATTTTACTCACTTTCTAATCTTTTATTTTCAACTTTTTTAATTTCAATCGCTATACCTATCATGAACAATAAGGAAATTAAGATTGATGCTGGAACAATCATATAAGACAGTCTTAAGCCTATCATATCATTTAACCCACCGATGACAAAACCAAAGACCATAGACACACAAGAAGCTGCCATGGTGACAATGGATAGCACCTTTGAAACATTATGCTCAAATAGGTGTTGTAATACGAGTACTGTTGTCGGATATACCACGGAGAAGAACACACCTGAAATTGAAAGTAAAATCAAGGTTTCTTCATTAATTAAACCTACTAAGTAGAAGACAAAGGCAAGCATTAAAGTGCCAATTAAACCTTTTAAATAACCGATTTTCTCTAAAATGTAGCCACCAAATAATCTACCTAGGGCCAAGGCACCAAAGAAGAAAGCCACATAGAAGGAACCTTTGTTTTCAGTAAACTGATACATACCCTTCAAATAGTTGACCAGCCAGTTGGATGTTTGGATTTCAGCTGTAATGTAAAAACCTAAAGCCATACTAAAGAACACAATTAATTGCACTTCATATTTATGGATTTTGGATTTGCTGTGATGTTCTTCCTTCATAGGTGGTTGCTTCACGAATAAGAATATGACAATGCCGATGATGTATAAGCATGCAAACCCTACAAAAATGGTTCTCCAACTGACATCATGAGAAATTAAATAACCTGATACTCGTTGAGTAATGGTTGCACCTACACCATAAAAAAAGTGAAGGCTGTTCATAATAACACCTAGATAAGCAATCCTTAGTAAAGGTACAATGGTATTCAAACTCATCACAATAAAACTTATACCCATGGTCAAATAGATGTAACCAGCAACCAAATGAATAAAGTTTTGGGAGAATGATGTAAAGAAGAAGCCACTACCTGCTATAAGCATGCCTAGAATGATGGTTTTTCTTTGTCCATGATGCTTTACCATTTTTCCTGCGAAATATGTAAAAACAACATAAGCAAAAGATGCTATTAAAAGAAAGATGCCAATGCTTGTATCATTAACATTAAAGGTCTCTTTAAAGGTCGGTACTAAAATACCGCGGATACTTTCAGTAATTGCCATAATCAACATGGCAGAGAAAGAAGCAATAATGGTGTATAGGGTTTGTGATTTTTTCATGTGAACTCCTTCAATTTTCTTAGTCTATCATAGTACGCCATTCAGAAAGAATCAACAGAAATTTAGGGTTTTTTCTCTTTTTTTCCTACAGTTTTGGACACTTCTACAATTCTTGTCATAAATGTTGATTAGGAAAAACACTAATAGTATAATATTTCTACAGGAAAGAGGTAGAAATGAAGATACTTTTGGTTTCAGACAAAGTTGCACCACAACTTTATGAGCATATTCAAGTGGAGCAATTTCATGATATTGATTTGATTTTATCTGCAGGTGATTTGCCACCGAATTTTTTAAACTTTTTAACCACCATTTTGAAGAAACCTTTGTTATATGTACACGGGAATCATGACTATAAATATGAAACAAATCCACCTGAAGGCTGTATTGACATTGATGGTATGATTTATGAGTTCAATGGCATAAGAATTTTAGGCATTGGCGGTTGTATGGAATATACAGGTGGACTCCATCAATATACGGAAAAAGCCATGGCTAAACGCGTAAGGAAAATGAAACGAACTCTTAAAAAAGGGTTTGACATCTTACTGACTCACTCTCCAGCTTATGAATTAGGCGATGGAGAGGATCAAGCCCATATCGGCTTTAAGGTCTTTGTCGATTTAATCGAAACGTATCAGCCTGAATATATGATTCATGGTCATCAACACATGAATTATGGTCAACAAGATCGATTCCACTATCATAAGAAGACAAAGATCATTAATGCCTTTGGCTATTACATTCTAGACCTTGAATAAGGTCTTTTTTTAAATAAATCAAACAGATTTACAAATTAGAAAAATTATATAATAATTTTTCTTAATAATTACTTTTATTATCATAATATTTTGTTATACTGTATGAAATGAGGTGTTTTATGATCGAAAAAGAAATTCTTGAAGCCTTTCATATACAAGATGATGGCCAACATTTAGAAGGCGGACAGAACCAGTCTATTAGATTTGGTCATGTTGTTTTGAAGCCCGTTGAAGATGAAGTTTACTATAATACGATTTCAGAGATCTTCAATAGCCTTGATTCTAACAGATACAGAATCTCAAAGCATATGCTTTCAAAATATGGCCAATATGCCTACAAAGGTTACGGTGCAACTTGGTTTGAGCCCGGCTTTGAAGTAGACGATCGTCTTGAAGAAAAGCTTTTGGTTTCACATGCATTACATGAATCATCGAAAAATACCTCTACAAATCAATTGCCAAAAGGAAAGGATCCTTGGTCCAAAGCGCATACTTTGCTTTGGAATAAAGAAAGATTGAAGGCAGTCAATGAACAAAATATTTTTGTTAATCAACTGCTCGATCAGCTCCCCGATTACAATGAAACACATCAATTGATTCATTCTGATTTAGGTGGCAATATTTTATTTCACCAGGACTTACCGCCTTTAGTTATTGATTTTTCACCAGCAGAAGCTCCAAAAAGCTTTGCTGATGCAGTTCTGGTTTGTGACTCTATTGCTTGGGGTAATCAATCAATAGAATCCCTCAAACTTTTACGTAGCAATATAAATTATCGGGAATCAATTTTATATGCAGTAGCCTTTCGTGTTGCAACCATAGCATGTTTTGAAAAACATGACATGGCAAGACTTGAAATTGAATGGCAGGCATATAAAAATATATGGGATTATGTATTGAATTAGGAGGTTTAAAATGTTCGGTTTAACTGGTCAATTCCAAGAAGAACTAAATCAAGTTTTAGAAGCTGATATTGTTCAAAGAAAAAAAGATGTTTGCGATACCTGAAACCCTACGAAAGTAATGTCACTCCCGTGGGGCGTGAAGGGTGAAGTAGATCCATCTGCTGCTGACGCAGTAACAGAATTTGTACAAACATTAATTGAAACTAAGCACCAATTACCATCTGGCTATGAAATCACTATTTTAAAAGCAGATGTAAAAGAGCGCAAAGGCAATTACATGTTCATCATGCGTTATCAAATTTTAAATCCTTAAATTAGAAAGAGCTCTGCTCTTTTTTTTATTGGTATTGAATATTGAAATGAAGTTTAATTTCAATTAAAAAGCTTCATATCTTAAATATGAAGCTCTCCTTTTAGAATTCTTGTAGTTCCACATGGTCTACGTACCAATTCATTTCGATAATATCTTCTGCTGACATAATTTCATCATCAGCAAGAACCAATTGATGATTTTGATCATATACCGGTCCATAAAAAATCTTAAACTGTTCGTCTTTAATCATATTTCTCATAAGTTTAACCAGCTTCAATGTTTCATGAGGAATTTCATTCTCATTAAGGTATACATCCAAACCGCCAGATTCAAGTCCCCACCAGAAATTCAAAAGCTTTTTATCCGTACTGGATCTAACAATACGACTGTAAGAACCATTGATTAGACTATTGATAATCTTAATATAAAAGACTTCCCAATGCCAAATTGGTGCCGCAACATAAGCTTTCAAAGCCTTCCTCTCAGTGTCAACGGTACATAACATGGAAGTAATGCCATAATCCTTGGTCATTTCTCTATTCAACAAATCATTTTTTGAAGAAATCAAATCTGCACCTAAATCCATAAGCTTTGAAATATACTTTTCATTTTCTTTTGGACTGTTCCAAAGTCCAGTGTAAACAACCTTGATGACCACATTGGGATTGACCATCTTTGCGCCCATGGCAAAAGCATTTATAGATGAAATGTTGTCTGGTGTAGGTTCATTGGCAGTATAACCAATAATGTTGTTTTTCGTTAAAGCACCTGCAACAATACCAGTTAAAAATCTTGGTTCATAGCTACGCCCATAATAACTGGACATATGGACATAAGGTCTATTCCCTGAGCAATTAAAAAATTTAACTTCTGTATGAATCAAAGCTGCTGAAAGGGTTACTTTTCTGTGCAAAGGTGATGTGGTGAAGATGGTATTGTACCCTTCTTCAATTAAAGTGCCTATTAAAGTTTCCAAGGTTTCATCATCTTTTATATTTTCAAAAGATTTTGTTTCCACGTTATTTTGAAAATACTCCTCTACAGCCAACCGACCTAACTCATGGGATCTCGCCCAGCCTGATGTCTCAACCGCTTTGGCATAAATGAAAGCAATTTTTACCTTTTTTGTACCAAACATACCAAAAGCTTTCATAAAGCCTGATTCTTGAAATTCCTCAGAATCTGTTTGAATACTCCTTGAGGCTTCCAGATCTTTATTTTTTAATTCCTTTATTAAGTTAGGCATAATGGTTAAAGCTTTCTCTACATCAAACTCTTGAGGGATATCATAGATTTTAGCGAATAAAAGAAAAGCATCACCAGTGGTAATTTGAATTTGATCTCCACCATGTTCTTTATACATCTTTCTAAAAGGCAGATAGACGAAATGGTAAAAATGTTTGAACTTATCTTCATAGAATCTGAGCGTTGGACGATATTCCACTAGAATCTCAGCCAGTTCATTATAACTATTTTCATGACTCATCCAAATTTGATTCAAACCAGACATCTTGTAAAAATCTAGAAACTTATAATATCTTCTCACATCTGGATCATGAGGATTATATTTAGGTATTAATCTGAGTATTTGTCCATGAATGGAAGCTGCATCATAATACTTTAAAACACTAACTCGCTTATTGCCCTCCAAGACGTAAAAATAGTTCATATACTCATAAACTTTAATTGGATCTCTAATTCCTTCTTCTAAATGTGCACTGCAAAGCGCCATCCATTTACCTGCAAATTCAGACTTCGCTTCTTCAAGTGGCAAGAAACCTTTAGAGAATGTCATTCTTCTAAAGTTTGAATAGGTTCCTTTAATTTTTTTCAAGCTGATTTCATGAACTCCAATATCCATGGTTGACATGATTTCTATATCTTTAATCAAACCATCTAAAGAGGTCAAATGTCCAGATTCCCCTTTAGCTTTTCTTGCGTTATATTCTCTTTTGGCTTTACTTCTCGCATCATCATATACAGATTGCATTGAACTTGTTTCCATAAGCACTCCTATCTAATAACGATTTTCATATCTTTAAACTTCTTCTTTTCTATATCCGTCAAATCTCTTTCAAAAATGAGACCATCAAGATCACCGATTGCGTAAAATTGAACGGTTCCTGGCAATTTAAATTTCCTAGTCTCTCCTACATAATACCCTAATCTTGCATTATCAAGCATAGCCTTCTTCGTGAAACCGATATCTTTCGTACTGGACATCAGAACACCGCGATTCATATCAAAGCACATACAGGTGACAAAAGCCTTATCGACATAATAACCTTTGATCTGTTCAATGACTTCGTATCCGACAAATCCACCAATCTGACGATTGTATAAACCCCCTAATAGGACTACTCTGATATCGTTATTGCTTTCCAAAATCCTTACAATCTCAAGCATGTTGGTGATTACAGTACATTCCTTATTACTTTGTGCTAAAGCCTCTGCAATGGTTGCACAGGTAGATGAAGTGTCTAAAAAAATAGTATCACCATTGTTAATTTCTTCTAGTACTTTACTTGCAATAATCTTTTTGCTTTTCTGGTGCAAGTTCATTCTATATTTAATATTGGAAACATCGAATTTCTTAGTCTTGCGTTCTGCACCACCATAAATTCGATCAATCAAATCTTGCTCTTCTAATTTTTTTAAATCCTTACGAATCAAGTCTTCTGTCACATCAAACATCAGACTCAAATCCTTCACATGTACTCTACCTTGTTTATTTAGAATTTTTACGATTTCATTTAAACGATCATTGGCTCTCATAATTTACCTCACTTTTTCTTATTATATCATTTTTTTCTTGTTTTGCGTCTTGTTTTTCCTATTTGTTGGCATTATAATAAAATCAATAAAGGAAACAATAAAAACGATAAAGGAGTTGACTATGTTAAAAATTGCCGTTATTGGTGGTGGTTCATCCTATACACCTGAAATTGTCGAAGGTTTTATTGAAAGACATCACGAACTACCCGTTAAAGAATTATGGCTTGTCGATATAGAAGCCGGTAAGGAAAAATTAGAAATCGTTGGCAACCTAGCAAAGAGAATGGTTGAAAAAGCTGGTATTGATTGTACAGTACATTTAACACTGAACCGAGAAGAAGCTTTAATTGGTGCAAGTTTTGTAACCACTCAATTTAGAGTTGGATTGTTAGATGCTCGAATCAGAGATGAGAGAATTCCTCTTTCTCACAACATGCTTGGACAAGAAACCAATGGTGTTGGTGGATTTGCCAAAGCATTAAGAACAATTCCTGTCATCTTAGACATAGCAAAAGATATGGAACGTTTGTGCCCTGAAGCCTTTCTAATTAACTTTACAAATCCTGCTGGCATAATTACAGAAACCGTTTTAAGATATTCCAAGATTAAAGCGATTGGTTTATGTAATGTCCCTGTGAATATGAGAAAAGCTGTTGAAAAAGTATTAGGCAGTGATGATTTCTTATTTCATGCTATCGGCTTGAATCACTATGTTTTTGGTCACAGTGTTTATTACAAAGGTAAAAATGTTATGCCAGAATTGTTGCCAAAATTAATGGCAGATTCTGAATTCAATCCTAAGAATATTGAAGATATTCCTTATCATAATGAGCAAATTCTAAACTTAGGACTCATGCCTTGTTATTATCACAAATATTTCTACATGGCTGAAGATATGTTGCAACATGCCATTGAAGATTATCACACAATTGGTACAAGAGGTGAAGTTGTTAAGCAGGTTGAAAAGGAACTTTTCGAAGTTTACAAGAAAGCTGACTTACATGAGAAACCGGTGGAACTTGAAAAACGAGGTGGCTCATATTATTCTGAAGCCGCATGCGAGTTAATCAATGGTATCTACAACAATAAGAAAACACACATGATTGTCAATGTAAGAAACAATCAAACCCTTCCCTTCCTGCCAGAAGATGCAGTGATTGAAACAACTTGTTTAATTACGGATGCAGGTCCAAGACCTTTATCCATAGAAACTCTGCCTTTACAGGTACAAGGCGAACTCCTTCATTTGAAAGCATATGAAAGATTGACCATTGAAGCAGGCATCACTGGAGATTATGGAACAGCCTTACAAGCTTTAACGGTACATCTCCTTACAAAAAAAGGTGCTGTATTAAAAACTGTTTTAGATGAAGTGCTTTTACAAAACAAAGATTACCTTCCTCAATTTAATGCATAAACAAAAAAGAAATTCCGATTTGGAATTTCTTCTTTATTTTACAATTTAATATTATCAGTCAAACTTTGTAACTTTTCAACACTCTTCACATTCGTATCATTGATTAATGATAGATCCTGACTCTTATCTAACAAACTGTTAACATACTCAGAGATGGTTTCAACACTTTCCGAACCTGAATTTAAAGCCGTTGTCATTTCATGGGTAATTTCATTGATACTGATCATCGAAGCATGTAACTCCTCTGAAGTGGCACTTAAATCCATCATAATGGAATTAAAGGTAGAGGCATCTCTATTGTATTGATCAGAAACACTTACCAGTTTTTCATAATCCGGTTTTACTTCCTCATCGACAAATGCCAAAATTCTCAGTGAAGCATCACACAAATGGGTTACAGCCTGGTGCACGACATCAACAACACCTTGAATCTGCACAACTGTACGATTGGATTGTTCTGCCAGCTTACCAATTTCATTGGCTACTACTGCAAAACCTCTTCCTGCTTCACCAGCTCTGGCAGCTTCTATGGAAGCATTCAGTGCCAATAAATTGGTTTGATCTGTAATGTCCAAAATCGTTGAGGACAACAAATTAACTTGTTCAACGGCCTTGGATTTTTCTATGGCATCTTCCATTTTAATTTTAACTTCATGATATATGTTTTCAGCATGATTGCTTGCTACAATTGCATCTTCCTTTAATTGATTTGCTCTTGAAGCGACGTCAGCAGTCGTGGTTGCACCTTCTGTTGCACGAGTAGCTACAGATTCTACTGCGAATTGAATTTCATCTACCATATGGGCAATGTTACTGGCTGATGTAGCGGTTTCACTGATGGAAGCCGACACACTCTCTGTTTCCATAGCTGCTTCTGTAACATTGTTTTCAATGTCTTTAATGGCATTACTTAAAATCAGACTATTATCATTAACAACTTCTATAGAGTCATTGATTTCTGTTACCAGTGCTTTAACATTTTTTATCGCTGAGTTAAAAGATAAAGCAATTCTTCCTAATTCATCCTTACGATCCATTGAAATCGTGTCAGAATAATCATTTTCTGAGACCTGATTGGAAACATACATGATTTTCTTCATCGCACCATTAATCGATTGAATGACATAAACAATCATTAACACCATAACCACAACAACAGCAAAGGTAATAAGTGCAACATTACGATATAAGTTGGTTTTCAAAGCGACTACATCATCAACGTAAACGCCTGTTCCTACAATCATTTCCCACGGCTCAAATGCAGCTACATAAGAGGTTTTAGGTTGAGATTTTTCATTACCTGGCTTTGGCCATACATAATCTACAAAACCGGACTTGTCCGCTTTCACAACTTTAACCATAGCGTCAAAGAGCTTAAAGCCTTCTTCATCCACTGATTCTGAAAGATCATTACCATTTAATTCTGGTTTGATTGGATGCATGACCATTTTATTATCATAGTTTATAATAAAATAATAATTGGATTCCTTATCATAGCGCATAATTTCAATTGTGCTTAAAGCCATCTGTTTTGCTTCTTCTTCCGAAAGAACACCATCCTTATAGTCATTATAATACCCATGCATAATAGCAATTGGCACTTCCACAAGTTGCTCTAGTTTTGTTTCCACTTGATCATCTATGGCATTTCCCATGGTTGGCAAAACATACAAAACAATAACACCTAACATAAAAGCCATAATCACAAAAACCATCAATCCAATTTTTGTTTTTAAACTTAAATTTTTCATACTACCTCCTAAATATCTCAACAAAAAAAGTATCCATAATGAATACTTTTCTAATTATAACATATATTTCCTTTAATTATATATACCCATTTATTTAGCTTGTAAACCTGCTTGATTCAAGAAATTCCATGGCTTGTTGTAATGTGGTTGGAAGAAGAAATCCACATATGCTAATTCATCTATAGTCATTTTATTTTGGATGACAACAGACATGGTATTAATCGATTGGGTCAAATCTTCATCAGAAACTAATTGTGCACCTAAAACAACACGATTGTTCTTATCGTAAACGACCTTTAATGTGACTTCAGAATATGTTGGCATAAATTCCGGTCTCCAGTTATCTTTAACTGTAACGGTTTCAATTTCTAGACCCGCTTCTTTTGCTGTCAATTCTGTTAAGCCAGTAGAAGCAATATTATGTTCATAAATTTTAATCCCTGAAGTACCTTGTGTACCAATATACTTAGCCGTTTTTTCCTTTAAGTTCTTTGCAGCAATAGTTCCCATTCTCACAGCATTAGTTGCCAAAGGAATGTATCTTCTTTCACCAGTTGGATTGTAAATCACTGCACAACTGTCACCAGCAGCAAAAACATCCGGTTCACTGGTTTGCATATATTCATCGATGACAAGGGCACCATTTGGAAGCATCTCCAATTGACCTTTAAAAAGATCAGTATTGGGTTTGAAACCAATACATAAAACAACCATATCTGCAGCATATGTACCTTTATCCGTTACAACCGCTTCTACTTTACCATTTCCTTTGAAAGATTGAACCAATTCACCTAAAGCCATCTTCACACCTTTATCTACAAATGACTTTTCAGCAGGTTCTGTAAATTCTGGATCTAAGTATTTAGGTAAGATACGATCTTGAGCATCAATCAAGGTTACTTTTTTACCTAAAATTTCAAAGGCTTCTACAAGTTCAACACCGATATACCCTGCACCAACGACCACAATATTTTCTGCAGTTTTTGCTTTTTCAATGACTTGCTTTGCATGATCATAGTTTTTACATAAGACAATGTTTTCTTGTTTAATCCCTTCAATTGGTGGCATAATTGGCCAAGAACCTGTTGTTACAATTAATTTGTCATAGGTATCTTCAAAGACCTCATCCTTTGCCAAATCTTTAACAGTAACTGTTTTATTTTTAACATCAACATTCAAAACATCATGTTTCATTTTTGTATTTACACCTAAATTTGCAAGCGCTTCTGGTGAAGAGTAAAACAAACCTTTAGGATCTTTTACTACATCTGCTACATGTAAAGCAATACCACAAGACAAAAATGAAATATTATCATTTCTTTCATATACAGTTATTTCAGCATCTTTATATAATTGAGCAGTATTTACAATTGCTGCAGTACCTGCATGTGTACAACCAATAACAACGACTTTCATATCCTTACCTCCAAATTGTAATCATTTTAATTTTGTATCTGTTTAAATTATAAAACATCGTTATAAATAAGTCAATCTATTTATACGATTTAAGTACAGTTTTATTAATTTGAATAATTTACAGTATTTTTACACCATTTGCCTTTTCAAATCCAATAGATTCTATATAATGGTGTTAGAAAACAAAAGGAGTTTAAAATGGATGAACGACTAATCAATTACTTGAAAATATTATCTAAGCAATATCCCAATGTTGATGCTGTATGCACTGAAATCATAAATTTAGAAGCAATCTTAAGCTTACCAAAGGGTACAGAACATTTCCTAACAGATATACATGGCGAGTATGAAGCCTTTACCCATGTCCTTAGGAATGCTTCTGGTGTTATTAAAAGGAAAATAGATGAAGCCTTTGGTCATACCATGGCTGAACCTGAAAAAAAATCTTTTGCAACATTGATCTATTATCCCAAAGAAAAAATGGCACTCATTGGGAAAGATGAGCCGGATATGAAAAGTTGGTATAAGACGACGATTTACAAGCTTATTGTACTCACAAGAATTAGTGCCATTAAATATACACGATCTAAAGTCAGAAAAACGTTGCCAGAGAACTTTAGATATATCATTGAAGAACTTTTACATGAAAAGGAAACACTTTCATCCAAGCAAGAATATTACAATCGTATTATTGAAACCATCATTGAAGTAAAGCAAGCTGAGGATTTTATTTATGCCTTATGTTCAGTAATTAGAAAACTGGTTGTAGATCGACTGCATATCGTTGGAGACATTTATGACAGAGGTCCAGGGGCTCATATTATTTTAGATGAAATTATGGAACACCATTCTGTTGATATCCAATGGGGCAATCATGATATTATTTGGATGGGTGCAGCCTTAGGTTCTGATGCTTGCATGGCAAATGCCCTGAGAATATCCTTACGTTATGCGAATCTAGAAACTTTGGAAGACGGCTATGGTATTAATTTATTGCCCCTTGCAACTTTTGCAATGGAAACCTACCCGGAAGTAAACAACTCAAATTTTATTACAAAACAAAGAAATGAACTTTTAAATGATAAAGAGAATGACTTGGTCAGCAAAATGCATAAAGCCATTGCAATCATTCAATTCAAGCTCGAGGGACAACTGATTCTTAGAAATCCTGAATTTGATATGAATCACAGGCTATTCTTAGAATCCTTAAATAAAAGTGATAAAACCATAATTATTGAAGGTAAGAAGTATGAACTGAATGATGTAGATTTTCCAACGATAAATAGTAATAATCCTTACGATCTAACTGAAGAGGAACAACTTGTTGTAGAAAAACTTAGAAGATCCTTCTTAACTTCAGATAAATTGCAACAGCATGCAGAGTTTTTATATCGTAAAGGAAGTATTTATCTCGTCTTTAATAATAACTTGCTTTTCCATGGTGGCGTTCCCATTCATGAGGATTTAAGTTTTAAAGCCTTTCGTTTCAAAGAAAAAGAGTATAAAGGAAAAGCTTTATTTGATTTCTTCGAAGATTATGTCAAAAAAGCTTATTATGAAGAGGATGAACAGGAAAAGCAGCAGGGTCTTGATTTTATGTGGTATCTATGGAACGGTGAATACTCACCACTTTTCGCTAAAAAGAAGATGACCACTTTTGAAAGATATTTCATCAACGATAAATCTACTTATGAGGAAGTGGAAAATCCTTATTTTAAAAATAGAGATCATGAACCGCTATTGGATCAAATTCTTGCAGACTTTGGTCTAAACCCTGAAGTTTCAAATATTATTTCTGGTCATGTCCCAGTAAAAACATTAAAGGGTGAAAGTCCCGTTAAAGGCAATAAGATGTTTGTCATTGATGGCGGTTTTTCCAAAGCCTATCACAATACTACAGGCATTGCAGGCTATACTTTGACTTATAACTCTCGTGGTATGATGCTTGTTGCCCATGAACCCTTTGAATCCATACAATCAGCTATTGAGCATGAAGTCGACATATTACCTACAACAGTTTATACCAAGGAGAATCATAAGAGATTATTTGTCAGTGATACCGACATTGGTACTGATTTAAGAACTTCAATAGATAGTTTGAAATTGTTATTGGAAGGTTTCAGAAAAGGCTATATTAAACAGAAGAAACGCTAAAAAGGAAATCCAACTTGGATTTCCTTTCATTCTTTACCCTTTAACTAATTTACCTGTAACCATATATATTACCCGTTCTGAGACGTTCGTTGCATGATCTGCAATTCTTTCTAAATAACGACCGATTAGAAGTAGCATAATAACTTGTTCTTTTACAACAGGATCCATTTCTTCATTATTTTGCGTTAAGATATTTAATAACTCAATATAGATTTTTTCATAAATCGCATCGACTTCATCATCACGGTTAATCACAGTATAAGCTTGCTTATAGTCACTATGAATAAAGGACTCAATGGAATCATGGATCATAACAGAACAAATATCTTGCATATTAGGTAAATCCACCAAAGGTTTCATAAATGGTCTACCCTTGTTTTCAATGACAATACGTGCAATATTAACACAGTGGTCGGCAATACGCTCCAAATCTGAAATCATTCTCAGAATGGTTGTAATTCTTCTTAAATCTCTTGCAATTGGACATTGAGTTGCAATGATATCAATACATAAATTTTCAATTTGATTTTCCATTTGATCAATTTCATCATCATATTTTTCTAGCTCAATTGCTTTTTCAACATCTCCATCTTTTAGTGCAAGTACAACATCCTTAAGCATTTGATCCACTTGGTGTCCCATTTGAATCACTTGCTCTGTAACCGTTTTTAATTCCTTATCGAATAAATGTCTCATAACAACTCCTAACCGAACCTACCTGTAATATAATCTTCTGTTTTCTGATAAACTGGATTTCTAAAAATATTAATTGTCTTTCCAAATTCAATTAATTTGCCCATCAAGAAAAAAGCAGTATTATCAGAAATGCGACCTGCTTGTTGCATGGAATGGGTCACAATGATAATCGTATATTTCTCTTTTAATTTCTTGACGAGTTCTTCAATTTTTGCTGTCGCTATTGGATCCAGTGCTGATGTCGGTTCATCCATTAACAAAACATCTGGAGCAACAGCTAAAGCTCTAGCTATACACAATCTTTGTTGTTGTCCACCTGACAATCCCAAGGCAGATTTTTTCAAACGATCCTTTACTTCCTCCCAAAGGGCAGCATCCTTTAAACTTTGTTCAACTATTTCATCTAGGATCTTCTTCTTTTTTATACCGTGTGCTCTAGGACCGTATGCAACATTTTCGTAAATACTCATTGGAAAAGGATTTGGCTTTTGAAAAACAATTCCTATTTTCTTTCTCAAATCAATTACATCATAGTCCTTTCTTATATCTCGTTCATCTAATTGTATATTTCCGGTATACTTGCAGTAATCAACCAAGTCATTCATCCGATTCAAAGTTTTTAAAAAAGTTGATTTTCCACAGCCTGATGGACCAATAAGAGCAGTGACTTTATTGGCTTCAATATTCAAGTTAATATCTTTCAATGCTTGAAATGAGCCATAATACAAGTCAAGATTTTTAACACTTATCTTAACAGATTCCATCTTAAACTGGACCTCCTACCTATTCTAATAATTTCTTATCCTATGGGAATAGATCTAATTTGTAATCATAAATATAATCCCATTGCATCTAAAGAAAATTTCTAATTCATTCTATCAAAAGCATGCTTAGTAAATGTTAACTTCCTGTTAAATTCATGTTAAATAGCAAAAAGAAAATCCGCCATTACAGCGAATCCCCTTTGTATGTTATATGTTATTTTGTAGGAACACAAAGAAAAAATTTATTTTGATTTTTTCTCATCTGAACAAATGAGTTTTCTTATATTCAAAGCATTTGAACCTCTCACGACTAAAGTCATAAGATTCTTAGGTAGAAAAGCCTAACAGCTTTTAATGGACTAAGCTAACCCGCCAGTTC